>NZ_WLUL01000017.1:0-192126 GCF_009706585.1 Providencia sp. wls1916
ACACTTCAATGGTAAGGAGGTGATCCAACCGCAGGTTCCCCTACGGTTACCTTGTTACGACTTCACCCCAGTCATGAATCACAAAGTGGTAAGCGCCCTCCCGAAGGTTAAGCTACCTACTTCTTTTGCAACCCACTCCCATGGTGTGACGGGCGGTGTGTACAAGGCCCGGGAACGTATTCACCGTAGCATTCTGATCTACGATTACTAGCGATTCCGACTTCATGGAGTCGAGTTGCAGACTCCAATCCGGACTACGACGTACTTTATGAGTTCCGCTTGCTCTCGCGAGGTCGCTTCTCTTTGTATACGCCATTGTAGCACGTGTGTAGCCCTACTCGTAAGGGCCATGATGACTTGACGTCATCCCCACCTTCCTCCGGTTTATCACCGGCAGTCTCCTTTGAGTTCCCGACCGAATCGCTGGCAACAAAGGATAAGGGTTGCGCTCGTTGCGGGACTTAACCCAACATTTCACAACACGAGCTGACGACAGCCATGCAGCACCTGTCTCAGAGTTCCCGAAGGCACCAAAGCATCTCTGCTAAGTTCTCTGGATGTCAAGAGTAGGTAAGGTTCTTCGCGTTGCATCGAATTAAACCACATGCTCCACCGCTTGTGCGGGCCCCCGTCAATTCATTTGAGTTTTAACCTTGCGGCCGTACTCCCCAGGCGGTCGATTTAACGCGTTAGCTCCGGAAGCCACTCCTCAAGGGAACAACCTCCAAATCGACATCGTTTACAGCGTGGACTACCAGGGTATCTAATCCTGTTTGCTCCCCACGCTTTCGCACCTGAGCGTCAGTCTTTGTCCAGGGGGCCGCCTTCGCCACCGGTATTCCTCCACATCTCTACGCATTTCACCGCTACACATGGAATTCTACCCCCCTCTACAAGACTCTAGCTGACCAGTCTTAGATGCCATTCCCAGGTTAAGCCCGGGGATTTCACATCTAACTTAATCAACCGCCTGCGTGCGCTTTACGCCCAGTAATTCCGATTAACGCTTGCACCCTCCGTATTACCGCGGCTGCTGGCACGGAGTTAGCCGGTGCTTCTTCTGTTGGTAACGTCAATCGTTGATGATATTAGCATCAACGCCTTCCTCCCAACTGAAAGTACTTTACAACCCTAAGGCCTTCTTCATACACGCGGCATGGCTGCATCAGGCTTGCGCCCATTGTGCAATATTCCCCACTGCTGCCTCCCGTAGGAGTCTGGGCCGTGTCTCAGTCCCAGTGTGGCTGATCATCCTCTCAGACCAGCTAGGGATCGTCGCCTTGGTGAGCCATTACCTCACCAACTAGCTAATCCCATATGGGTTCATCCGATAGCGCAAGGACCGAAGTTCCCCTGCTTTGCTCCTAAGAGATTATGCGGTATTAGCTACCGTTTCCAGTAGTTATCCCCCTCTATCGGGCAGATCCCCATACATTACTCACCCGTCCGCCGCTCGTCAGCGAGAAGCAAGCTTCCCCTGTTACCGCTCGACTTGCATGTGTTAGGCCTGCCGCCAGCGTTCAATCTGAGCCATGATCAAACTCTTCAATTAAAAAGCTTGATGCTCAAAGAATGTTACTGTCGTTTGATTTCCGAAGAAACCAAATTACCTATTAGTTCATATATATGAATTAACGTGTTAGTCACTCTTCAAGACTTAAAATCAAATATTTTTTTGATAGTGTCCTGTGAGTGCCCACACAGATTGTCTGATAAATTGTTAAAGAGCGGTGCGACTTAATCTTTTGATTATCGACTTTAGGTCGTTGTCGCGAGGTGTCGTATACTACGTTTTTTATTTAGAAAGTCAAGCGATTATTTTCAACTATTTTCTTTCTTCACCTCTGTTATCACGGGGCTTCGAGGTTTTCTTCGAGCCGGTTTGTCGTGACAACGGATGCGCATTATAGGGAGCTCGAAAAATCTCGCAAGTGTTTTTTGAATATTTTTATTCAACCGTTTCCTTTTTAAACAAATCGTGCAAAACAACCACGATTCGTTTAAATATCGAGCTAGAGATTATCAAATTCAGTTGCGAAAGCCGCAACATTATCCCAATTGGTATATTCAATTTCTGTATTTGGGTCGGTTGGTCCGTCTGTCATTTTCATAATGAGCCGGATCATCACTCTATCAAACCATTTATAGCGAGGGTAAAACAGCGCGCCTGCAAAAACAGACTTCACGGTAGGCTGCCATGGACACTTCTCTAAGAACTTACGAGTATAGGCATTCGTCTCAACGGTATTCTTGCCTTCTTTTCTTGCTGTAAGGTTAACGGCAAAGAACCCCGTTTTCATCGAATTAAGCTGAGTCTGATGGGTTGTGGCAAAACGTACTAACTGCTTATTGAAATGTCCATAACGAATAGAAGCTCCCACTAGCACCTTTTCGTAAGCAAATAAGTTAAAGCTTTTATCTGAATTCAAATCACGAATATCACACTCACGCCCAGCGCGACGTAATTGATCTGCCATTTTAAGTATGATTTTTTTGGTTTGCCCATCGGTGCTTGAGTGCAAAAGTAGATAACTCATTTTTATTCCTAATCGTTACTATCTATATACGTTAGCGGCGCAGCTATATTACTCACGCCAGAAAGTAGGGGTCAGTAATACTAATAAAGTAAACACTTCCAAACGACCAAACAGCATCGTGACAACTAAAATCCATTTACCTGCAGGATTCATTGTCGTGAAGTTATCAGCAACAGTACCTAAGCCAGGGCCTAAGTTATTCAACGTTGTCGCAATCGCTGAGAATGCAGAAAACTCATCCACCCCAGTGGCGATTAAAAGCAGCAAGCTAACCACGAAAACTAAAGCATAAGCAGAGAAGAATCCCCAGACAGCTTCAATGATCCTTTCTGGCAGCGCCCTTTGTCCTAATTTAATGGTATAGACCGCATTAGGATGCACTAATCGTTTTAACTCTCGGGAACCTTGCAGGAACAGTAAAAGGATACGAATCACTTTTAATCCCCCACCCGTTGACCCTGCACAACCACCGACAAACGCCGCACATAGTAGAAGCATTGGCAAGAACAGCGGCCAGCCAGAAAAACTGTCAGTGGTGAAACCCGCAGTGGTCGCCATCGAGACCACTTGGAAAAAGGCTTGATCCAACGTTTGCCCAAAGCCAGCATATACGGAGTGATACATCAGCACCGCGGTACAGATCACGACTAGAACAAACTGGAAACTGATGAACATTCTAAATTCAGGGTCGCGCCAATAAATTCCGAGGCTTCTTCCCGTTAAAACCGCAAAGTGCAAGCCAAAGTTACAACCCGAGATAATTAGAAACACGCCAATAATGGTATTAATGGCAGGACTATTAAAGTAGCCTATGCTGGCATCATGAGTAGAAAACCCACCGATCGCGATGGTTGAAAAACTGTGTGATATCGCATCGAACACATCCATACCGGCGATCCATAATGCAATCGCACACGCGATAGTTAGCAACACATAAATAAGCCAAAGGGTTTTTGCCGTTTCCGCAATTCGCGGACGCATTTTGTTATCTTTTAATGGCCCCGGCATCTCTGCACGATAGAGCTGCATCCCCCCGACACCTAAGAGAGGCAAAATCGCGACGGCGAGTACAATGATCCCCATCCCTCCAAGCCATTGCAGCATCTGCCGATAGAATAAGATCGCTTTCGGAAGAGAGTCTAATCCCGTCAGAGTTGTTGCACCGGTGGTTGTTAGCCCAGAAAAGGACTCAAAGAAGGCATCTGTAACAGATAAATTGGGTTTTTCAGAGAAGATAAACGGCAGTGCCCCGACACTCCCTAGCACCGTCCAAAACAGAACAACAATTAAAAAACCTTCTTTTGCTTTTAATTCATGTCGACTATTTCGCGTAGGCAGCCATAAAAAAAGCCCAATCAGCAACGCCGTTATAAAAGTTTGACTGAATGCTCGTCCCGCACCATCGCGATATATCAGTGCGACAATACCAGGTATGACCATAGTAAAAGAGAAGATAATGACGAGTAACCCGACAATACGAGTTATTGCGCGAAAATGCATTCGGCCGGTTCCTTGCTATGCTGTTTGCTCTTGTGACGGTTCTAAGAGAGTAACTTCCCCACGACTGATATCACGTAATTTATCATTGACCTCCTGCTCACAAGTAGCAGGAATAGAAATTTGCAAAGATACAGACTCATTATAATCACTGAGCAATATAGTACCATTTACCTGAGCTAATAATTGCTCAACTCCATTGATAAGTGAGTAATCACATACCACATTGAAGATTTTTTGAGGGACTTTAGTTTGTGTTGGGAGCAACTTCAGCGCCTGCTGAACCCCACTGCCATAAGCACGGACTAACCCACCCGTACCTAGCTTTATTCCACCAAAATAACGCACAACAACGCAAGTGATCTCACCTAAGTTGCTACCTAATAGCTGCGCCATAATGGGTTTACCTGCCGTTCCCGTAGGCTCTCCATCATCGGAAAAACCTAATTGCTGGGAATCATCAGGTCGCCCCGCAACAAATGCCCAGCAATGGTGCCGGGCATCGGGGTATTGCGCTTTAATCGATTGAATATAATCTTTCGCAGCGTCAATACCCTCGGTATGAGCGATATAAGTAATAAAACGGCTTTTTTTGATCTCTTCCGAAAAAGAGATCGTTTCTGCCGGAATTGAGTACGCTTTCATTACGGTAAATGCAAATCTCGAGTCATATTTTCAATATGGTTATGATGGATAACGATATTATCTTCAATTCGAATACCACCGTAAGGTTTGAAGTGCTCGATTTTATCCCAATTAAAGTGCTGACTGAACTCCCCTGTACGCCAGGCAGAAAGCAAGGACTCAATAAAGTAAAGACCCGGTTCGATAGTTAACACCATTCTTGGTTCCAAAATACGAGTACAGCGTAAGAATGGATACATTTTCGGCGCTGCTAAATGAGTACCGTCTTCATCCTGCATAAAACCTGCTACATCATGAACTTGCAAACCTAATGGATGACCTAATCCGTGTGGTAAAAATGGTGTTGTTAAACCATTTTCAACCATAGCATCTTCGCTAATCCCTTTCACAATTCCATGCTTAGTAAGTAATTTCGCAATACGGTGATGCATATCTACATGGTAATCGGTATAACGCACGCCAGCTTTAATTGAAGCGATCAAAGCGAGTTGTTCTGTATTCAAATCTGCAACTAATTCTGCAAATTCACTTTTGTTCTTAGCGGCATAAGTACGAGTAATATCAGCGGCATAACCGTTATACTCAGCACCAGCATCAATCAAGAAGCTACGTAATTCACTCGGAGCCGTTTGCTGTAATTTAGTGTAGTGAAGCACGGCTGCATTTTCATTTAAAGCTACAATGTTACCGTAAGGCACATTCGTATCACGATGCCCTGTCGCTTCTAAATAGCTAATATTAATATCAAACTCACTTGCCCCAGCTTGAAAAGCTTCGAAAGCTGATAAGTGACCATTCACCGCCATTTTTTGGGCTTCGCGCATGCAGTACAGCTCATAGTCTGTCTTATATGAACGGTGATAGTGATAATAATCGAGTACAGGTTTTGGGTTGATATTGTGTGTCGAAATACCTAAAGATTCGGCTTTGTTTGCAGAGGAGCCGATATAAGCTAGATGCTCTTTCGGTAAATTCGCTAAAAAGCCTTTAATTTCATCCGCATTTTTCAGATGAATAAGCTCAACTTCTTTCGTCCAGAAGCTAGTTGGTAAAGGTTCAACGCTATGCCAATAATCAACTGGTGAGTAAAACCATAACTTCGGTTTATTCACTCCATCGACTAATAACCAAGAATGCGGGACGTCCGTCACTGGAACCCATGCTTTGAAATGTGGATTCACTTTAAATGGGTAGTCACTATCATCGAGGAAAATGCGAATTGGCTCTCCTGAATGAATCAAGATGGCATCTAATTTACTGCGTTGCAAAACTTGCTGAGTCGTTTTTTGTAGCGTTTTAATATGTTCTGCGTAGAGTCCAGCCAGTTTTTCCATTTTGTTCAACCTTTCAGTATTAGTTAGAAAAATCAAGCTTATCACGTTCTGCTAATAACGTGTATGCACTCAATGACAAGATAAGATTAATACATTGATTATTAATAGAAATATCATTTTCACCTTGTGTTATTTACCTTAATTCCTGTGAGCCGCCTTCCAGTTTTGTTATTAATCATTTGCATTTAATTAACATTATCGTCACACTGATTTTCATCTGGTCATACCAGATAAGACCGCCACATAAAGGAGAACAGCATGCTTTATCAAAGTGAGACAATCTCTATTCAATGGTTGAAAAAAGGTATTGCAGAACTGGTGTTTAACTCATCAGGACCAATCAATAAATTGGATACTCATACCGTCGCTTCACTTGATGAAGCAGTTGCAGTACTCGAACAACAAAGCGATTTACAAGGCGTTATTTTGCGCTCAGATAAACCCGCTTTTATTGTTGGCGCAGATATTAAAGAATTTTTATCTCTATTCGAAGCATCCAAAGAAACCCTCAGTGACTGGCTTGGTTACGCGAATAGTATATTTAATCGCCTTGAAGATCTCCCTGTTCCAACTATTAGCGCAATTAATGGTTATGCCCTAGGCGGTGGATGTGAGTGTGTACTCGCTACCGATTTTAGAATTGCGTCACCCGATGCCAGAATTGGCTTACCTGAAACAAAGTTAGGAATTATGCCTGGCTTTGGCGGATCAGTCCGTTTGCCTCGACTTATTGGTCTTGATAGCGCTCTGGAAATTATCACTGCGGGTAAAGATGTTAGTGGATCTCAAGCATTGAAACTCGGTTTAGTGGATGCGATTGTCGAAACTGAAAAATTACCACAGGCAGCCTTGCACATCATCGAACAAGCTATTTCTGGCGTATTAAATTGGCGTCAAGCACGGCAGCCAAAACTTGAGCCGCTAAAACTTAGCGCACTAGAGCAAGCAATGAGCTTTAACGTTGCTAAAGGTATGGTCTATCAAGTTGCTGGAAAACACTATCCAGCACCAATGAGTGCAGTCAATACTATCGAGAAAGCTGCAAACTGCACTCGAGATGAAGCACTGAAACATGAAACTGCTGCTTTCGTCCCGCTGGCTCATAGTGATGTTGCTCGTGCATTAGTTAGCGTTTTTCTGAATGATCAACAGGTTAAATCGACCAGTAAAAAAATCGCAGGTTCCTCTACTGCACCGGCACACGCAGCTGTACTGGGTGCAGGCATTATGGGTGGAGGTATTGCTTATCAATCTGCGAGCAAGGGTGTTCCCGTTCTGATGAAGGATATCAATGAGAAATCCTTAGATTTAGGTATTGATGAAGCTAGAAAGCTGCTTAATGGTCAATTTGAACGAGGAAAAATCACTGCAGATAATATGGCAACAACCTTAGCCTCTATCCATCCGTCTTTATCTTATGCTGGCATTGATAATTCTCAGGTGATCGTTGAAGCTGTCGTTGAAAACCCTAAAATAAAAGCCGCCGTGTTATCCGAAGTGGAATCACTAATCACATCAGAGACTATACTGGCTTCAAATACTTCAACTATTCCAATCACTGAACTAGCGAACTCTCTTAGACGCCCAGAAAACTTCTGTGGTATGCATTTTTTCAATCCTGTTCATCGCATGCCTTTGGTCGAAATTATTCGAGGTGAAAAAACCAGTGATGCCACCATCGCTAAAGTGGTTGCTTATGCGAATAAAATGGGAAAAACCCCTATTGTTGTAAATGACTGCCCTGGCTTTTTCGTTAACCGCGTTCTTTTCCCTTATTTCGCTGGGTTTAACTTATTACTTCAAGATGGCGCCGATTTTAGAGAAATCGATAAAGTCATGGAAAAAGAATTTGGTTGGCCAATGGGGCCGGCTTATCTACTTGATGTTGTCGGGATTGATACCGCATTTCATGCAGAGCAAGTCATGGCTCAAGGATTTCCGCAAAGAATGCAAAAAGTCGGTAAGAACGCCATCGATATTATGTTTGAACAACAACGTTTTGGTCAGAAAAATGGCAAAGGCTTTTATCAATATGAAAAAGATAAAAAAGGAAAACCAAAGAAAATTGATGACCCAAAAACCGATGAATTATTAAGTTCGATTCGCCAAAGTAAGCGTTCATTTACTAAAGATGAAATTATTGCTCGAATGATGGCGCCAATGGTGAACGAAGTGGTTCGCTGCCTTGAAGAAGGCATTATACACAGCCCTTCAGATGCCGATATTGCGCTAGTTTATGGACTTGGTTTCCCGCCATTCCGCGGAGGTGTTTTCTGCTATCTTGATACACTCGGTAGCCAGTCTTATGTCAAAACTGCGGAGTCCTACTCCCATTTAAGCCCGCTTTATCAAGTTCCAAATGGATTGAAAGAAAAAGCGGCCACTAACGCCAGATACTATCCGCAGCCACCGGTTGTGGCTATTGATGTTAAAAAAGTTGCGAGAGGTTAATCCTATGGAAAATGTCTTCATTATTGATGGTATACGCACACCAATGGGCCGTTCCAAAGGCGGTGTATTTCGTCATGTAAGAGCAGAAGACCTCTCTGCACACCTGATGAATGCAATTTTTGAACGCAATCCCAATGCGAAAAAGAAAGAGTTGGATGACATTATTTGGGGATGTGTTCAGCAAACCTTAGAGCAAGGTTTTAACATCGCAAAAAATGCCGCTTTATTGACTGATATTCCTCATACAGTTCCTGCGGTCACGGTCAATCGCCTATGTGGTTCTTCGATGCAAGCCATTCATGACGCAAGCCGTTTCATTATGACTGGAGATGCACATTCCGTTTTGATTGGAGGTGTTGAGCATATGGGTCATGTTCCAATGACTCACGGTATTGATTTCAATCCAAAGCTCACATTACGCGTAGCAAAAGCCTCTGGAGCCATGGGTTTAACTGCCGAAATGCTCGCCAAAATGTATAAAATCAGTCGCGAAGAACAAGATGCCTTTGCATTGAGATCTCACCAACGCGCGGCAGCGGCAACTAAGAATGGTAAATTTAGCCGTGAAATCGTTCCGATTTCAGGACATGACGCTGATGGCAATCTTATTTCAATCAACTATGACGAAGTCATCCGTTTTGATGCCAATTTGGAAGGACTTGCTGCATTAAGACCCGCTTTCGACCCTGTCAGTGGTACCGTGACCGCAGGTAATTCGTCAGCACTGTCCGATGGTGCTTCAGCCATGCTACTTGCCAGTGCGTCTTATGCCAAACTGCATGGATTGAAACCTCGTGCAAAAATTCGCGCCATGGCCGTGGTTGGTTGCGATCCTTCAATCATGGGTTTTGGGCCAGTTCCTGCCACTGAATTAGCATTAAAGCGTGCGGGGCTGACGTTGAATGATATTGATATTATTGAACTTAATGAAGCTTTCGCGGCTCAGTCTATTGCTTGCCTAAAAGGGCTGCAAATTTCAGAAAGCCAAGTGGATCAGAAAGTGAATTTAAGTGGTGGAGCAATCGCTTTAGGGCACCCTCTCGGTTGCTCTGGCGCAAGGATCACAACTGCGTTACTTAATCAGTTAGAACAACATGATAAGCAGTTTGGTTTAGCTACAATGTGTATTGGATTTGGGCAAGGCATCGCCACAATTATCGAAAGAGTCTAATTCATTTTGCCGTTACATTGTCGTATCTTGCAATGTTCCCGCCTAGTCAGGGGCGGGATTTTTTTATCCACGAACCAGCTCAGTGAAATCAATCAATCAACCAATCAACCAATCAACCAATCAACCAATCAACCAATCAACCAATCAACCAGAATATTGAATACAACTCAGTCCATCCCCTAAATAGTTCAGGTCACAGGTAGGCGGCAAGTAAAGCTATCCCTTGAGCATACTGGAGTATGTGATAGGGTAGCTTTATGAAGCTAACACCCCTGTGGCTTGAAATATGACGGGGATACTCAAATCACAAAAAGTCGAAGGCATCGCCGAACAACTGGGTGGACTTTGCCCCCCTCTCATTACAAAACCTATCCCGCGCAATCTTCGCCATCTCAAAACGACCCGCAATATAAATATCATGCCCAGATAAGTCACCGAAATCTTCTAGCACGGTACTCAAAACAGTTCCTGTTCTTCCACGCCAATTTTCATCCGGTTGCTCGACAACAGGAACCACTTTCAGATTAGGATAACGCTCACTAATAGCCTGCAATTCACCGAGGTCATACAAATGCTCTAACTGGCGACCGCCCCAATAGAAAGTAATATCCCGTTGAGGGTTTTCAGCCAAAGCAGCCAATAGAATAGAATGGGTATAAGAGAAGCCGGTACCGCCTGCGATCAAGATCATCGGGTTTTGGCTATTTTCGCGGAACCACGCTTTACCGTGAGGAATATCAATATCAATACGTTGCTGTTCTAAAATGCGATCCATCACCGCCATAGCGTATAAATTAAATTCCGACGCGCCAATATGCAGTTCGATAGATTGATTATTTTCGGGAGTAGAAGCCATAGAGAATGGTCGTTTGTCTCTTTCATCCATAACGACCATAAGATATTGACCCGCTTTAAAATGAAAAGGTCCGTCTGGCAACAAAATAACCCGATAAACTGTATCCGTGATAGATTCAACAGATGTGACTTTACAGCTCAAAGTTGCCATGATTTTCCTCTTACTTTTCAATAATATTTAACTGTTCCCAGATATCATCTACGCGGGATTTGACACTCTGCGTCATGACAATAGGGCGTCCCCATTCACGGTTGGTTTCTCCCGGCCATTTATTGGTCGCATCCATTCCCATTTTGGAACCAAGCCCAGAAATCGGTGATGCAAAATCGAGATAATCAATCGGCGTGTTTTCCATCATGACAGTATCACGAGCAGGATCCATACGTGTTGTGATGGCCCAAATAACATCTTTCCAATCACGAGCATTGATATCATCATCACAAACAATCACGAACTTCGTATACATAAATTGGCGCAGGTAAGACCAGACGCCCATCATTACTCTTTTTGCGTGTCCTGCATACTGTTTTTTCATGGTAACAACCGCCAGACGATAGGAACAACCTTCTGGTGGCAAATAGAAATCCACAATTTCAGGGAACTGCTTTTGCAAAATAGGCACTAAAACTTCGTTCAGCGCTTCCCCTAATACTGCAGGTTCATCTGGTGGACGGCCTGTATAGGTAGAGTGATAAATCGCATCGCGACGTTGAGTCACATGAGTCACAGTAAATACTGGGAAGTCATCAATCTCGTTATAATAACCAGTGTGGTCACCGTAAGGGCCTTCTGGTGCCATTTCGCCCGGTTCAATATATCCTTCAAGGATAATTTCCGCCCCTGCAGGAACCTCTAAGTCGTTAGAAATACACTTTACGACTTCCGTTTTATTGCCTCGGAGTAACCCAGCAAAAGCATATTCAGATAGCGTATCAGGAACTGGTGTCACTGCGCCTAAAATCGTTGCGGGGTCAGCACCTAGCGCCACAGCGACTGGGAATCGTTCACCTGGATGTGCCTGACACCACTCCTGGAAATCCAGCGCACCACCACGATGAGATAACCAACGCATAATAACTTTATTTTTGCCAAGGACTTGCTGGCGATAGATACCTAAATTTTGGCGTTCTTTATGGGGACCTTTAGTGACCGTTAAACCCCAAGTAATCAGTGGCGCAGCATCTTCCGGCCAGCAATGCATAACGGGGATCTTAGTCAGATCAACATCATCACCTGCCCAAATTTCTTCCTGACAAGGCGCTGAGCTTAAGCGTTTAGCTGGCATATTCAGCACTTGTTTGAATTTCGGCAACTTGTCCATTAAGTCACGAAAACCCTTAGGAGGATCCGGTTCTTTCAAGAAAGCGAGCAACTTACCCACATCATGTAAGGCTTTAATATCTTCTTGCCCCATTCCCATAGCAACGCGCTTGGTTGTACCAAACAAGTTACACAGAACGGGCATATTATAGCCTTTAGGGTTTTCGAATAGTAAGGCTGGTCCCCCTGCTCTTAGTGTACGATCTGCGATTTCAGTCATTTCCAAATAAGGGTCGACTTCCATCGTAATGCGTTTTAGTTCGCCTTGCTTTTCAAGCTGCGCGATGAAATCTCTAAGGTCACGGTATTTCATTATCTTCTTTTACTATTACAGGGGGAACCTCATTATAAGGTTCCCAGCCAAGGTTACAAGTTGCTGTTAAACATACTTAATAATCAATATCTTCAGATTAAGTATATCACTTTACTTGCAATCAAACGGAACATAATCCTTTAATGATACGGTATCAAATTGCTCAGGGAATGTTTTGTTGTGCTGAAACAGCTTGAAACCTTCATTTTTACCACTGAAGTAGCTTAATTCATTTCCTTTGATCTGTAATCCGCTACCTTCGCGTAACGCGACAACAACTTCATGAGGGTTAATAACACAGAATTCTTGTAAGCGCTCATCTCGTGTTTCACCCATATGCCCAGAAATATGCGCATCGATATAATGTGGGTTAATTTGCATTGGAAACAGCCCTAAAGACGGCATGATAACCGCATTGCTCACAGGCATATCATTCGTTGTACGAATACTTGGGGTCGCCACGTTACAACCCGCACTCCAACCAATGTAAGGTACACCGCGTTCACGTACTGCACGTTGGATAGCAACAATTAAGCCATTCTCATGCAAGCATTTGTTTGACCACCATGTATTACCGCCACTCACAAGAATACATTCTGCTTGTTCGATGGCTTCGACTGGGCTTTCAAAATGTTCAATCGAAGTTACCTTAATGCCTAAAGCATCGCTTAACTGCTCTGCACGCTCATCGTGAGAACCACGTAAAACAGCATAAGGCACTAATACTGCTGACTTAATCTGTTTACGTTCAATCATTTCGCTAATTCTTGGTAATGCGTAACTTAGCCATACAGGGTTGCCGGAAAGTTTGCCATTACTCAGTAAAAAGATATCCATGGTGTCTCCTACAAAAAGTGTATTAACTGCTATGTTTATTGTGTATCTAATTTCGTAACTATCGAATTAATCTATACTTGTGTAGATGAATAATATTGTGCAACTCATCATTAGTCACATTCTTATGCCTTAATTTGTTATCATGAGCATAAATTTGTTGGATGGGATCAAAAAATGGAAAAATGGTATTTGCTGTATTGCAAACGAGGGCAACTGGATAGAGCGGTTGAGCACTTAACTCGACAGCATGTGACTTGTATGACTCCAATGACTGAAATGGAGAAAGTCGTTCGAGGCAAGCGCACAGTTATTACTGAAGCGTTATTCCCCAATTACCTGTTTGTGAAATTCGACCATGAGCAAATTCATACAACCACCATCCAATCTACACGCGGTGTCAGCCACTTTATTCGCTTTGGCGCATTACCGGCTGAAGTTCCTGAAGAGATAATTGAACTCATACAACAAACGCCCGTCAGCCATACTCAATCACCGGATCTCCCCTCTCAGGGAGATAGTGTTGTCATTACTGAAGGTATTTTTGCCGGCGTTAAGGCCATCTTCAATGAACCAAATGGTGAGTCGCGCTCAATCCTCTTGCTTAACATCTTAAATACCACTGTCGCAAAAGTCATTGATAATACGCAATTTAGAAAAGAGTCTGAATAAGTTTTTCACGATATGTTTGCTTCAAACTGGCATAAAAAAAGCCCATCGATTGAATGGGCTTTTTATTTCACAATAATGTTGTCACCGTGATTATTCTTCAGGCTCTTCTTCTTCGTCATCACCTCTACGTCGACCTTTGCCAACATAGAAATTAGACAGTAATACCCCAAGCTCAAACAGCAAATACATCGGTACTGCAAGTAGAGTTTGTGATAAAACATCTGGCGGAGTCAGGAACATCCCGACAATAAACGCACCCACTAAGATATATGGACGTTTACGTCTAAGTGATTCTGGAGTCGTTACGCCAGTCCAGCATAGTAAAATAATCGCAATTGGTACTTCAAACGCAGCCCCGAATGCCATGAACAATGTCATGACAAAACTGAGGTATTTGCTGATATCAGGTATAAAGTTAACACTTTCTGGTGTTGTTTTTACAAAAAAACCAAAAGCTAACGGGAATACCACAAAGTAAGCAAAAGCCATTCCTAAATAAAATAGGAAGCTACTTGATACCAGTAACGGCAGCATTAATCGACGTTCATGCTTATACAGCGCAGGCGCGATAAATGCCCAGACCTGGTACAAAATGACGGGTATCGAAACAAATACAGATACCATCATGGTTAGTTTAATCGGAGTAAAAAACGTCGATGCTACGTCTGTCGCACTCATTTGAGAACCAACAGGCAGCTTATCAATCAAAGGCGCAGCAACAAGGCGATAAATATCATTTGAAAAATAAGCGAGCGCCGCAAAGACGATTAATACCGTAATCAAACAGTTTAGTAGCCGCTTTCTTAGTTCAATCAGGTGGCTAATAAGTGGTTGAGCATCATTGACAGCCATGTGTTATTTTTCACTTTCTGTTTGATTGGAGTTTGTTACTTTAGCATCGAGTGGCTTAGAGTCTGTTGGTGTTGCTGAAGCAGGTTTTTCTTCAACAACGGCAGCCATCTTAGCAGCATACTCAGGATCAGGATCTGACTCTTGAGTTTGCGAAGAACTAGCATGGGATTCCTTTACCGCAGCATCGTAGTTTTCTGTGATCTCTTTTGCTTTGTTCAACTCAGATTGGACATCATTGGTTGTTGCCTGATAACCACTTTGTAAAGACAAAGCAGCATGACGCAGGTCATCCATCGACTTTTTAAGTTCCGGAGAAAGAGTTTCCAAACCCGCCTTCTCTTCAACTTTTTTAAGAGTCTCTTGCAGTTCTTGCAATTTCAGTTCTTGTGATAGCTCATTCTGGACATTAGCAGCCATAGAGCGCATAGCACGAATCCAACCAGCAACAGTTCTCACTGCCACTGGTAGACGTTGGGGGCCTAATACCACAAGACCGATGATCGCAACTAGCAGTAGTTCACTAAAACCTATGTCAAACACGGTTTATCCCTGCTCTTTATTTTTGCTCTCAACTGGGCTGTCTTTTTTCTCAGGAGCCTGTTGTTCAGTGATGTTTTTCGGTGCAAAATCAGCATCTTGCTTCTCTTGCTCTGCTTTCGCTTTTGCAGCTTCATCATCGCTCATTGCTTTTTTGAAGCCCTTAAGTGATTCGCCCAGATCAGAACCTAAAGAACGTAATTTCTTGGTGCCGAAAATTAAAATGATAAGCAAAGCAATGATAATTAATTGCCAAGGACTACCGAAAGCAGCCATTGCAAAAGTTGATTCCATTGTTAATACCTCTATAGTTTTGGGATCAATTGTAACTAACTCTATTATATACAACCAACGCTAAATACGGAAATGATCACAGCCTTATAAACTTGTCGCAAAACAAAGTCTACTTAATTATCCTCTCCTTTACACCAACCTACAAGCCACGACAATGCACCTACAGCCATAAATGCTGCTGCAATTCGGGTTAAGTCAGAAATAAAGAATAAGCTACCACAAAGAATAAAGGTCGCCCCAATTCCTAATAGGTACTGTGATTTACGTTGTTTAGTGCGTTGGTGCTTTAACTCTTGTGTAAGCTGTTCAATATTGGACTGCAAGAAACGGTGCTGCTTTAATGCCCCATAGATCAAATCAGGGATTTCTGGCATTTTCTCTGCCCAATATGGCGCTTTTTCCTTTAACGCTTTGGTAATAGCCGGAATACCCACTTGGCTATGGATCCAATCCTCTAAGAATGGTTTTGCTGTTTTCCATAAATCCAACTGCGGGTATAACTGACGACCAAGACCTTCAACGTACAATAAGGTTTTCTGCAATAACACCAATTGCGGCTGAACTTCCATATTAAATCGACGAGCGGTATTGAACAGATTCAATAACACATGCCCAAATGAAATCTCAGCTAATGGCTTTTCAAAGATAGGCTCACAAACGGTGCGAATAGCAAACTCAAAATCTTCAACATTAGTATCTGGCGGAACCCAACCAGAATCCACATGCAATTCAGCGACTTTACGATAGTCACGATTAAAGAAGGCAATAAAGTTTTCAGCTAAATAGCGCTTATCTTCTTTGTTAAGCGAACCCACGATCCCACAATCAATACCAATGTAGAGCGGATCTTCTGGATGATCGTAACTAACAAAAATGTTGCCCGGGTGCATATCTGCGTGGAAGAAACTGTCACGAAATACTTGAGTAAAGAAGACTTTTACGCCCCGCTCTGCCAGTAATTTCATGTTCGTACCTTGCGCTTCTAATGCCGCAATATCCGAAACAGGAATACCGTAGATACGCTCCATGACCATCACGTTTTCACGGCAATAATCAGGGTAAACTTCTGGGATATACAGCATAGAGCTGTTTTCAAAGTTGCGTCTTAACTGGATAGCGTTAGCAGATTCGCGAAGAAGATTTAGCTCATCAATCAAGGTTTTCTCGTACTCGCGCACAACTTCTTTAGGACGTAAACGTCGTCCATCAGGAAGAAGAGGAACCCAATTGGCAATACGGTACATCAGCTTAATGTCCGCTTTGATGACAGGCAAAATATCAGGGCGAATAACTTTCAAAACAACATCTTTGCCATTTTCTTTCAATGTTGCAGTATGAACTTGGGCGATCGATGCAGAGGCAAGAGCCTGCTCATCAAAGTTATCAAACCACTGCTCTAATGGACCACCGAGTGACTCTTCAATATAACGACGGGCTAATTTACCATCGAAACTCGCCACTTTGTCTTGTAACAATGACAATTGATCAGCAATTGCAGGAGGGAATAAATCTCGGCGGGTCGAAAGCATTTGACCAAATTTTATCCAAACCGGTCCTAATTCTTGCAATGCTAAACGTAACCGTTCACCAAGATCTTTATCTTTGTGTTTATTTTTGATCCAGAAAAAACCTAACCGCCCGATTCTTAAAGGCAATGTCAGCTTAATTTTAGGGATCAGCTCATCTAGTCCATAAGAGAGAAATACCCGAATAATGAAGTAAAGACGTTTTATTTCACCGGGAGTCATTCTTCTCCTCCAACTGATTGAGTCGTTGTTCTAACTGACTCATTGAATTTGAAACCTGCTCAACTTCATCGCTAAAGTGCACTAATTCCAACTGACTTGGTGCCATTTTCCACTCTTCCAGAATAATGTCTTTAACGTATGTTTTTTGACGACTAACTAATCGAGAAGCGAGGCAAGCTCCTTTACCCAACACTTTACTGATGCCTTCTGCCGCAATATCACCAATATAAGGCGATAAATAATGAGCTGGGTTCCAGATAGCTAAATCCAGTAATGAAGACCAGTGTTGAACAATTTGCATATCGCCTTCAATCACAATGTCGCCATTATTGATAAGTTGTGAAAGCTGCTGCTTATCTTTCAACTTAATCAACGTAAACAGTGACGTTTTGATAGTGCAATCTGCAGGTTCCTGCCATTCACTTAATACATCTACATGATTTTCAGCAAAAATAAGTGTCAGAGTTTTATTCAGCTCTTTAAGCTCAATTCCCATCACTTTACCTGCTAAACGCATTCTTGCAGGTTGCAGGACTTTTTCCTTGAACAACATATGGTTCAAGGAGGTTTCCATTAATGCCGTCATCAAGGAATATAAAACAGTATTAGGATTTTCAATATGCGCTGATGGTGCTTCCATCTTAGAATTTAAACCCTTTATGTAATGCAACAATACCACCGGTCATATTGTCATAAGAGACTTGCTCAAAACCTGCGTTTTCCATCATCCCTTTCAAGGTTTCTTGATTTGGGTGCATACGGATAGATTCAGCGAGGTAACGATAGCTTTCAGGATCATTCACAATCACTTGACCGATACGCGGTAAAATATGGAATGAGTAAGCATCGTAAGCTTTGTTCAGTGGTTCAAGAATTGGTTTAGAGAACTCAAGCACTAACAGGCGTCCACCCGGCTTCAATACACGGAACATGGAGCGTAATGCTTTATCTTTATCGGTGACGTTACGTAAACCAAAAGAGATGGTAATACAGTCAAAATAGTTATCAGGGAATGGCAACTCTTCTGCGTTAGCTTGTACGTAATTAACATTACCAACAATGCCTAAATCGCGCAGTTTCTCGCGTCCCATTTTTAACATTGAATCGTTAATATCTGCGAGAACCACTTCACCTTTTTCACCCACAAGGCGAGAGAATTTTGCAGTGAGGTCACCAGTTCCACCAGCAAGGTCAAGTACGCGTTGATTACGACGCACACCACTCGCTTCGATTGTGAAACGTTTCCAGATACGATGAATACCAAAAGACATTAAGTCATTCATCAGGTCATATTTAGAGGCTACAGAGTGAAAAACATTTGCTACTAGGCCAGCTTTTTCTTCTTTCTCTACAGTACGGAAACCAAAATCGATGGTTTCTTTTGTTGGTTCGGTCATTTCTATTATGCCTGTTAATCGTTCAAACTTTTTTGTGAAGTGTACCAGCCTTTGAGTGAAAACCCTATTATAACTCTAAGATTCCGCACAATTAGACTTGTCAGCCCGCTCAGCTAGCTGAGGGTCTATAGATTGCTTAACTTCCACACCTAACTCTTTAAAACTTTCCGCTTGAGCAAGCAAATTACCTCGGCCTTCAGCAAGGCGCTTCATTGCTGAAGAATAAGTGTGATTTGCTTTCTCTAAACTCGAGCCCAATACCTGCATATCATCAATAAATAAACGCAGCTTATCGTACATTTTAGCGGCTCTATCTGCGATTTCTTGAGCATTTTGCTCTTGCCGTTCATAGCGCCATAAATTATTAATGGTACGCACTGCCACCAGCAAGGTGGATGGGCAAACCAACATGATATTCAGTTTTAATCCTTCATCAAGTAGTTCAGGCGCTTCTTTTAATGCTAATAAATACGCAGGCTCAATCGGAATAAACATGAGCACATAATCTAAAGAGCGAACTCCCGGTAATTGATGGTAGTCCTTGCGACTGAGCATTTTCATATGGTTACGAATGGAAGCCACATGCTCTTTTATGCCTTGCTGCTGCTGTTCTGGGTCATCACTATTAAAATAGTGTTCATAAGCCACCAGCGACATTTTCGCATCGACCACCACATCCTTGCCTTCAGGAAGATGGATAATCACATCGGGTTGGTATCGGCTATTGAAGCCGGTGTTGATACTCACCTGAGTTTCAAATTCACTGCCTTTTCGCAGCCCTGAAACTTCTAAAATCCGCGTTAAAATCGTTTCCCCCCAGTTCCCTTGGATTTTGTTATCTCCTTTTAGGGCTCGAGTTAAGTTGACCGCTTCTTTGGTCATTTGATTATTTAACTGCTGTAATTGGCGGATTTCATAAGTGAGTGTATGGCGCTCTTTGGCTTCTTCGCCATAGCTTTGCTGCACTTGTTGGCGAAACCCTTCAAGTTGCTCACGAAACGGTGACAGCATAGCCATTAAATTTTTCTGATGTTGTTCGGATGCTCGACGTTCGTTCTGCTCAAAAATACGATTAGCTAGATTTTCGAACTGAGCCGTAAGGCGCTGCTCGCTATTTTGTAAAATCCGTTGTTTTTCTTCATTGGCAAGTTGCGTCTGTTCAAAGCGGGTCATCACTTCCCGCAGCTCTGCTTCTTGTTCGCGGTTAATATCTCGCTGTGTACGTAGCTCCTGATCGAGCCTGTCACATTCCTCTTTCCACAGCGCTAAATGCACATTTTTTTCATCACTCGCCGCCAATTGGCGGTATACCTCTTGTAGCTCTCGCTCTTTTCCCGCTATTTTTTGGACAATAGAAAACCAGACCGCTAAACCGCCGACCAAAATGCCACTTAAGGCGCCAATAATTGCATATAAAAGAGAGGTATCCACGAATCAATCCTTACTTTTTAAAATCTAGAGTAAGGTAATGGGATACTGTATAAGTGTCCAGAGGTAAATCTCCCAACGGCTACTTTTTGCGAGCGGCTTCGCAGCTTATCCCATCCAGCTCGCAAACCAACGTAAACCAAGCGCACCGGGGGCTAAAATACCAAATGCCCAAATCATCGCAGAGGCTAAGTTAGCGACTTGGAAATGTCGTTGCCGCATTTCACAAATCCCTGCAACAAGCGGTACCACCGCGCGTAATGGTCCAAAGAATCGACCGAAGAATATTCCCCAAACGCCCCACTTCTCAAAGAATCGATGTCCTTTGTCGATCATTTCAGGATTGCGGGAAATTGGCCACATTTCACGAACTTTTTCTTTATAGTGAAAACCAAACCAATAAGAGACCCAATCCCCAAAAAATGCACCTAATGCAGCGGCTAACCAAATCGGGAAAAAGGCAATTTCACTTTCACCAATCAATGCGCCCAGACCAAGTAAAATAACGGTCGCAGGGAGTAATAACGATAAAAACGCGAGGGATTCACCAAACGCAAGAATGAAAACAATAGGGATCGCCCACACTTCATGAGCGCGAGTAAATTCTGTAATGGCCGTGACAATTTCATTAATACTCAAGGGCGAATTCCTACAGTTTAAGATTGATTTGTTAACTATAAGTCGACTAAGTAACTATTATTCAGCTAAGTAAACATATTATAGTTCTTGGAAGTAAATAAAGTTGCAACAAAACTGACGCGTTGCAACTTCAATTCCGCAGAGGTTTATTCGAGGAAGTAACTTTGAAGTACACCGCGCTGAGCGTTATCTAAACCAAAGTCTTTTTCTAGCCAGTTATCCACGCTTCCATAGTTATTTTCTATGCTTTTCAATGCAGTTTGTAAAAACTCTTCACGAACAGAAAATACATACTCGAATTTTTTCACCACATTTTCACTCATGGTCTTGGAAAATTCTTCGAGTAAATGGTTACGAAATGGCGCTAACGTCTCGTTCGTTAAAAGGTAATCATCCATCACAGTATTCACATCTGCGCCCAGCGCAAACAGCACGAGAGCCGAGCCAACCCCTGTCCGGTCTTTACCCACAGCACAGTGTTGCACAAGCCCACCTTTTTCTGGCTGCTTCAACATGTTCACTAATTGGTGATAAGCGGCATTGTTCAACGGAAGCAACTCATAGAGGCGGAACATAAAGGCTTGAGGATCAAACTGTTCCAGCACTTCAGGAGTGAGTTTATCAAGGTTTGCACTCACTTCTTTTGCCAGCGGGTTTGCAGGGGCATGCACATAATGAGCACCACTCCACACCACATCTGGTTTATCTAAAATTTCAGCTTCATCGCGATAATCGATAATTTGGAAAAGGTTTTGTGACTGTAAGACTTTTTCATCATCTTGGGTTAAGCGGTCGAGCGCCCCAGAACGAAATAAAACACCGGGCTTTATTTTTCCGCCATTGGACAGTTTTTTTCCCCCTAAATCACGAAAGTTAATTCCACCGGTTAAAGGCAGCACAGAGGGGTGAAGGTAAGGTTTGGTTGACATACGTTTTCCCTTTTTAGCTCTGTCATTGCTCAAACTAAAAATAAACGAAATCATCAATTACTTGTAATTTGAGTAACTTAAGAAGCTTCTATTAATTGTTTTAAATGACAATAACAGATTCATAGATGAAGGGAATAAGAAAAACGCGAGAAAATAAATTTAGCGCTGATCATTTAGAGATACAAGAATATTTAAGATACATGGGTATAAGGATGATAACTGAACCCGTTTACCGAAAATCCACAACCGAGTGAAATCAGTAAACGGGTCAGCTAATTAGGATTACAGCAGGCGGCGAGCAGCTTCGACAACGATGCTCAGAACATTACCTTCTGTTTTTTTCAGTAGCGCTTCATTTGGAATTTCTTGCTGAGTACGGTTTACGATAACCCCAGCCACCATACCCGCACGCAGGCCTTGGCTTGCACACATAGTTAACAGTGTTGCTGATTCCATTTCATAGTTCATCACGCCCATGTCTTGCCACTCTTTCATTGAGCCTCTGAAATGGCGCATTACGCGACCTGTGTAGGTGTCGTAACGTTCTTGACCTGGGTAGAAGGTATCGGAAGATGCGGTAATACCGACGTGTACGGTTGCACCCGCTTCTGTCGCCGCAGCATACAGCGCATTAGTACAAGTGAAGTCAGCGACTGCTGGGAATTCCAGTGGTGCAAAGTGCTGGCTTGCGCCATCTAAACGAACAGCACCTGTGGTGACAAGTACATCACCCACATTGATGTTTTCTTGGATTGCACCTGTTGTACCAATACGTAAGAAAGTACGGATACCTAACTGAGCCAGTTCTTCAACTGCGATAGAGGTTGATGGACCACCAATACCGGTTGAGCAGACAATCACAGCTTTGCCATCAAGCTCGCCACGCCATGAGGTGAATTCGCGTAATGAAGCCAGATGTACAGGGTTGTCCATCAGACGTGCAATTTTTTCAACACGGTTAGGATCCCCAGGAACAATAGCAACGGTTGCACCCTGTAAGTCACTCTTTTTTAAACCTAAGTGGAAAACGTCAGACATATCAAACTCCTTTACACAATGGCATCATTGAATTAGTACATTATTGTCAATATAGCGCTTAGCTTTGATTAATTTAGTGACCAATATCTACTTTAATGGAAACAGATTCACTTGAATTTCATTAAAACGAGATCACGATCACAAATAAGTCTTATTGAGATGAATGTGAATAATGAGATACACCCAGTATAGATGAATGTTTGTGATTATCGAAAGAAAGCGCCCGAATGGGCGCTTTTATTAGGCAGAAGAAAAAAACACTATAATATCAATATGCTAAATTTACAGCACGACATCAAGGATCAAGACCCCAACCAACCCGATAGCCCAAGCTATTGTTGTTGGAATAGACCAAACAATCATTTGTTGTTTAACGTCTTTGATCCCCATCATTCTGTTCACCACCCAGTAAAGGCTGTCGTTAAAGTAACCGAAGAACAGAGATCCCATCGTTGCCGCTTGGGCCGCAACTAATAAGTTGATATCAGGAATTTGGCTAATGATTGGCGCAGAAATCGAAGCTGCGGTGATCATTGCTACCGTTCCTGACCCTTGAATTAAACGCACTAATGTCGCGATAATAAACGGGATTAATACAGGTGTAATCGGTAAATTCGCGACATGCTCCGCAAGAATTGTTCCCGTTCCGCTGTCACGCAATACTGCGCCTAATGCTCCACCAGCACCGGTTACAAGCAAGATGATACCCGCCGCTTGCAAACCTTCTTCCATACGGTCGATAACTTCTTCTTTCGACGCTTTTGGCATTAACGTATAAACCGAAATCAGGACGCTAATGGATAAGGCGATAATCGGTGCCCCTAAGAATTGGAATGATTGGAAATACCAGTTATCATCCATGCCTTGGAATGCGGCAGTTTTCAGTAATAATCCGTTGATAGCATTAATAAAAATCAACAGAATTGGCGTGATGATTGGTAACAATGATAAGAATAAGCTTGGTAATGGTTTGTTGGCTTTTTCTTCCATGTAACGCGCATGCACTTCTTTTAAATCTTCGCTGCCCGTTTCATCTGGCATGAATTCAGGGTATTTAGTTCCCAACCATTTGGCGTAGAACACAATCCCGATGACACACGGCACTGCCAGCGTCATACCCGCTAAAATCATGGCACCAACGTCAACCCCGAAGATCCCGGCAACACCGAGAGGACCTGGAGTTGGCGGCACAGTATGATGGGTAACAACTAAACCACCCGCCAATGCAACACCAAGAGTTAAAATACTGCGTTTTCCATTCTTCGCTAACGCTTTTGCCAGCGGATACAAAATGACGAATGCAGAGTCTACAAAGATAGGAATACTGACAATATAACCGGTAATTGCCAGCGCCCACTCTTCGCGTTTTTTACCTAACCATTTGATAAAACTATAAGCTATCTGCTCAGCAGCACCGGACACTTCCAGCACCCTTCCCATCATTACCCCGAGACCGATAACAATACCAATGCTACCGAGGGTCGAACCAAAGCCCTTTGTAATAACGGTGACGGTTTCCGCCGCAGTTAATCCCCCTGATAACCCTGCGATTGCAGCCGCAATCAACATCGCTAACAAGGCGTGAACCCGCGTTCGCAATACTAAAAAGATAAGGACAAATATGGCCACCGCGAGGCCAATAATAGGAATATAGGACATTATTTAATCTCCTATTTTGCACAGCCGTGGTGCTTAATGAAGGAACGGATCGCATCGCTAAATGACCCATCAGCTTTAAAACCTAAATCCAGTGCACGGCGAATATCGAATTTACCCGGCCAGCTTGCCACAATGCGGTTGACGGCTTCATCAGGCTCAAAACGAATTAAATCAACCGCTTGTTGACCAGCGACATCACGCAGGGCATCAATCATCTCTTGCACTGTCACGGTGATCCCCGGCAGGTTCACAGTACGTGAAAGACCAAATTTCTCTGCTGGAATTGAAACCGCATGGATGAAGTTGTTGATCACCGTTTCTGGGCTAGATAACCATAACGCCAACTCTGGAGACACTGGGCAAACACTCTCAATCCCATTTAGAGGCTCTCGGATAATGCCGCTAGCAAAAGAAGATGCTGCTTTATTCGGGACTCCAGGGCGAATACTAATGGTAGGTAAGCGCATCACGCGTCCATCCACATAGCCTTTACGGGAATAGTCGTTCACCATCAATTCACACATGGCTTTTTGAGCACCATAAGAAGATTGCGGGTTAACAACACACAAGTCGGTGATCACATCGGGTAATTCACCGCCAAATACCGCAAGGGAGCTGGTGAATAAAAACTTGATGGCAGGGTTTTTCGCGCGAGCGACTTCAAGCAATTGGCGAGTCGCATCGAAATTCACTTTCATGCCTAAGTTAAAATCACTTTCAGCATGGCTACTGACAATCGCCGCAAGGTGGAATACCACGTCAGTTTGCGCATCAATCAGCTTATCTGCGGCTTCTGGCTGGGTTAAGTCTAATGCAACGCAACTCACACGAGGGTCTTCAATAGGCGATGTAGGGCATTGAATATCCGCTAAAACGAGCTGGTTAAATTTTAATCCTTGGTTGTTTTTAAGCAAAGCAGCGGCTAGCTGCTGGCCCAGAAAACCTGCGCCACCAGTAATAATAACTTTCATTGTCATTCTCCTTGCTATAACCCTGCCGGGTTATGCATCAGTAGGTAAGATGTTTTTTATGTATTTATTAAATGAAGTTTTATGTTTTTTTCGAGTATCCGTTGCACCACATCAGACGGTAAATGTTGGTCACAAATGATGTCGTGCAATTGATCTAATGGGCAGACACGGAACATACCGTATTTACCGAATTTACTGCTATCTGAAACCAGTACACACCGACGAGCGACATCCAATAACGTTTGTTTTATTTGGACTTTTTCCTCATGCGGTGTGGAAACCCCATGTTGCAAGTCCCATGAGCTGGTACTAATAAACGCAATATCCACGTTTAGTGTTTGCAACATAGCGGCCGCCGTATTGCCAACACAGGAATGGTTGCGTTTATCAACCTGCCCACCAGTGTGGTACAGGTTAAGTTGTGATTTATTCATCAAATACTGCATGATGGAAAAATCATTGGTCACGATAGTGAGATTAAAACGCTCACCCAATACGCGGGCAATTTCAAACGTGGTGGTGCCTGCATCGAGGTAAACCACCTGACCATCTTCAACTAGTGAACTGGCAAATTGACCGATTTCGCGTTTCGTTTGATGATGAAGTCTTGCCTTTTCGCTCCACGGTAGCTCTTGGCGTAACACATCATTTAACCGAACACCACCACTAATTCCGACAACCTTCCCTTCCTCTTCCAACATGCGAATATCACGTCGAACCGTCATATGAGAGACATTCATTAAACCCACTAAGTCATTGATAGACACAGTTTGGTGCTCATAGACATAGCGATAAATAAAATCACGACGTTCGGAAGGGATCATTCGGTTCTCCTAGGAATTAGCTTGCTTTAGCCAGCCTAAACCGTCTTCGGTGCGTCCTGCTGGGTGGTATTCACATCCCAGCCAGCCTTCATATCCCATTTCATCGAGTTGATTAAAAATCCATGGATAATTGACTTCACCGCTATCAGGTTCATGGCGAAAAGGTACTGATGCTATCTGAATATGACTAAATTTACCCCAAAGACGCTCAATTGTTTTCAATAAGTCACCTTCCATAATCTGGCAGTGATACAAGTCCAATTGAATAAACACGTTTTCGCGATTGATTTCAGGTAACAGCGCTTCAGCCTGCTTTTGGGTCGTTAAGAAATACCCTGGCATATCGCGGGTATTAATCGGCTCGATAAGCACACGAATTCCGTGCTCAGCCATCACATCCGCTGCATGCTGTATATTCTTAATAAAACACGTTTTTTGCTCTTCAGGTGTGAATTTCTCATCCACTTTACCCGCCATGGCATGCACTTGTTTACAGCCTAATGCTAAAGCGTATTTCAGGGCAGTTTGTACCCCTTGAGCGAACTCGGCTTCACGACCAGGAATAGACGCCATTCCACGCTCGCCAGCGCCCCAATTCCCCGCAGGCATATTAAATAATGCTTGGGTAAGTTGATGTTTTTTCAATTCACCCGCAATAACATCCGCATCTTCTTCATAAGGGAAAAGATACTCAACGCCCTTAAAACCAGCCTGAGCGGCACGTTCAAAGCGTTGAATAAACGGAACTTCGTTAAACATCATACTGAGATTTGCTGCAAATTTAGCCATGTCTATCGCCTCATTTCTGTGGATAACGGCTTTCGAGCTCATGAACCTGCTCTTGCGTTAACGTGGTGAAGCCGTGTGGGCGCAATGTAATGTATAGGCGCGCGGTATCTTCTAATTCTTCCGCATTGAAAAACGCCTGCCTTAAGGTTTTTCCGCCAACAACAGGGCCGTGGTTAGAGAGTAAAATCGCATTATGATGAGGTGCTAATTTTGCGATTTCTTCACCAATACGGTCATCACCCGGTGGTAAATATTCAATCAAAGGTAATTTGCCCACACGCATCACGTAATAAGGTGTGATCGGTGGTAAACAGTTTGCGGTATCTAAATTCGGCAAACAGGATAGAGCCGTTAGCCAAGGTGAATGCAGATGAACCACCGCTTGGCAATCTGGACGCTGCAAATACATTGCCATATGCATGGAAACTTCTTTTGTTGGTTTGTCACCATCAATCCAGTTACCTTGCGCATCGAGCTTGCTCAGGCGCTCAGGATCTAAATCGCCAAAGCTCGAGTTAGTCGGGGTGACAATAATACAGCCATCCGGCAAGCGTGCGCTGATATTGCCCGCACCACCGCTGCTGTATCCGCGATTAAACATTGACTTCGCCCAATCCACTAACTCTTGGCGTAGCGCCTTTTCATTACTCATTAACCATCTCCTGTGCTAACTGGAAGAAATTCTCTTGACCAAAATTGCCTGATTTCAGTGCTAACCAGTTACCGCTTGCTAAGTCTTGTACCCAAGGCACACCCGGCGCGATAGGTGAGCCAATACTTAATTGTTCAGTTCCAAGGCTTTGAACTACTTTTCCAGACGTTTCGCCGCCCGCGATAATAAAAGTGTTATAACCTTGCTGCTGAAGTAACGTCACTACTTGCCCAAACACATTTTCTACCGCGGTACTCGATAATGCGGCACCGTATTTTTCCTGCGTTTGCTTCAATAACTCTGGTGGTTGGGTGGCATATAACAAAGGCGCTAACCCAGTGATTTTCTGGTCTTTAACCCATTGTGCCAATACGGTTGCATAGTCTGAATTATTGATGCATTCACCCACATCTAGCGCTTTGCTAGGTGCAACTTGCTGATAGCTTTGTACTTGTTTGTTGGTCATTAGAGAGCAGCTTCCCGATAGAATGACCGTTTTTCTGTCTTTCCCTGTCGGCTTACTGCCACGGCTTTCCCCTTGTCCCCAAGCCACTTGGCTATCAATATTCGCAAGGGCAGCCCCCAATCCTGACCCGCCCGTTAATAAAGGCAGTGATTGCGAAGCCTGAGCAATAGGCAGTAAATCATCCATCGTGAAGCTATCCATAACCGCATAACTGATACCCTGCTGGCGTAGCTGTTCTAACTGTTCAGTGATGGCGGCGCTGCCCTTTTGCACTGTCGCAAGATTAATCAGCCCTGCTTTACCGGCTGACTGTTTTTCCATTAGACGCATTAGGTTGGCATCAGTCATTGGTGTGACTGGGTGGTGCTGCATTCCACTTTCATTGAGCAATTGACCATTAACAAACAGGTGCCCATGTACCACGGTTCGACCGTTAACGGGCAATGCAGGGCATACTAATGATAATGACGTACCCAGCTGCTTCATCAGTGCATCGGTTACTGGACCAATGTTGCCTTTCTCTGTTGAATCAAAGGTTGAGCAATATTTAAAGAAAATCTGCTGACATTTCGCTGATTCTTTCAGCCAGCGACATGCATTTACCGAGGCACTAATGGCTTCATCTACAGGACAAGAACGGCTTTTCAAGCTCACCACAATGGCATCCACATCTTGAGGGATTGGAGTGTTTTCATTCGGCTCATTCAGTAGCTGCACCACTTTCCAGCCGTTTTGCACCATAAAGCCTGCAATATCTGTCGCGCCGGTAAAATCATCAGCAATCACACCTAATTTCACTGTCATGCCTTTTTCTCCGGTAAAGTAATGCCCTTAAAGGTTTTGATAACGGCGCTATCATCCTGTAAACCAAAACCTTCATTGCTGGCTGAGATAAACATTTGATGCGCCGTTGCTGCCAATGGCAGTGGGAAATTCAGCGCTTTTCCGGTTTGCATCACCAAACCGAGATCTTTCACAAAAATATCGACTGACGATTTAGGGGTATAGTCTCCATCAAGCACATGCTGCATACGGTTCTCAAACATCCATGAGTTGCCAGCTGCATGGGTGACGATGTCATACATCACATCTAAATCGATGCCCGCTTTTGCCGCCAGCGCCATACTTTCCGCTGCAACCGCAATATGTACCCCCGCCAATAGCTGGTGGATAGTTTTCACTGTGGAGCCAAGACCGATTTCATCTCCGACACGATAGAGACGCTCTGAAATTGCATCAAACACCGTAGAAAGCTGAGCGAATAGCTTAGGGGAACCCGATGCCATAACGGTCAGTTTACCTTCTACCGCTTTAATCGCTCCGCCAGATATAGGCGCATCGACTAATGGAAGCTGGTATTCAGCAAGGCGCTGCGCGATCTGTTTTGTCTGCTCCGCAGCCAGTGTGCTGTGCAACACAATGACAGTATTTGGACGAAGCTTCTCTACCAGTGGCTTCTCACCACCAAATAAAATCGCCTCAACCTGCCGACCATTGACGACCACCATAAGTAGCGCGTCTAGCTGTTGTGCATACTGCGCGGCATCTTGCCCTGTGGCTTGCGCCCCATATTCGAGTAGCGCCTCGCATGCCTGTGGATTTAAATCAAACCCATAGGTTGGGATCTTATTTCTTATTAGTGATTGCGCGATCCCCATCCCCATCGAACCCAGACCAATAACGCCAACATGGTTAACGGTATTTTTCATCTAGCCCCCTGATGTTGTCAGTTCCAACAAATGATAAATTCTGGTGAATACGGTTAGTTTTGGTAAACACTGTGAATTCTGGTGAATATTGTGAATTTTCACATAACCAAATTCACAAACACATGACTACCATCACACTAAAGATAATATAAATTTTAAACAATTAATTATTAATGTATTGATATATATGAATTTTTATATTTAACATTCTTATACTAACCTTCACAAGAAAGTGTGATAAAAATTGTGACCGATTTGGTTGTTTTCTGATCTGCTGGTTTTTATACCTATTAAATTCCCTCTTTGTCTCTGATTTTCATTGACCTGTTGAGTAAATTCCCCAAAATAGCCGCCTATTATTTTTTGTAAAATGTTCCATACTTGGTATTGAACGCATCAATTACGTTATCGAGGAGTCAAAATGGGTCTGTTTGATCAAGTGTTAGGCATGGTTGCAGGCGATAAAATGCAACAGTTTCAATCTGTTATTGATTGGGTTGAAAATCAAGGCGGGCTCTCAGGTGTCGTCGATAAATTTAACACTGAAGGCTTAGGCGGGATCGTTTCATCATGGGTTGCTGAAGGTGAAAATTTGCCAGTTAATGCTAGCCAGTTAATGCAAGTTTTCGGTGATTCAGGGATCCAAGAACTCGCTCAACGCGTTGGTTTAGATCCACAGCAAGCAACAGATATGGTCGCTAAATATTTACCGACTATCGTAGATAGCGCGAGCCCGAATGGTGTGCTACCAGAAAATATCGATTTAGCCTCAATTGGCATGAACTTACTGAAACAAAAACTGTTCGGTTAAGCCCAGTCTTTGGCACAAATAAAAGCCCACTTTACTTTAAAGTGGGCTTTTTACTAAACTAACCCGTTACTAGCTTTGATACTCATTTCGCAGTTTTTTCGCCGCTTCCACCATGTTTGCCAGTGCTTGGCGAGTCTCCGTCCATCCGCGGGTTTTTAAACCGCAATCTGGATTCACCCATAAACGCTCCACTGGCACTCGCTGTGCAGCCTTACGTAATAGCGCTACAATCCACTCTACATTTGGAACGTTAGGCGAGTGAATATCATAAACCCCCGGACCAATTTCATTTGGGTAATCAAAATCTTCGAATGCATCTAATAAATCCATATCCGAGCGCGAGGTTTCAATGGTGATAACATCAGCATCCAGCGCAGCAATCGAATCCATGATGTCATTAAACTCGCAATAACACATATGGGTGTGAATTTGCGTCTTATCATCGGCGATGGCTGCACTTAATTTAAAGGCATCCACCGCCCAAGTCAGATAGTCATTCCATTCATCGCGACGCAGCGGTAACCCTTCACGTAACGCTGGCTCATCAATCTGAATAATGCCAATACCCGCTTTTTGTAAATCATCCACTTCGTCACGCAATGCCAGCGCAATTTGCTTGGCTATCGTTTCACGGCTGGCATCTTCCCGAGGGAATGACCAACACAGGATGGTCACCGGACCTGTCAGCATTCCTTTCACCGGTTTATCCGTCAACGACTGCGCATACTTGGCCCACTCCACTGTAATGGCTTCTGGGCGGCTAATGTCACCAATAATCACCGGTGGCTTCACACAGCGAGAACCGTAACTCTGTACCCAACCATTTTGCGTAAAGACATAACCATCAAAGTGTTCACCGAAGTATTCCACCATATCATTTCGCTCAGCTTCACCATGCACGAGGACATCAATATCCAGCAGCTCCTGCTCCTTGATAGCTTGTTTGATGTGCTCACTGATACTGGTGCGGTAATTCAGTTGGTCTACATTCCCTTTTTTGAAATCAAGGCGCAAAGAACGAATTTCACTGGTCTGCGGGAAAGAGCCGATTGTCGTGGTTGGCCACAATGGCAGATTAAAACGTTGGCGCTGAAGTTCAGCACGCTCTACATAAGGGCGAGTACGCTCGGTATCTTTCGCGTTAATTGCCGCTAAGCGCTGAGCGACCTGTGCATTATTGACTCGAGAAGAGGTGCGTCGAGCACGAATTGGTGCACTATAGGTTTCTAACGCTGCGATATTTTCTGCCGTTGGTTGATTGAGTGTTTTCGTCAATAGCGCCAGTTCTTCACATTTTTGCAGCGCAAATGCAAACCAGCTTTTCACTTCGGCATCCAGACGCGTTTCATCATTTAAATCAATTGGGCTATGCAGTAGCGAGCAAGATGAACCAATCCACAGAGTGCGCTCTCCTAGCAGCGGTTTCACCCGTTGGAATTTCTCGCCTAAATCCCCTTTCCATACGTTGCGGCCATTAATTAATCCGAGCGAAAGCACCCAGTCCGCAGGAAGCGCTTGATGCAATGCTGCGATATCATCCTTACCCGCAACCACATCCACATGCAGTCCTTGCACTGGCAGTTGTTTGATGACATCCAAGTGATGGCTAATACCGTCAAAATAGGTGGTTAACAGTAAGTTAGTTTTACCTGCGAGGGATTGATACGCTTGTTGGTAAGCATTCTGCCATTCAATAGGTAAATCGAGTACCAGTGCTGGCTCGTCAATTTGCACCCATTCCACGCCTTTTTCAGCCAGTCGAGCAAGAATTTCTTGGTAAGCAGGCAGCAGATCCTTCAGCAAGGATAGGCGGTCAAAGGCTGGTCCCTTCACTTTTCCTAACCACAGGTAGGTAATTGGACCAATGACGACAGGTTTAACGTTATGACCGAGTTTTAATGCTTCGTCGACTTCGTCAAACAGTTGATTCCACGACAGTTTAAATTCTTGTCCTTGCTGGAATTCTGGCACGATATAGTGATAGTTAGTATTAAACCATTTCGTCATTTCCCCCGCTGCCGCTGGCTTGCCTGTTGGCGCACGACCCCGAGCTACACGAAATAAGGTATCTAAATCGACAGAGCCATCTTCATTTTGATGACGCGGTGGAACGTTTCCTAGTAATAAACTAGTGGTTAAAACTTGGTCATACCATGCAAAGTCACCGACGGGTAGCAGGTCTACACCTGCATTTTTTTGTTGCTCCCAGTGACGAACACGTAGTTGGTAACCTGTTTCAAGAAGTGCAGATTGGTCAATTTTGCCTGCCCAATAATCTTCTTGTGCACGTTTGAGTTCTCTTTTCAGACCGACACGTGGAAAACCAAGTGTATGATTTATAACAGACATATTGACCCCTTAAAATATTTAGCCGTCTAGATGTTTACACATCTATAATCAACAGGTACTGTATAAAGCACAAGCGCAAATTATTCATCGTCTACTTGAAGGTTTCTCATGATCGAATTAAAACATTTAAAAACGTTGCAGGCGCTCAGCCAATACGGATCATTAGCTGCCACTGCGACGCACCTGCACCAGACTCAGTCTGCGCTATCTCACCAATTCAGTGATTTAGAGCATCGCTTAGGCTACAAACTGTTTGTTCGTAAAACTCAGCCCGTCCATTTCACGCCGCAAGGGGAAGTTCTCCTGCAATTAGCGCAACGTATTTTGCCAATGGTGAAAGATGCCATTCGTGTCTGCAATGAACCGACGGTCAGTACGCTACGTATCGCGATTGAATGCCACAGCTGTATTCAGTGGCTGACCCCTGCATTGCAACAGTTTAGACAAGCATGGCCACAAGTGACCGTAGATTTTAAATCTGGCGTGACCTTTGACCCGCAACCGGAGTTACTTTCGCGAGAATTAGATATCGTGATGACCTCTGATATTCTTGCGGATCAAGATTTGCACTACACGCCGATGTTTGATTATGAAGTGAAACTGGTCGTGGCGAATGATCACCCTTTAGCTAAAAAACCGTTAATTGAGCCTCATGATCTTGCCAAAGAGACATTGCTGATTTATCCAGTTCAGCGTCAACGTTTTGATATCTGGCGTCATTTCTTACAGCCAGCCGGTGTTTCACCTAACATTAAAACCGTCGACAATACGCTGATTTTAATTCAGATGGTGGCGGCTAAAATGGGGATTGCGGCACTGCCACACTGGGCGGTGGATTCCTTTGAAAAGCAAGGTTTGATTACGACGAAAACGTTAGGAAGTGGGTTATGGAGCCGACTGTACGCTGCATGTCGTGAAGGAGAACAGCGCCAGCCAGCCATTGAAACATTTACCAATACCGCTACTGATCACGCGGTGGAGAATTTGTCTTACGTGAAGCCGGTGCGAGGATCCAGCGCTTATGCACCCACAGAGACGCAATTATCAGGCTCGACCCCATGGTGAAACTGAGCCAATTAGGATGTTGCTGCCAAATGGCAAAGTTCACTAATAAACCTGCTGGAACCATCATGTTATTCATTATCGCGAGGGTTCCGGCATCCACTTTCGTCGCACCATAGTTCCACAGAAAATAGCCTATCCCCGATGCAACCACACCCAACCAGAGTAAAACTATCCATTGAGCTTGGCTTGTCGGCACCATCGCCTTATTCCCAAACAGTAGCCATCCCATCAAGGCAATCAACGTCGCCCCGAGATAGAACCATGAAAAGGCTTGATGCTGGGGAATCGGGTGCACTTCCATTAAGCGCTTATAGCCTACTTGCCCAAGTGCAAAGAAGATGTTGGCGAGCTGTACAAACATCAATCCAATCCAAAATGATTCGCTGAGGTGGTCATAACGAATAATGGCAGCACCAATCACGGCTAATATCGAGCTAAACAGGTAGCCTTTACGTAGGCGTTGGCGCTCTAAGAGATCGTAAATTAACGTGACATACAGCGGGGTTAATACCGTAAATAGCAAAAATTCTGCCACGCTCAGGTATTTATAGGCTTGGAAAACAAAGTAATACATGATCCCCAGCTGGCAAGCGCCCACCAGCATATACAGTGAGATCACTTTGGCACTGAAGTTACGCCAACGCAGGAAAGGTAGGAATACCAGAGAAGCTAAACTCACGCGGATAAGCACAGACAACCAGCTATCCACCTGCCCTGCGAGGTATTCCCCCATTAAACTAAAAGACGCTGCCCAGAGCAGCGTCGTGAAAACGAGTAACCACATTGTTGTTCACTCTCAAGCACAATGATTTAACAAACAAGATGCCTGTAGAATACTCGTTTTTTCGTTTTAATGCTCTTTTTCAATCAGCACGGCTTCTAATAAATCCAAATCCACCAGCAAGCTTTGCAAGGTTTCATTACTGATTTTCCGTGTTGCACGTAAGTGATAGAGCTCACCGCGTTCTGCACGTAGCGCCGTTAAACGAAAACGCCGTTCAAGATCTTCAATCTGCAAGTTGTGTTCCATCTCGTCTTGGTCGGCGGTTCGACGACGTAAATGACCAATCACCCTTGTCGCGACCTCGTTGATGTCTTCCGAGTCTAATTGCTCTTCCACATCCGCAGATAAACGCTCTTGCATCTTGTTCAAGCTGACAATTGCCACTTCAGCCATTGCTGCTTTCGCCATACGGATTTCGTTAATATCCGCCTCTTTATCCCCCACTTTAAAATTGCGCAGCAGGAGTGGTAACGCCACAACGCCCGCAAAAATGGAGAATAAAATAACCCCAGCGGCGATAAATACTAGCTGGTACCTTGCAGGGAACGGAGAACCATCGGTTAAAAACAGTGGCACCGAGAGCACACCGGCTAAGGTAATCGCCCCGCGAACCCCAGCAAACGACGCTAACCACAATTCACGGACGGTATAGCTCGCGAACTGTAATGGGCGTTTTTTCAGGAACAGACGGCTGAATCTCTTCATCAACCATAACCAGCAGAAACGTAAAATCAGCAAGGCAAAATAGATGATAACGACCGCGGTAAACAGCATCCAGGTTTCGACGCTTGGGTCGAGTTCTGCTTGAATAACCGATGTTTCCCAAATCCCCGGTAATTGCAGACCGAGCATAATGAACACTAAGCCGTTAAAGACAAACTCTAACATCGACCAAACGCTATCAGCACGTAAACGCATCGCCAAAGGCGCATTGCGGATAACGCCGGATTTGGTGATAGTCATACCCGCAGCAACCGCTGCCAAAATACCTGAAAAACCGATATGTTCCGCAATCATGTAAGAGGCAAATGGTAACAGCAGCATGAAGACGATTTGCGTTGCTGGGTCATCCCCACTCCAGCGGCTCATTAAGCGCAGAGACTTGCTGTATAACCATGTAACAGCAACACCTGCCAACAAACCACCGACTGCGACTTTAAAGAATTCGATTGTGACGCCCGATACGCTGAAGACCATCGTTCCCATAGCAATCGCCACGGCGAACTTCAACGCCACCAGACCGGAAGCATCGTTCATCAATGCTTCCCCTTCGAGTACGCTCATCATGCGTTTGGGAATTCGCCCTTTCCCGACGATAGAGGACAATGCCACCGCATCTGTTGGGGAAAGTACAGCAGCCAGCGCAAAGGCGGCAATAAGCGGGATACCAGGCATCAGCCAGTAAATCAAATAACCAATCCCGATAACGGTTACCAATACTAGCACTAATACCAGAATGAAAATTTCTCGTCCATTCTGGAAAAATTCACGGGTAGGAGTTTTCCAACCATCGACGAATAACAGCGGTGGAATCAACAGAACCATAAAGAGTTCAGGGTCAAAAGAGACGTGTAACCCAAACTGAGGCCACGCTAATAATGCACCGATAGCAATTTGAATAAGAGGAAGGGGAATACGGATGGGAATGACTTTCGTCACCACACCAGAAACAGAGACAGCCAAGATCAAAATAAGAATAGTAAAGAAAATTTCCATGTTGCCCTTACTTATTAACTAATGCATACCCTAAATATCGCAGCTTAAAGTATAACGGGAGAACCCAAAATTTGCCTGCCGCCGCATAGTAAGAGATAGCACCGTCCAGACCATGAGATTTTCAGTCAAGGCAGCCACTGGTTAAAAATAGGCATTTTCACTTCATTTACCGCCTTAGCACTATTCTATCCTTAACAGGCTATCTGACGGGAAAATAATTTGGACTTTAGAACGAATCGCAACAATCCGTTAAAGGGCGACAGCAGCTGCCGCCCTATCATTAGAATTACCTTTAGATAGCGAGGTCGGCAGCATAAAACGCTACCAGCAGAACTGCGATAACTACGCTACCAATATTCAGTTTACGCCACTCACCCGCACAAATACGCCCGATAACCAGTGATGCGAAACCTAACATAATACCGGTGACGATATTACAGGTTAATACGATGAATACCGCACACAGTAAACCTGACATCGAATCCACAAAATCATCGAAATCTAATTTCGAGACATTGCTCAGCATCAGCAGACCCACATACATCAGCGCTGGTGCTGTTGCATAGGCAGGTACCAGATAAGATAATGGCGATAAGAATAAGATAAATAAGAATAAAACACCAACAACTACGGCGGTTAAACCTGTACGGCCGCCTGCTGCAGTTCCTGCTGCGGATTCAATATATACCGCAGCGGGTGATGCGCCGATCGCCCCAGCAAAAATGCTGCTGACAGAGTCAGCGGTTAATGCTTTTCCACCATCGATAATCTGACCGTCTTTATCCAGCAAGTTCGCTTGACCCGCAACAGCGCGGATAGTCCCTGTTGCATCAAAAACTGCTGTCATCACTAATGCCAGAACACTTGGCAGAACCGCCGCTTGAAGTGCGCCCATGATATCCATACTGAACATCAGCGCTAAACCATCTTCACCGAATGAAGGCAGTTTAAAGAAACCTTGGTATTTAACGGCTGGGTCGAAAATCAAACCAATAATCGAAATCGCGATAATGACTAATAACACCCCACCTGGTACACGGCGTTTTTCTAAACCGAAAATTACCGCTAAACCAATCAGAGACATTAAAACAGGGAATGAAGTGAATTCACCCAACGCAACAGGTAAACCTGCATTTGGGTTTTTAACCACTAAGCCAACGCCCGTTGCTGCTATCAACAATAAAAACAGACCGATACCAATACCCGTACCGTGAGCCACGCCCATTGGCATGTTACGTAAAATCCAACTACGGATACCTGTCACAGAGATAATGGTGAATAAACACCCCATTAAGAATACGGCACCCAGCGCAACTGGAATACTAATATGTTGCCCTAACACCAAGCTAAAGGCAGTAAACGCGGTTAATGAGATTGCACAGCCAATTGCCATTGGCAGATTCGCCCATAACCCCATTAATAAAGAACCGAAACCTGCCACTAAACAGGTTGCGATAAACACAGCAGTAGGTGGAAAGCCTGCTTGTCCTAACATACCCGGCACCACGATGACAGAATAAACCATCGCTAAGAATGTCGTTAATCCCGCAATGATTTCGCGGCGCACTGATGAGCCACGCGCTGTGATCTTAAAATATGAATCCAATTTGCAATTGGATGAAGCCTGTTGGCCTGCCATGGTATACCTCTGCTATTAATTTTAGAAAATTCTATGTCACTATTTTTGCTAAGTTTTTTATAAGCATTTATTCATTTTTGCTTGATAACTTAGCGAATATCACCTCAAACTGAAACTCACGTAAACGATTACCTTTTTGATAAATGTTCACTGAACCGAGATAACTGGTGAACAGAATGACTCTCTAGGAACAGTGCGCAAACGTTTGGCTTTTAGAACAAAGTGAGGCGAATTGTGAAGAGCGTAATTATCGTTCGAAAGGGGGGAATTGATCAAGTGTTTTATGGCTGGCCATTTTTTAACCATGAACCATAAAAACTGTGTCATATTCTTACAATCTTCCATAAAAGTCAGTCATATTCCGTTCTATATACTCTTTGTTTAAATATACGCGTGAGAGTGTTGCTAAAATCCCCACTAATATTGAGTTTTTAATAAATAGTCTGTTTATGAACATATTTACTTTCTAATACTAATTAAATAACTCATTTCCCTGGTGATTATTTTTATAAATATATTTTTTAATAATACTTAACACTCGCTATAAATATTATGTCAACCATTACAGCCTCAATTAAAACAATACCAAAAAGTGCCTTAATACTTTTTGCTGTATTTTTACTGATTTATCTCCTTCCCGGGATTTATGGGCATAGTCCATGGAAGCAGGATGAAAACTACAGTTTTGGTATTATTCAAACGATGTATGAAACGGGTAATTGGCTGGTTCCTACCAATGCGGGTGAGCCTTTTATGGAAAAACCGCCATTCTATTATTGGACGGCGACGGTTTTTGCTCATTTATTATCGGGAGTGATGCCGTTATACGATGCCGCACGCAGTGCGAGCTTATTTTTTTCTATTATTAATTTTTCATTTTTTATTTTATTAGCTCGTCGCTTTTTTAAATCCGACAGCTTTTCTGATGCCCGTATTTGGATAGCCTTTGCACTGTATGTTTGTGCACCAGGAATATTACGTCACACCCATGAAATGTTCACCGATGTTTCGTTAATTACAGGGGCAACTATCGGTTTATATGGCTTATTAGGGTTAATTCAGCAACAAAAAATTACCGCGTCCGCCTTCTGGCTGTGCCTTGGCACCATTATCACCACCTTATCTAAAGGCGTGTTTATTCCCGGCGTTCTGTGGATCAGCCTATTTTTGGCACCTGTATTTCTTATTCAATGCCGATCTAAACAGTTTTGGCTACCCGCACTATTCGCGGGTTTGGTTGCCCTCATTGCAATTCTACCTTGGCCAGTCATGCTGTATGTACAGCATCCCGAGCTGTTCGTGACTTGGTTTTGGGAAAATAACATTGGTCGCTTCCTTGGATTCTCCGTTGAGAAGTTAGGGGCTAAAGCCAATTTCACGCGTATTCCTTCTGCAGTCGCATTTTTTGCGCTTCCTGCTGGGCTACTGGCAACTGCCTATTTTTTACGTCATCCGCTCAGACGCCTGCGTGATCATAATGAATATTTGATTGCCATATTTCCTGTCCTTGGCGTGGTATTCTTGCAAATGTCTGCCAGTGGGCGAGCGCTCTATTTACTGCCCTTTATTGCTCCGATGGCGCTCCTCGCTGTACAGGCTCTTGGCTGGTTTTCAGAGAAAGTCTTAAACGCATTCGCACGCTTCGCCGCCTTCTTCTGGTCTGGGGTAATTCTCTTTCTGTGGGCTTGCTACGCTATCGTATTAACGGGTCATCACGCCCAATGGTTGCCTGTTTTTGGTCGTTGGCTACCTCTTGATTACCAAATGCATTTTTCTGTATTTGCGTTGATAGCGGGTATTTTTATTACCTGTTTTTGGTTCTTCCGCAATCATCTTATTTCCTCATCAAGCAGCGCTTTCCAAGCGATAAGAAACTGGTCACTGGGAATGGTGAGTGTGTGGAGCATTATTCTCACATTATTTGTTGGTTGGATTGATTATTCAAAAGGCTACGAAGGGGTTTTCCTGGATCTTCGACATCATTTAGAAGGGCAATTTACCCAAAATGACTGCATGGCTTCCGAAAACCTTGGGGAATCAGAAGCGCCGATGCTCTATTACTACACCGGTATTTTGCATCAAAGACAGATGGAATTTGAAAAACCACAACAGTGCCGATGGCTGATTGTATTATCCAAAGAAATTCAACCCGCTCCTGAAGACATGGAATTGTTTTGGTCAAATCATCGTCCTGATGAATTTCGCGAAAATTTAGTGGTTTATCGAGTAATAGAATAGTTGGTTGCGAATAAAAATCCCCGAGACAAAACTCGGGGATTTTTTAATACATTGGTGATAAAAAGACGTTACTGAGCTTGTTGCTCAATGGCTTGAGCACCATATTTTTCACGGGTAAACCATAAAAATAGCCCCGCTATTCCAATCAATAATATTGGCAGACCTGATGGCGAAATCGCCGTTGCAGCCCCTGCCAATAACGGACCAGAAAGGTTACCTATACCCCATAACATTGCCGCTGCGGCGTTGGCAATAATCAGCTCATTCCCTCTGAAGTATTGACCAATCTGCACTAAAGCGATGGTGTAAATGGCGCCAGCTGTCGCCCCCAACACAAACAATAAAACCCAGATAAAGTAAGTGTGAGTAATTAAGAATGGCAGCAGCATGCTGGCTCCTAACGTCACCACGCCACAAATACGATACAATTTTTCGCGATTCATATGATCAGCTAACCAACCAAACGGCATCTGCATAATCGCATCTCCTGCCAAAATTGCACTGATCATCATCGCCGCAACCGCCTCGGTATGCCCCATGCCCATCCCGTAAATTGGGAACATCGACAAGATAGTGCCATCGAAAAAAGCAAAAAATAGGATTCCGGCACAAATTCCAGGGGCAACTTTCACGAATTGCACAATTGAAAAGTTAGATTCTGACGCCGTTTCTGCGAGCCTATCTCCCACTTTCTGATCCATCAGTAGGAATAAAGCCACAGAAATTAAGTGAATCAAGGTACAAATAAACAGAGGCGATTTATCTTCCACACCGTAATAGGCAATAAATGACGGACCTAATAATTGGCTCACAGTAAATACCGTCGTGTAAATAGCCAATATCCGCCCTCTCTTGTTTTCAGGGGATAATTCGTTGATCCACGTTTCCCCCAAACAAATCATCACACCACTTGCAAGTCCCGTAATCAACCGCAAAGGGAAAAGTAGCCATAAAGGCAATGAACTTAGTAGTGGCAGTAAGCTAATGGCGGAGATCACCGTCGCGATTAACATAGCTTTGCGCTTTCCACACCACTTCACAATATGCTGTACCACAGGGGCAATCAAAAACATTCCCAAGGCAGGAGCCGCAGAGATAATGCCAATGTACAATTCACTCACACCAAAATTATTCAGTCGCAGCGCCACCATCGGGATACTGAGACCAATCACGATGCCGATAACGGCAATGCTGGTTGTAATCGTAAAAATAGCAAAAGAAGCAGAACGTCGAAAATGTTGAAAACTCGAATTAGCAGGGCTCATTTTTGTATTAATCTGCTCAATTAGGATTAATTGTCAGATATAAACTCCGAAAAGATATTATTTATTTGAAATAAAACACTGTGACACATTCAGCCATTAGAATAATACAAATTAAATTATATCATGAATTTATTCAACAAAATAACACACTGAAAAAACAATAAATCTTATTTTTATAACTGTGTATTTAAAAAATAATTTTTAGATTATTTTTCCATTTATTCGCATTCGGCAAAATATTATTTTCATAATATCGGGTTTCTGACATTTCATATTTAAGATGTTAGAATTGGCAGCAGAAATGAGAATTTATAAAAATAATATTGTGGAAGACAGTGTCGTGGAAAATAAAATAAATATAAAAATTGGCCAGAAAGTACGTCTGTTGCGTCAGGCGAGAAACCTTTCTCTGAGTGAGCTTTCCCACTTATCAGGGATCTCCAAAGCCGCTCTTTCTAAGTTGGAATCAGGGGATTCAAACCCGCGCATCGACACCTTAGAGTCCATTGCAGCTGCGCTACGTTTTCCGCTCAGTGACTTATTTACACGCCAAAATGAATCTTATCCCTATTTGGTGAAGGCCACACAGCTTGAAGGCGATTATTTAGAGCAATTTAAATTCCGTATCAGTATGGGAAACGTCTCTGAAATTTGGCAACTCAGTATGAAACGAGGTGCAATTATTAACAGCCCCGCGCATATGGTCGGCACCCATGAACACATTATGGTACACGCGGGCTCCCTTATGCTGCGCTTAGACGATGAGCAAAATGTCGTTCTTGAGGCTGGAGATTTTTACGCTTTCAGCGGAGACTTTCCTCACGCTTACTTATGTATTGAGGGGGATGTACACGCCACCGTCGTGATGACCTATTCACATTTGAGTGATGGAGTTTAATAAGTCAGCCCACAATCCTTGTAGGCTGACCACATTCATTCAGAATTACTGCAAATAATCCTGCATGGTTTCAAACACACGCAAGTCATCGCTAAAACGAACTTCGCGGACGTCTTCCAATTTCTCAACTTGGTTGACCATCTGCGATAAACGCTCATCTTTCTGAACTAATAACCAAATTCGGCTTTCGTCCTTATCTTTAATTGGCATACATAGGATACCATCCACGTTAAAGGCCCGACGTGCAAACAACCCACAAATATGTGACATGACGCCCGGATGGTTGCGAACAATTAATTCTAAGGCGATTGGGTGATGTTCAAATACCATAATTACGCTCCGATCATATCAATATTAGCGGCACCAGGAGGAACCATTGGATATACCTTCTGATTGACATCAATCAGGGCATGAATTAAGCAAGGTCCTTTAGTGTTCATAATCGCTTCCAGCGCCATTTCAGGGTCGGATTCATTATTTAAATCGCACGTTTGGAAACCAAACCCAGAGGCAATTTTAATAAAGTCGGTCTGATACGGGTAAGCTGCTGCAAAGATACGATTCTCAAAAAACAGATCTTGCTGCTGATGAACCATGCCCAGTGCTTGGTTGTTCATTAAAACTATCTTAATGTTTAATTGATGCTCCGCCGCCGTCGCCAGTTCCTGAATATTCATCATCAAGCTACCATCACCAGAGAAACAAACGATGGTTTTATCTGGGTGAGCCAATGCCGCGCCAATGGCTGCCGGTAAACCAAAGCCCATGGTGCCCAAACCACCGGATGTTAACCATTGGCGAGGTCGTGATAATGGGTAAGCTTGCGCCGCCCACATTTGATGTTGCCCAACATCCGTTGTAACAATCGCCTCTTCCCCTGCTGCGCGTGCGGTGGCTAATACCAAACCATAATGATCTAATGGATCATCCGCATTGGCTAAATTCAGCGGATAATTATTTTTCAGATCATTAACTTGCTGAACCCACTCTTGACGATCATTGCGCTCAACTAATGGCAGCAACAGCTCCAAAATTTGTCCCGCATCCGCATGGATAGCAATGTCTGGACGTTTGATTTTACTGATTTCCGCTTTATCGATATCAACATGAATAATTTTGGCATTCGGGCAGAATTTTTCCGCTTTACCAATGGCGCGGTCATCAAAGCGAGCACCGATAACAATCAGTAAATCAGACTCTTCCATGATCATGTTCGTGCTACGTGCCGCATGCATACCCAACATGCCCAAATACAGCGGGTGACGCATTGGGATCGTTCCCAACGCCATCAAGGTCATTGTCGTTGGTAAAGAGGCTTTTTCCGCAAAAGCGATAGCCGTCGCGGTTGAATCTGAGCTAATCACCCCTCCACCGAAATAGAGTACAGGACGCTTCGCACGGTTGATCATTTCCGCCGCTTGGATTACTTTTTCCATATCAAAACTTGGGGCTTTATCTTTCGGTAAAATCTCTGGCAGCGCATCTAACTCAATGGTCGCAGTCTGTACATCTTTTGGAATATCAATCCAAACAGGTCCTGGACGCCCAGACTCAGCAATACGAAATGCTTCGCAGATAACACGAGGTAGGTCTTCAATGCTGCGTACCAAATAGTTGTGTTTCGTAATTGGAATTGAAATACCGTAAGTATCAACTTCCTGAAACGCATCGGTACCAATCATCGAAGATGGCACTTGCGCAGTGATGCATACCAGTGGAATTGAATCCAGCTTAGCATCCGCAATGGCTGTCACTAGGTTAGTGGCACCAGGACCGCTTGAGGAAATACACACCGCTGCTTTGCCTGTGCTACGTGCAATTCCCTGTGCAATAAAACCCGCACCTTGCTCGTGACGCGCCAGTATGTGGCGAATTTTTTTGCTTTGCCCCAGCGCATCATAAAATGGCAATGCAGCCCCACCAGGGATACCAGAAACGATGGTAATGCCATGTTTTTCCAACAAATGGACTATCAATTCTGCGCCTGTAAAACAGTTTTTTTGTGGTGATGTTGTGCCCGACTCGCTCATAATTTTTTATTCCTTCACTAGCCTGCGGATCCGAGTTTTAGGTCATAAAAAAACCCCGCTCGGTTTGCGCCGGCGGGGTTTCTAAATCGCGTGATTTGTTCCCGTTACGGCGCTAAGCCCACGACCACCACCACACGCACGACTACCGCGGCTAGTGGCGCGGTAAGTAGTAGGTTTGAACGGTTAGCAGTCATTTTCACGAGAGTTTCCTGTAATTTAATTCTGTCTGATTTAGCTAAAATCCATATTTAATGAATTTCTTGTTTAGCTAAAGTCTGTCTGATTTTTCATTTTTGTGTTTGCTGCATCTAAGAAACCATAAAACCCTAACCTTCACAACCCTTTTTTTCGTTTTTCTTGGTTGTGGATTTCAAATGAGAGGCATATCACAGAATGTTGTTGAGTTGTGATAATTTGAGTTGAATTTGCTCATAAAAAATTAAAGCCCTTAAAATTAAGGGCCTTAATCGATGATTTTGATTTTCTAATTTAGAAATTAGAATGGGATATCGTCATCAAAATCCATTGGTGGTTCATTGGTTTGTGGCGCTGGTGAACGCGCTGGAGCTGCGCCGCCGCCACTGAATTGTTGTGCTGCTTGTGGCTGTTGTGGTTGACCCCAACCGCCTTGACCGCCACTTTGACCTTGTGATGGTGCATCGCCGCCGCGACCACCCAGCATTTGCATTGAACCGCCGATATTCACCACAACTTCGGTGGTGTAGCGATCTTGACCGCTTTGGTCTTGCCATTTACGGGTTTGCAATGAACCTTCGATATAAACTTGTGAACCTTTTTTCAGGTATTCACCAGCAACTTCGGCTAATTTACCGAAAATCACAACACGGTGCCATTCGGTTTTTTCACGCATTTCACCGGTTTGCTTGTCACGCCAACTTTCAGAAGTTGCCAGAGTCAGGTTAGCGACAGCTCCGCCGTTAGGCATATAACGGATTTCTGGATCTTGTCCTAAGTTACCGATAAGAATTACTTTATTTACGCCTCTGGTGGCCATTTATTACTCCTGATGCATTGAATTTTTAATCTCTGGACTGACCGTGAAGTTTACCACGACCTATCTGTATTGCACCATAAATTGAGATTGCTGATGAGAAGTTGCGAAGCGCTTTCCAAATTTAAGTGAAATCTGCATTACTGATTTTTAGTATAGACGCTAATTATTGGCGTCACAGATAAGTTGCTATCAGTCCCCTATGGAATGAAATATAAAGAGCACATATACTGTATATCCATTCAGCAAATTTTGTGCAATACTAAATCGTTTATTAATACTGGCTCGTTAATTAAGACTACCAAGTTCATTTTTGTTCACTATCAATTCATTCGGGAAGTGGTAAATGGAGAATATCGAAGTCCGCGGCGCACGCACGCATAACCTAAAAAATATCAATCTCATCATCCCCCGAGACAAGCTGATAGTTATTACAGGGCTATCTGGTTCAGGGAAGTCTTCCCTTGCCTTTGATACCCTCTATGCTGAAGGTCAGCGTCGTTATGTTGAGTCACTATCCGCGTATGCTCGTCAATTCCTTTCTTTAATGGAAAAGCCGGATGTTGACCATATCGAAGGGCTGTCGCCTGCTATCTCCATTGAACAGAAATCCACTTCTCATAACCCACGTTCAACGGTTGGGACCATCACCGAGATCCATGACTACCTGCGTCTATTGTTTGCCCGTGTAGGTGAGCCACGCTGCCCTGATCATGATATTCCGCTTGCGGCACAAACCGTTAGCCAGATGGTGGATAACGTCCTCGCACAGCCGACCGATCGCCGCATGATGCTGCTGGCTCCGGTCGTAAAAGAACGTAAAGGTGAGCACGTTAAGTTACTCGATAACTTAGCGAGCCAAGGGTATATTCGCGCCCGTATTGATGGTGAAGTTTGTGATTTATCCGATCCACCAAAACTCGAGTTACAGAAAAAACATACCATTGAAGTCGTGGTTGACCGTTTCAAAGTACGCGACGATATCGCCCAGCGTCTTGCAGAATCCTTTGAAACTGCACTCGAGTTATCTGGCGGCACCGCTGTTGTCGCTGATATGGATGACTCAAAAGCCGAAGAATTAGTGTTCTCTGCTAACTTTGCGTGCCCTGTTTGTGGCTATAGTATGATGGAGTTAGAGCCACGCCTGTTCTCATTCAACAACCCAGCAGGGGCTTGCCCAAGCTGCGACGGCTTAGGGGTTCAGCAATTTTTTGATCCTGAGCGTGTGATTCAAAATCCCGAAATTTCCCTTGCGGGCGGGGCTATTCGCGGCTGGGATCGTCGTAATTTCTATTATTTTCAGATGCTAATGTCATTGGGCGAACACTATAAGTTTGATGTTGAAGCCCCCTATGACTCACTCAGCCCAGCTATTCAAAAAGTAATTTTGTATGGTTCAGGCAAAGAAACTATTGAATTCAAATATCGTAATGATCGCGGAGATATTACCGTACGCCACCATCCGTTCGAAGGTGTGCTTAACAATATGGAACGCCGTTATAAAGAAACGGAATCCACCGCGGTGCGCGAAGAGTTAGCAAAATACATTAGCAACCGCCCTTGTGTGACTTGCTCCGGAACCCGTCTGCGTAAAGAAGCTCGCTTTGTGTTTGTGGAAAATACCACCCTGCCTGAAATTGCAGATTACAGCATCGGTCATGCAATGGAGTTTTTCCAAAACTTAAAACTCAGTGGGCAACGCGCCAAGATTGCCGAAAAAATCCTGAAAGAGATCAGCGACCGTCTGAAGTTCTTAGTGAATGTGGGACTCAATTACTTAAGCCTTTCACGCTCCGCAGAAACATTATCCGGCGGTGAGGCCCAGCGTATCCGTCTAGCAAGCCAAATCGGTGCGGGTCTGGTCGGTGTGATGTATGTGCTGGATGAACCGTCTATCGGGCTCCACCAGCGCGATAATGACCGATTACTGGAAACCCTGATTCACCTACGTAACTTAGGGAACACCGTGATTGTGGTTGAGCACGATGAAGATGCGATCCGCGCTGCTGACCATGTGATTGATATTGGTCCAGGTGCCGGTGTTCACGGTGGTCAAATTGTGGCGCAAGGTACATTGGAAGATATCGTTGCTAACCCAGAATCCTTAACGGGTAAATTCTTAAGTGGTGAGCGCAAGATTGATATCCCACAAATGCGGGTTCCATTTAATAAAGATAAAGTGTTGACGGTGATGGGCGCAACAGGCAACAACCTGAAGAATGTCACCCTGAATATTCCTGTTGGCTTATTTACATGTATTACAGGGGTTTCTGGTTCCGGTAAATCCACGCTCATCAACGATACGCTATTTCCAATTGCTCAGCGCCAGTTAAATGGGGCAACAGTGATTAACCCTGCGCCGTATACCAATGTCGAAGGTTTAGAGCATTTCGATAAAGTGATCGATATCGACCAAAGCCCTATTGGACGCACCCCACGTTCGAACCCAGCCACTTATACGGGTATCTTTACGCCAATTCGTGAGCTGTTCGCGGGTGTACCAGAATCACGGACTCGCGGCTATAACCCAGGGCGTTTCAGCTTTAACGTGAAAGGCGGTCGTTGTGAAGCCTGCCAAGGGGATGGTGTAATTAAGGTGGAAATGCACTTCCTGCCCGATGTCTATGTGCCGTGTGACCAATGTAAGGGCAAGCGCTATAACCGCGAAACCTTAGAAATCAAATACAAAGGTAAAAGCATTCATGAAGTGTTGGATATGACCATCGAAGAGTCCCGCGAATTCTTTGATGCCGTGCCTGCGCTAGCGCGTAAGCTGCAAACGCTGATGGATGCGGGTCTCTCCTACATTCGCTTAGGTCAATCTGCGACAACCTTATCTGGCGGTGAAGCCCAGCGCGTAAAATTAGCTCGCGAGTTGTCTAAACGCGGCACCGGACAGACCATCTATATCTTGGATGAGCCAACCACCGGATTGCACTTTGCCGATATCCAGCAACTGCTTGTTGTCTTGCACCAATTGCGTGATCAAGGCAATACCATCGTCGTCATCGAGCATAACTTGGATGTGATCAAAACGGCAGACTGGATTGTTGACCTAGGCCCAGAAGGTGGTAGCGGTGGAGGTGAGATTTTAATTTCAGGTACCCCTGAGCAAGTGGCTGAGTGTGAAAAATCCCATACTGCGCGTTTCTTGAAGCCTATCTTAGCGCGTGGCTACTGAGTTAACTGAAGTAAAAATAGTTAACAGAAACCGCCAATCAAAATAGAAAAAGGGGAACTCAGTTCCCCTTTTTAATGCTTATATAACCGTTCGTTACTAACGATTACTGGCTAACTGCCGCGAACGCTTCCACGATACGCTTCACGTTATGACGGTTTACACCTGCCATACACACGCGACCTGTTCCAACTAAATAAACCGCAAACTCATCTTTCAGACGGTCAACTTGTTGTTGAGAAAAACCCGTGTAGCTAAACATACCGCGCTGTTTTAACAAGTGGTCGAAGTTTTTGTTTGGTAGTGCTTTTTTCAGCTCATCCACCAAAACAGTACGCATATCTAAAATACGCAAACGCATCTCTTCCACTTCGTCCAGCCATTTGGCTTTTTGTTGGCTATCAGTCAGTACTGCCGCAACAATTTTTGCGCCGTTAGACGGTGGGCTTGAATACAGACGACGGACACCCGCTTTCAATTGACCCAACACGCGGTCGCGCTCATCTTTATCTTTACAGATAACAGATAAACCACCCGCACGTTCACCGTAGATACCAAAGATTTTCGAGAATGAATTGCTGACGAATACTGGCAGACCCGCTTTTACCATCGTGCGAATTGCATAAGCATCTTCATCGATACCTTCCGCAAAACCTTGATATGCGATATCTAAGAATGGGATCAATTTGTGTTCAAGTGCCACTTTCGTCACTTCATCCCACTGAGCTGGGGTTAAATCCGAGCCGGTTGGGTTATGGCAGCAAGGGTGCATTAAGATGATGCTGTTCTCTGGTAACTTCTTGAAGGTTTCCAGCATTTCATCAAATTTAACCCCTTTGGTTTTTTCATCGAAATAAGGGTAGTAATGCACTTTCGTGCCTGCGCCAGAGAAGATAGAGGCGTGGTTTTCCCATGTTGGGTTACTGCACCAGACTTCTGAATTCGGGAAATAATGGTGTAAAAAATCAGCCCCAATTTTCAGTGCGCCAGAACCACCGATGGTTTGTACGGTAGCAATACGCTCTTGAGCAATTAGCGGACAATCTTCACCGAACACCAATTTTTGTAATTCAGTACGGTAATCTTTCAAACCTTCCATTGGCAGATAAAGCGATGCACTTGCCGGAAGTTTTCTCAGTGCAGCTTTCGCTGTGCCGACGGTTTCCAGCTCAGGGGTTTTCCCCTCTGCATCATAATAAAGACCAATACTCAGGTTAATTTTGCCTTCACGAGTATCTTTATTAAATTCATCCATCAGCGACAAAATTGGGTCGCCCGGATAAGCATCAACATGTTGGTACACAGGATATCTCCTACTTGTAGGTTTTCTTTATTACTTTTGTCTTGTGAAAATAACCCTTTAAAACCTATTCGTCTACATATTCCATTGCGACTCGTGAGGTCAATTTCGTCAAAAGCTCATAGTTAATGATGCCTGTTTGTGTGGCAATTTCTTCCACAGGCAGAGCATTTCCCCATAGAATGACGTCATCCCCCACTTTATCGGTGGCATCTGGTCCTAAATCCACGACGGTCATGTCCATGGAAATTCGTCCAATAATCGGCACTTTTCGCCCATTTACTAGAACGGGTGTTCCTGATGGTACGTTACGCGGATAACCATCTCCATAACCAATCGCTACCACCCCAAGGCGGGTATTGCGTTCACTGCACCATGTTTCGCCGTAGCCAACACACTGCCCTACCGAATGCTCTCTCACTGCAATTAGGCTGGATTTTAAAGTCATGACGGGTAATAAACCAAAGCTTGCAGCGCTTTTGCCTTCTTGCGGTGAGGCGCCATACATCATAATGCCGGGGCGAACCCAGTCATAATGGGCTTCTGGCCATAAAAGGATCCCCGCGGATGCCGCGATGGATTTTTCACCCGGTTTATCAGAGACAAACTGTTGGAAGCATTCGATTTGTTTTTTGGTGGTTGGGAGTTCAGGCGCATCGGCCTGACAGAAGTGGCTGACAATGTTGATAGGTAAATCCACGTTGCTACAGCTTTGAAGACGTTGGTAAAAACTTTCCGCATGCTGAGGAAGTACGCCAAGGCGATGCATGCCAGTATCGAGTTTCATCCATACTTTGATTTTTTTAGCGAGCTGGGCATTTTCCAGCATTTCCAGTTGTTCAATGCAGTGGATCACCGTATCGATGTTGTATTCCACCATCAACTGCAAATCGGATTTTTCGAAGAAACCTTCTAATAAAACAATCGGTTTTGTCACGCCTTGATGTCGAAGCAGCAGGGCTTCATTTAAACGCGCCACCCCAAAACCGTCGACAATTCCTTGAATTTCGGTGCCAACTCCAATTAATCCATGACCATAAGCGTTTGCTTTAACAACTGCAATCAGACGGCTATTCGGCGCCAATTCTCTCACGCGTTGCAGGTTGTGTCGCAGAGCGCGGCGGTTTATTAATGCGGTTGCCGCTTTCATTTCTTCCTCTTAATTATTCATTTTAAAATTTAACTTATTTAGTCTTCAGTCTTCAGTCTTCAGTCTTCAATCTTCAATTTTCAATTTTCAATTTTCTATAAGCTCTAAATAATTCGCACTGTGGCTAGGCGGCAAGAGAAGCTAAGCCTGGGGAGCATACAAAAGTATGTGACTCAGGTTAGCGAACGCAGCCAACAACGCCACAGTGTGAAGTATGACGAGATTACTCGTCGTCATAAGCCGGGCCGGCGTAGTTATCAAACCTCGACCACTGCCCATTAAACGTCAGCCTCACCGTCCCTATCGGACCATTACGTTGTTTACCTAAAATAATTTCTGCGACCCCTTTGAGGTCGCTGTTATCGTGATAGACCTCGTCACGATAGATAAACATGATTAAGTCGGCATCTTGCTCGATGGAGCCTGATTCACGTAAGTCGGAGTTTACTGGGCGTTTGTCTGCACGTTGCTCCAAGCTACGGTTTAGCTGAGAAAGCGCCACCACTGGTACGTTTAATTCTTTCGCTAACGCTTTGAGGGAACGGGAAATTTCGGCGATTTCTAATGTACGGTTATCCGACAACGCTGGCACACGCATTAACTGAAGGTAGTCGATCATAATCAGGCTTAGCCCCCCGTGTTCGCGGTAAATTCGGCGAGCACGAGAACGCACTTCCGTTGGCGTTAACCCCGATGAGTCATCAATGTACATATTGCGTTTTTCCATCAATATGCCCATGGTGCTCGAAATTCGTGCCCAATCCTCATCATCAAGCTGCCCCGTACGAATACGGGTTTGGTCTACGCGAGACAGTGATGCGAGCATACGCATCATGATCTGGTTGCCGGGCATCTCCAAACTGAAGATAAGTACTGGTTTTTCTTCAGTCATCGCCGCATTTTCACACAAGTTCATCGCAAAGGTGGTTTTACCCATGGATGGACGCGCGGCAACAATAATTAAATCTGAGCCTTGTAACCCTGCGGTTTTCTTATCTAAATCTTGATAACCCGTAGAAACACCGGTGACACCATCATGAGGCTGCTGATAAAGCTGTTCTATTTTCTCAACGGTTTCCGACAAAATCGCTTCAATCCCTTTCGGACCTTCATCTTTATTCGCGCGAGATTCTGCGATTTGGAAAACTTTGGTTTCTGCGAAATCGAGTAAATCTTCGCTACTGCGACCTTGTGGGTCATACCCTGCATCAGCAATATCATTGGCGACAGAGATCATATCGCGAACAATGGCACGTTCGCGCACGATGTCCGCATAAGCGTTAATGTTCGCCGCACTTGGGGTATTTTTCGATAATTCCGCTAAGTAAGCAAAGCCTCCGACGCTGTCCAATTCTCCTTGCTGTTCAAGGGATTCTGACAGGGTGATCAAGTCAATAGGCTTACCCTGCTCAAGCAGGATCTGCATTTGTGCAAAGATTGTGCGGTGAGGACGACTAAAAAAGTCAGCTGACGTGACACGCTCAGAGACCGTGTCCCAGCGTTCGTTGTCTAACATCAGTCCCCCCAATACAGACTGTTCCGCTTCGATAGAGTGCGGCGGAAGTTTTAAACCTTCCATTTGCTGATCGCGCGGTGGGTTTGTCTTGTAATCTGAGGAGGGTTTTTTAGCCATACTTGAAATATCCACGTCTATAATTAACCAACAGTTAGTATACGCCAATCTTAGGTGTCATGTGGCGTCTTTATTGTTATCTGCACAAGATATTATTGCAGGCACAATCTTAACACAGCGCACAAACCGATAATTCTTCTCAGTAAAGCATCGCGTTATGATGGGGCAATTGATACTGTTAATAAAAACAAACTCACTCATTGGAGATGATCATGGCAAAACGTATTGAATTTTCGCAACATGGTGGTCCTGAAGTCCTCAATTTTGTCGACTATTCCCCGAATGCGCCGGCTGAAAACGAAATCCAAATCGAAAACCGTGCAATTGGTATTAACTTTATTGATACCTATGTACGCAGTGGACTGTATCCAGTTGCAAGTTTGCCATGTGGACTCGGCACCGAAGCGGCGGGTGTCGTGGTTAAAACTGGCTCCCAAGTCACCGGTTTCAAACCAGGTGATCGCGTAGTTTATGCACAAGGTCCGCTAGGCGCATACAGTGAAGTTCATAATGTACCTGTCAATGCCGTGGCACACTTACCCGATGGTATCACTTTCGAACAAGCAGCTGCCTGTTCGCTTAAAGGCATGACCGTTTACTATCTGCTCAATCAAACCTATCAAGTTCAAAAAGATGAAGTTTTCTTATTTCACGCTGCCGCGGGTGGTGTTGGTCTGATTGCTTGCCAATGGGCAAAAGCGTTAGGCGCGAAAATGATTGGTACCGTTGGCTCTGAAGAGAAAGCGCAGCGTGCGAAAGCCGCAGGGGCGTGGGAAGTCATCAATTACCAAACCGAAAACATCGCTGAACGCGTAAAAGAAATCACTCACGGTGAAAAAGTGAATGTGGTGTATGACTCTGTAGGTCAAGCGACTTGGCTCGCTTCTTTAGATTCACTGAAACGTCGCGGTTTAATGGTGAGCTTTGGTAATGCTTCTGGCGCCGTAACTGGGGTTAACTTAGGGATCTTAAATCAAAAAGGCTCTCTGTATGTGACCCGCCCATCATTAGGCGGCTATGTCACTAACAGAGAAGAGTTAGACCAAGCCAGCAACGCCCTGTTTGATATGATTTTAAGTGGCAAAGTGAATGTGGATGTGCCGGCATCTCAAATTTTTGCGCTGAAAGATGCCCAAAAGGCGCACCAAACATTAGAACAACGTAAGACTCAAGGCTCAAGCTTGCTCATTCCTTAATTCATAAAAAAGCGCCAGCTATCAATAACTGGCGCTTTTAAAATTCTAACAACGGTAATTTTTACTCACTTCCGTTGCACTAAATAATTACTTCAGTTGCACGAATTAATAGTGCCCTTTGCGTGCTTGCTGCTCTTTGTAGATCTGCTGGTTCTCTTTAATGGTGTTTAACACTGTTCCCTCATAGGGATCTTGCTTTGGTGGTTCTCGCATCTGCCCATCTGACCCCGAACATCCAGCAACTAACAGCAGCAAAGAGGTTGCTATTAATATTTTCATCTGCTTCTTCCTCATTCATTAATGAGTTTTATCATAGCATGCAGATAATCCTACTCAGCCCGCATCAGCCAAAATCGCAATTTCATTTAAGTAATATTTACTCGCCACGGGTCACAAACGCGAGCGCTTGTTCAACCACTGATAAGTCAGCACCCTGTTTATGGGCATTTTCGCTTAAGTGGCGACGCCATTGACGAGCCCCCGGAATTCCTTGGAAAATCCCTAAAATATGGCGAGTCATATGCCCTAAATAAGCCCCGTTAGACAGCTCTTTTTCGATGTATGGATACATGCTACGGACAGCAGCAACGCTATCGACAATGGGCATTGTTTCATCAAACAATTGATTATCTACCGCGGTTAAGATTGATGGATTTTGATACGCTTCACGACCCACCATCACGCCATCTAAATGTTTTAGATGTTCTTTAGCTTCTTCGAGAGTTTTAACGCCCCCATTGATAGCCATGGTGAGATGCGGAAAATCACGTTTTAATTGGTATACGCGAGGGTAATCCAGTGGGGGAATTTCACGGTTTTCTTTTGGACTTAACCCTGATAACCACGCCTTGCGAGCATGGATAATAAACATGTCACAGTCCCCTTTTGTGGAGACGGTATCAATGAATTCACATAAAAATTCGTAGCTATCTTGCTCATCAATCCCAATGCGTGTTTTCACCGTTACAGGGATAGACACCACGTCACGCATCGCTTTGACACAATCTGCGACCAGCTGAGCATCCGCCATTAAACATGCACCAAAACGCCCGTTCTGTACGCGGTCTGATGGGCAACCAACGTTCAGGTTGATTTCATCGTAGCCACGCTCTTGCGCTAATTTTGCGCATTGCGCTAAAGCCGCGGGGTCACTGCCACCCAACTGCAAGGAAACGGGATGCTCTTCTTCGCTATAAGCAAGATAATCACCTTTGCCATAAATGATCGCGCCCGTCGTCACCATTTCGGTGTACAGCAACGTATTTTTCGTTAATAAGCGATGGAAATAACGGCAATGGCGGTCGGTCCAATCCAGCATAGGCGCAACCGAGAAGCGGTTAAGGTTTTTGTAACCACCTGTTGTTGATGGTGTATTTTGTTCTATCGTTTGATTTTGTTGCATGTTGGTCTTTTGGCGTTGATATCGAATTTAAGGCTTATGCTGTTGTGAAATAGCAAAAGAAAGCCGCATTTTAACAGCTGACTTTCTTTTGTCATAATAAACTGTGCTGGCCGTTTTCGAGGAGTTGGTGACGCCCTTGTTATCTATGATAAAAAAGGCGCTTCTGGCTTAGATTTTTTGAAGGGAAACTTGGCCGAACGTCATAAAAATCAGAGTACTACCTGCAACGCCGCGATAAACACCTTGTTGCTCATTTAACTCACAAGCCAATGCCGCCAACTGCCATGCATCATACTCTTCGATATCGCTCACACGGGAGGTCAGCAAACTATTATCTTGGCGCTCACCGTAAGCTTTAACCGCAATCGCATCTCGCATTAATGACTCATCAATGGAGCTATTCGCCCAGCCCCACATCCAGCTCCCCACATTTTGGTCATAAGTCCCAATGATTTGCACGGGTGCCGTCACCATTATATTGTCCGGTGCATGGAAAATAATGGTGCCTTCATCTTGATCCACCGACCAACTGGCTTCATCCAATTTCCAATTATCGCAATGGAACTGATTTTTCAATTCCAGAGAGTTCATGCTGCGTTCAATTAATGCCTCATAAGGCATCTGTTCTAATTCACTCTTCATGTTAAATACGATTCCATTAACCAATATTTTTCAGTGCGTCGATAACCATCTGCCAAAACTTGTCGCGGTCTAATTTCACGGCAACCTGGGTATGGCAATCCGCAGGAGCGGGATGTCGAAAATCTGCCACCGTCATGCCAAGAGTCAGCGTTCCCGTTAATTCGATGTCCACAGGAACTTTTTGGGTGGTCATTACTGATGGGTCTATCACATAGGCAACAGCGCAAGGATCATGCACTGGTGGCGCATCAAAACCCTGAGCTTGTTTGTACATTTTTCCGAAGAAATCCAGCAATTCGACAACAAACTGCGAGCATTTCGTGTCTATTTCGGCAATTTTCGCCACGACTTCTGGCGTTGCCAGTGCTTGGTGAGTGAGATCCAGACCAACCATCGTTAGCGGCCATTTTTCATTGAAAACAATATGGGCGGCTTCTGGATCTATTTTGATATTAAATTCTGCGACTGGACTCCAATTTCCCACATGGTAGCCACCGCCCATCAACACCACTTCTTTTACGCGTTCCACAATCCGAGGTTCTAGTCTTGCCGCTAACGCGATATTGGTCAGTGCCCCCGTAGGCACCAAAGTAATGGTTTTTGGTGGGTGGGACATAATCGTATCGATGATCAAATTCACCCCATGGCGCTCATCCAACGCTAGCGTTGGAGTTGGAAGCTCAGGACCATCCAACCCGGAATCCCCATGAATATCGGGCGCCACTTCCACTTCACGCACTAATGGACGCGCTGAACCCGCAGCAAAAGGAATGCCGCGAATATTCGCCATTTCAGCAATCGCACGGGCATTACGGGTGACTTTTTCGAGAGTTTGGTTGCCTGCAACCGTGGTGACGGCGAGTAAATCGATGTCTGGATTACCGTAAGCCAGTAGCATAGCGATGGCATCGTCATGCCCTGGGTCACAGTCTAAAATAATCTTTTTCGTCATAGGGTTGCCTTATCGTCAATCGGGATCCACATTTTGCGGATCCCAATTTAGCTATCTCATGCGGCAAAATCTATGCTCGATGTCTGAATACGGAGAAATTTATTTCAAAACATGCGCATACACTCGTTTTGGTCCATTTTCATTTTTTGAAATATAGACCCCTTGTAGCTCTGGTGCAAAGCCCGGCAAGGCGTTAATTCCCGCTTCCAGCGCTTTAAAATACTGAAGAACAGGCCCTGTCCAGACTTCCCCCGGTACCACACACAGCACGCCCGGCGGATAAGGTAACGCCCCTTCTGCGGCAATTCGCCCCTCTAACTCATCCAGTGGCAGTAATTCCACATTGCCGCGAATAAACTCCAGATGTGCCTGTTGTGGATTCATTTTCACTACAGGGAAATGCGCCTTGCGGAACATCTCTTTTTGTAGCTGTTTAATATTAAAATCCACGCTTAATTGATGCATTTCTTGGCACAATCGACGCAAAGTATACCCTTGATACTGTTCCTGATAACGCTGATACACGGATGGTAAAACGTCTTCAAATAATGCGTCTTCATCCAGAAGCTGCTCGAAACGTACTAAGTGAGAAACCAGCAATTCCAGCTTTTCACGTGATTCCGCTGGTGTTAGCAGGAATAAAATCGAGTTTAAATCGCATTTTTCAGGGATCACCTCATGTTCACGCAGGAAATGTGCCAAAATCGTCGCCGGAACCCCGAAAGACTCATACTCGCCGCTTTCTACATCAATCCCCGGCGTCGTCAGCATCAGCTTGCATGGGTCAACGAAATATTGGTCTTGCGCGTAACCCTCAAACGCATGCCAACGCTCTTTCGGAATGAAATTAAAGAAACGCTGCTCCGATGCAATTTGCTCTGTTGGGTATTCATGCCACGGCTTGCCATCCACTAACTCTGGCACAAACGGTCTAAAGTGGCGGCAGTGTTGAATAATGGATTTTCTGACCTCAATCCCTTGTCTCACACACTCCATCCACATCATTTCCCCCGCTTCCCCTTGGTGCATGCGCGCATTCACATCTAATGAAGCAAACAGTGGGTAAAACGGGCTGGTAGAGGCGTGCATCATAAACGCGTTATTCAGTTTCTTATGGGAAACAAAGCGCTCTTGGCCTTTGATATGGTTATCTTTTTTATGGATCTGCGAAGCCTGCGAAAAACCCGCCAACTGCTTATGAACAGATTGCGTCACCATGATACCGGGGTCATTCTCGTTCAGTTCCAGCAGCAACGGCGAGCATTGGCGCATCATCGGGATAAATTGTTCGTAACCCACCCACGCGGAATCAAACAGAATGTATTCGCAAAGGTGCCCAATCTTATCCACCACTTGCCTCGCGTTGTAGACTGTTCCGTCATAAGTCCCTAGCTGGATCACGGCAAGGCGGAACGGTTTTTCTGCCTGTGCTTTTTCCGGCATCACTTCGCTCACCGCGTTTCTTAAGTATTCTTCGGTAAAACAGTGGGCATCAATTCCACCAATAAATCCAAATGGATTTCGCGCTGTTTCCAAATAAACGGGTGTTGCCCCTGCTTGGATCAGGGCGCCATGATGGTTAGATTTATGGTTATTGCGGTCAAACAGCACTAAATCACCCGGTGTTAATAAGGCATTTAAGACCACTTTATTGGATGACGACGTGCCATTAAGCACAAAATAGGTTTTATCCGCATTGAACACTTTCGCCGCAAATTTTTGGGCTTCTTTTGCCGCACCTTCGTGGATCAGCAAATCCCCCATCGCCACATCAGCGTTACATAAATCAGTGCGAAAGAGATTTTCACCATAGAATTGGTAGAACTGTTCACCCGTTGGATGACGACGGAAAAATTGTCCACCTTGGTGTCCTGGGCAGGCAAACGTTACATTGTGACCCGCAGCATAATCCATCATTCGCGCAAAGAATGGCGGTAATAGCTGTTCAAGGTATTGGTTTGCAGCATCCTGTAATTGGCGGCTATTCTCTTCACGCGCAGCAGGCGCTGGCGGTAATAATGCGGTCAAATAGTCAGGCGTTGGTGCATTGTCTGGTAGCTGCTTGTCACTAATGACAAACAGCGGAATACTGAGTTTACTGTCTGCAACTCTCTTCCACAGCCCTTGGTTGGCATCTTGTTCAGAGAGCACAACCGCAGCGATATTATTTAACTGTGCATCGCGAATATCTACCCACTGGAATTGACCCGTAAAATAGATAGCGACCCCCTGGCTACATGCCACATTGATTTTCTTCATAGCAGTCTGGCTCTTGGTTAGCTGAGGTAAAGAGGGGCTCAATATACTTGATAGATACTGAGATTGAAATAGTCAGAATTAATGCAAAATTATTCAGTTTTGCCTAGAGTGAATATTTTTTATAACTTACTGGTTAATAGTATAAAAATTTCCGGATAACCTCACCGGATTTTTAGTCATAAACCATGAAAAATAGATTATTTGCAGATTAACCGACCGAAACAGACAATAATGACAGTGGATCAGTCGGTTAATTTTTCGAGACGACGAGGTTACTTGTTTCTTTCTACGTACAGAGTTTGAGATGGATATGCAAAGTCCGCATTATGACGCTTAACTATATCAATAATTTTCAAATAGACCGCTTGCTGCGCATCCAGCCATTCTGCCCATACGGTGGTTTTCGTAAAGCAGTACACCATAATATTTAGGGAAGAATCCGCAAACGCATCAAAATAGACCAGCAAGGTTTGCCCTGTATCGATATTTTCATCTTGCTTCAGCATGGTGCGAATATCGTCCACAATCGCGCTGACTTTGTCGGCATCTTCATAACGTAAACCGATTTCTGTTTTAATCCGTCGGTTAGTCATGCGCCCTGGGTTTTCAACACTAATGGAAGAAAATAGCGAGTTAGGAATATAAAGCGGACGATGGTCAAACGTAACAATCTTGGTGATCCGCCAGCCAATTTCGACGACCGTACCTTCAATATTTCTATCCGGCGAGCTGACCCAATCCCCAATATTAAACGGGCGGTCGAAATAGAGCATGATCCCTGAGAAAAAGTTACTCAGGATATCTTTACCCGCCATACCGATGGCGATACCGCCAATGCCCCCAAATGCCATTAATCCTGACAAACTCATGCCAAAATGTTCGCCAAATAACAGCATAATGATGACGATGACCGCAGTCTTAAATACTCGTGCAATAATCCGCGCGGAAGTCGGGTCACTGCCTTTTTTAATCTGTTTTTTCTCTAGGCGGTTAACCAACTGAAAGAATTTTCGCGTGATAATCAATGCTATCACCGATATGGCGACTAGATTAATCAGTGGTGTTGAAATAAAGGTTAAATCAAAGTCACTGGCTGCCATATCTACAGATTGAGCTGTCACCAACACCATCACGCACAGCACCATGGTTTGGATCACATGCACCAAAATGCTTTTTCGCTTATGTTTGTGCCGCTTGTGTAAAACTTCAAAAAGCAAATACAACGCTAAACAGACGGCAATGATGGTCATGCCAATGGCATATTTTTCAAGTAATGCTTCTATCATGTTTATTGCCCTAAACTGACATTGAAAACTAATTTGCTGTGTAAAATATAACACTCTAAATAGTGAGTGAATAACTGCTAAGATATCAATTATTCATTTAATTTTCTCAATAATTATCAATTACTTTTCAGGTAGTCTAATAATGAACAGTGTCTATTTCTCACCTAAAAAACAAGAAATTCAAAATGTTCTACTACTGAATCCTCATCAACGATATGACTATTTTATCGGCAAGGTTGCAGATTGGGAGCAAGTATGGACATTGGGTAACCATGAGGGTTTAGTCACGGCACAAGATGATAGCCAGCGTTTATTTTTACCTCTGTGGGTCGCAAAAGAGTATGCCGAATTATGCTTAACCGATGAATGGAGCAGATGTTACCCGCTTCCTATGACACTGGAACATTTAATGGCGGAAATATTACCTGACATGGCGAGCGCCAATATTAAAACGGCAATTATGATGCTACCTAATGGTAAGGGTACCCCGATATTTGATGCTCAGAGCGTGCTCGATGACTTACAAGAAGAGTGCCAGCAATATGAGTAAAAGGCTGCGCATTGGCAGCCTCATAAAAAACTAAAAAACAAAATTTACTGTTCAACACCCGTCGTCACGGTAAATTGACGGTTTTCCCCCGCCTCCAACCAAATCAGCGTTTGGTTATTTTTCGCAGCAATAAACCCTTCAGGGCGACAGGTTGCTGGTAACACGAATGCCCCCACTTTTTGATCGCCATTATATAAAATCCAGCGAGTCGCATAATTCAGTTCATTGGCTTTAAAGCGGGTTACAAAGGTATTACCCGCTGGCGAAGTCATCTTAAATTCAGGGTTTGCCGTGTATTGGCTCAAATTGTCCATAAAAAAGACAATTTCAGGGTCGCACATTTGCGGCTGATTCAGCTGATTGAGCGTCGCCTTGCCTGACTTGAGCGCTTGATTAAAATCGAGCCATTTTTGCGTTGGATGCACATGCCCCGGAATAGATTCACGCAGCTTAATCGCCTGCTCAGGAATATTCTGCGTTAAAGTACCATCGTCCACATAGGCATAGTTCATATGGCACATATATTGGAGCGGCATAGGTACTGATGCCAAGTTAGTGACGGACATATGAATGTCAAACAGCGCGCTATCGGTATGTAATTGCACAGACGGCGCGGCACGATAATGATGGCCAAAGCCCATCACATACTCATACTCGCCACACACTTTAAGGCTGTTTTCCGTCAATTCAAGCCATGCGCTATCCATTGGTGCGCAAGGCATTTCCCCGTGCAATGGGTGATTATCTTCTGGCGATGGGCAACCATTACTAATTAATCCAGAATGGAAGGCGAAGCAGCCATAGGTTTCAATCACAGTTGGAACAGGCTTAGGTTCTGAAAACATATTTTCCATTTTCAGATTTTGCCCGCAAAACTCAGCATCCCAAATCATCTGCCCTAAAAATGGCAAAATGGTTAAATGCCCCTGCGAGTTTTCAACACGCAGCCCTTGCACACCAGATTGATAGACAAATGCGGAAACGGAAAACTGGCTATTTTTCAGGATTAAGGTCGGTTTTTCCGTAAATAAGCGTTTATGTAACGGGATAATTGTGTTCATTGTCATACTCACGGTTTGAGGTAAAGATGGGTAGGCGTAGCGCCTACCCTGAGTCACAGTTAATTATTTGGCTTGTTGTTTAGCTTTAAAGCGACGTTCGCCAACGAAGTAAATGCCCACGTAGACGAAGCACAACATGGAAACTAAGAAAGAGAGTTGCAGAGAGTGAGTGATATCCGCGACATAGCCTTGGATAGCAGGTACAACTGCCGCACCAACAATCGCCATGACAATCACTGCACCCGCCATTTCAGTATGCTCGTTGTCGACGGTTTCCAAAGTGCCCGCATAGATAGTTGCCCAGCACGGTCCAAACAGGATGCTCACCAGTACTGCTGCATACACCGCAGTGAAGCTCGGCATAAAGGCCACATACACCAGGAACAGCACACCAATAATCGAATAGATAATCAGTACTTTATCCGCGTTAAAGCGAGTCATTAAGATGTTGGCAATAAACTTACCGATAAAGAAACAGGCAAAGCTGTAGACCATAAAGTTAGAGGCATCACGCTCGTTGATATCCCCCATTTCCAGCGCTAAACGGATGGTGAACGACCAAACGGCAACTTGCATTCCCACATATAAGAACTGGGCAATGATCCCTTTTCTAAAGCGACTGTTTTTAGCTAAATATTTTAAGGTATCCAGTGCAGAAGGACGTTTATGTTCCGCCGTTTCTGCCACTTTGCATTTCGGGAATTTAGTCAGTAAAAACAGGATCATCACAACAACCAATACCATGATCATATAACGGTATGGTTCAAGGGTGTTTTCCAGCATCGCTAAACGGAATTCATGGATTTGAGTCGCATCCATGTTTGCCATTTGATTTTGCAGGCTTTCCCCTTCAGAGAAGACCAAATATTTACCTAATAAGATCCCGCCTGCGGCACCAATTGGGTAGAAGGTTTGGCTGATGTTCAGACGCAGAGTCGCGTACTGTTTTGGACCAATCATCGAACTGTAAGTATTCGCTGCGGTTTCAAGGAAGCTTAAACCAATCGCGATAGCAAAAATCGCGGCTAAAAACATGGTGTAAGTCGCCATATGAGACGCAGGGAAGAACATGGAACAACCCGCGATATACAAAATAAGCCCGATCATAATCGCGTATTTATAACTGGTTTTTTTGATAACCAGTGAAGCTGGAATGGCAATCAAGAAGTAACCGCCATAGAACGCACTTTGCACTAATGCAGAGGCAAAGTTACTGAGTTCGAAAACGCTTTTAAACTGTGTGATTAAAATATCATTCAGTGCTGCTGCACATCCCCAGAGCGGGAATAAGCAGGAAAGTAGGATAAATTGGAATATAGGTGTCTTATTCAGGTACCCATCAGGTAACTGAGTTATATTTTTGATGTTCATATTAACCCTTAATAATTTTTATTATATTTTTAACCGGCTAAACGGGCTTTTTGCTCTAATGGCAACCTTCATTTCAACCGGCCATGCTCAACATCATTCAAATTCAGAGCAAATATTGTGGGTACAGGTAATGCTTCTGGTGCTTGAAAGATGATGCGTACTAATTATTCAACTGCACAAACTCACTGAACTGCTCGATGCTTGGGTAAGAAGATTGGGTGCCTTTTCCCGTTACGCTAAAGGCTGAAAACAGAACCGCTTTTTTCATCGCTTCTTCGATATTTCCGGTATGAACATAGTAATGAGAGAAACAACCAATGAATGCATCCCCTGCCCCGCTGGTATCAATCGCGTTCACTTTAATAGCGGGAATGAATAGCTCATTGTCGCGAGTCATCCATAGCGCACCTTTATCACCTAAAGTGACAATCAGATTTTTCAGGCCTTTGTCTAACAAGGATTGAGCCGCACGACGCACGTTATCCATGGTATCCACTGGCATATTGGTCAGAATTTCTAGCTCGGTTTCATTTGGTACAAAGAAATCACAACGGCATGCGTAATCTAAATCTAGTGCGCGTTGTGCTGGCGCTGGGTTAAGCAATACAGGGATGTTGTGCTTATTACCAAAGGCAATTGCGTGGTAAACCGTTTCCAGCTGCACTTCCAGCTGCAATACGATCAATTTACATTTTTTCAGATCTTCCGCAGCGCGGTCGATATCTTCAGGGGATAAAAACTTATTCGCCCCTTTGACAATCAAAATGCTGTTAGACGAATTTTGGTTAACGAAAATTGGCGCAACACCGCTTGAGGTACATGGCACTTTTTCTACATAACGCGTATTGATGCCGTAAGACTCAAGATTACGAATAGTGTTATCCGCAAAAATGTCGTCACCGACCTTAGTTAGCATAATCACTTTGGAGTTTAATTTTGCTGCGGCAACAGCTTGGTTTGCCCCTTTACCGCCACAACCGATTTTGAAGGCTGGAGCTTCGAGGGTTTCCCCTTCTTTAGGCATTTGATCAATGTAAGTGATCAAATCGACCATGTTTGAACCGATAACTGCTATATCCATAATGTCCCTCGTGTTAAATAAATCACATAATGATATAATCCTAACATTATCATGTTGCAAAAATATCATTTGTGATTAGGATCTCGAATAACGAATGATCAAGTGTTATATCTGCCACATTTCCTCATTCTTTGTTACCTATTCCACATCTATTCTGAAAAACTTCATATAGGAAGGTTTAAAATGCAAGATTTAGCGAAATATATTGATCACACTTTATTGGCTGCCAATGCAACAGTTAACGATATCAAAACGTTATGTGCAGAAGCCGCAGAGCATCACTTTGCCTCTGTGTGTGTTAACACTGGCTATGTGCCATTGGCAAGCGAATGTTTAAAAGATAGCGATGTGATGGTGTGCTGTGTTGTTGGTTTCCCATTAGGCGCATGTTTAACAGAAGCCAAAGCGTTTGAAGCTGCTGAAGCAGTACGCCGTGGTGCCGATGAAGTGGATATGGTCATCAACGTAGGCATGCTGAAAAGCGGTGATTTAGACTTTGTTCGCCAAGATATCGAAGCTGTTTTTGCGGCTTGTGGTAAGGCAACATTAAAGGTGATCCTCGAAACTTGCCTGTTAACTGATGAAGAAATCACACAGGTTTGTGAAATTTGCCGCACAATTAACGTTGGATTTGTGAAAACTTCAACAGGATTCAGTACAATGGGTGCCACTGAGCATCACGTCGCTTTAATGCGCAAAGTGGTTGGTAATGAAATTGGCGTCAAAGCATCCGGTGGCGTACGTACGCGTGAAACCGCAATTAAGATGATTGAAGCTGGTGCTAACCGCGTTGGTGCAAGTGCGAGTGTCGCTATTGTGACGGGAGAAAATACCACTCCAAGTGACTACTAAACAACGGGGCGCGGTTCGTCCGCGCCATCATAAAAAGGATTGCAGGGTGATAGAAACTAAACAAAAAGAACGCCTTCGCCGATTAAGTGAATGTATTAAACGTTCAGGACGCATTCATCTTAAAGAAGCCGCGAGAATACTCGAAGTCTCTGAAATGACCATTCGCCGAGATCTCAATGCGGACACCGAAGGTCCTATCCCAATGTCACTGCTTGGTGGCTATATTGTTTCTGTCACTCAACCTACCGCTTTAGCTCCTCACGAACCCCATGCCGATATTTTCACGCCAGATCAAACTGAAGACCTATATATTCCTAATTTAGCCGCCAGTATGGTCAGTGAAGACGATGTGATCTTTTTCGACAATGGCATCGAAATGGCGACCTTAATAGCCTTAATCCCAGAAGAAATTAGCTTTACCGGAATTTGTTATTCTCATAACGTTTTTCTCGCATTGAGCCAGAAAAAAAATGCCACGGCGCTACTGTGTGGTGGGGAATACCGCCCAAAAAGTGATTCTTTTTACAGCCCAACGCTGCCTTCGTTATTAGATTCCATTAACCCCAAAAAAGCGTTTATGTCCGCCACTGGGGTTCACAGTGCTTATGGGGTGACTTGCTATAATCTCGATGATTTACCGATGAAAAAGAAAGGCATGGAAAAATCTATCCGTAAGATTTTATTAGCACCTTACAATCTGTTTGATGAAGTGGCGACCGCCAATATGGGCGAACTATCCCAGTTTGATGTGATTGTCACAAATCGGCAACTCAGCGATGAGTATGAAACCTACTGCCGCAATGGGTTTGTGAAAGTGATTTATTAGTACAATATATCCCTTCTTCTTTATATGTCGATTTTTACAATAAAAATCGACATTTCATATCTATGTATCGATTGAGTCGACACAATTTTCCTATATGTATATTTTTCGTCAGTTTTTCGACACGTTTTCCTTATGCGTGTCGATTGCTTAAAAACTAAATCCGCACCGTCAAATAATCTTCCGCAATCTGCGTCTCAGGAAACTCAGCTTGGCACTCCGCCAGTAAACGCGGAATGTCATCCGACCCATAACGCCCACTGATATGCGTCGCAATAAACCGTTTTACTCCTGCTTGTTTGGCAAGTTGCGCCGCTTGTCGGGTAGAAGAATGCCCATGTTCATTGGCTTTCGCCTCTAGCGCCACTTCTAGCGTAGTTTCATGCACCATCACATCGGCATTTTTTGCCAATAACAACGCATCTGGCGTTGGGATGGTATCCCCAAACATCGCCACTACTTTACCTGCAACTGGCTCACCAAGGTAGTCAGCTCCATTCACGGTACGACCATCTTCTAGCTCAATCACTTCGCCCTTTTTCAGCGCCTGCATCCAAGGCCCGCGAGGGATCCCATCTTGCTCCAGTTTTTGCACATTTAGCGCCCCCGGTTTTGGATGTTCTTCAATACGATAGCCATAACATTCTACGCGGTGATCCAACCGATACGCAGTGACGATCATCTCCCCATCATCAAATAACTTACCTGCCTCAATTTCTACAATTTCAAGAGGATAAGTCATATAGGAGTCGCTCACTGATAAGACGGTTTCCACGTACTGTTTCAGCCCTTTTGGTCCATATAGCGTTAAGGGATCCGTCGTTCCCCCCATCGAGCGGCTACACAGCAATCCCGGTAAACCAAAAATATGGTCACCGTGTAAATGAGTAATAAAAATCTTCTCGATTTTGGGTGTTTTAAAGGGGCTGTTTAAGATTCGGTGCTGAGTGCCTTCGCCACAGTCAAAGAGCCAGTAGCTTTTACGGATACCGACTAAATTTAATATCATACTGGTGACATTGCGCTCTTTTGTTGGCACACCTGCGCTAGTACCCAAGAAAGTCAGCTCCATAATTCCTCTTCTATCTCTTTGTTTTTAAATTAAGAAAATACAATTCCAAACTTTTCCAAAATGGCTAACGTCGCTTTTTTGAGGGCTTTTTTATTGTTGCAATTTTCGTCGTGACCACGCGGGTAAAATTTATGGAATTCACAGCTATTCCAACTAGCAAGTTTAGTTTCTTTTTAAGTCAAATTAATTCACAAGCTCATACCTAGCTCCCTACTCCAAAATGGCCGCGTAAATTTTCGCCACTAGGAATCCATTGAATGAGTCCCTCTTTTTTAACCGTTAAACAAAAACTGGCTAACCGTTTTGTTATATTTACGGCTATTTGGTCGTCCGTCATTATGCCTGTTGTTCCAGCTTATGCAAAAATGTTGGATAACAAAGAGCTACCATCACTAGGTAGCGACCAGATCATCAACGAAGATAATACTGAGCGCTTAACCGCCGAGCACACTAAAACAATCGGAACCTTCTTTTCACAAAAGAAAACGATGAAGGATCTGTCTGAGATGGCGCAAGACTACGCGCGAAATAAAGTTGCCAGTGAAGCCACAAAAGAGATTGAACATTGGTTATCCAAAGCGGGTAATGTCAAACTCAATATCGATATTGATAAAAAGTTCTCCGTTAAAAACTCACAGTTTGACTGGCTGATCCCTTGGTATGACCAAGAGGAAATATTGCTATTCACCCAGCACAGCCTACATCGTTATGATGAACGATTTCATACCAATAATGGGATTGGCTTACGTCATTTCCATGAAAAAAGCACTATTGGTATGAATGCATTTATCGACCACGATTTTTCTCACGCCCATACTCGCGCAGGATTAGGAATTGAATATTGGCAAGACTACTTAAAATTAAATGCCAATAGCTATTTCGGTTTAACCGCATGGAAAAGCGCTCCAGAACTCAACCATGACTATAATACCAAACCCGCCCACGGCTGGGATATTCAAGTAGAAGGCTGGCTACCGGCTTATCCACACCTAGGTGGAAACTTAAAGTATGAGCAATACTATGGCGATAGCGTTGCCTTATTCGGAAAAACAAAACGTCAAAAAAACCCGAATGCCGCGACCATCGGTGCTAACTGGACGCCATTCCCATTATTAACATTAAATGCCAGCCATAAATTTAGCAGCGAAAAACAAGCCGAGACCCAAGCGAAACTTCAATTTACTTGGACTTTCGGTAAGAGCTTAGCCCACCATTTAGATCCAACTAAGGTCGCCGAGACACGCCGTCTTTCAGGTAACCGTTATGATTTTGTTGAACGCAATAATAATATTATTCTCAACTATCAAAAGAAAACCTTACTGCACCTGTCATTACCGACTAAAATCCAAGGGGAAACAGGACAATCCGTTCCACTAGTCAAATCTTTCACTGGTAAATATCCTCTCAAGCACATTGAGTGGCAAGCACCTGAGTTTTTAGCTGCAGGCGGCTCTATTAGCTCCACTGATCAAACGGCTACCCTGACTTTACCATCATATAAAACATCCAATACGGCAAAAGATACACAAAAGATAAATCGCTACCGTTTACAAGCAACTGCCTATGATATTAAAGGCAACGCCTCTCCTATTGCTGAAACCTTAATTGAAATTATTCATCCTGACATGCTCAGCATCAGCCCTAATGACGTGACCTTTCATGGTAAAGGTTTAGCTAATGGTCTTGATATTAATGCCCTTACCGCCATTGTCAGAGACCCTTTAGGTAATCCAGTTTCCAACGCAAAAGTCATGTTTATTTTACCCAATACACTCTCTCTCGCTTCCCAGAATATAAAAACTGCCACTAACTCCAGTACTCAGAACGGCCTACGTAAAAAAATGCAAGCGATGAAAGGAACAAAACCATTGGAGTACACCACGACAACAAATACGAAAGGCGAAGCTCGAGTACAATTCACTTCACAAATTGCAGGATCATACGAAATTAGTGCTTACACAGGTAATCAGCAACTCACGAAAGCTCAAGTCGTTTTCAAGCCTGATTCCACTCAAGCGCATATTTACAGTGTTATCGTCACCCGGGCTAAGGCTATAGCTGATGGTATTTCAACAAATTCAGTTCAAGCTTATATTACTGACAAAAATGGAAACCCTATTGCCAATCAGGAAGTTACCTTTGCAGCTACTCATGCAAAAATCGTCGATAAAGCAACAACGGATAAAAATGGTGTTGTTGAAGTTACACTCACTAGCTTAAAAGCCGGTCCAAGTGAAGTGACCATATCAGTCAATGGTCAGAGTGAGACCAAAGTCGTTGAGTTCCTTAGCGGAAAATTGGAGCAAGTTACTATCTTAGATGTACATAAAGTCTATGCAGGCAGAGAAAGCCAAGTGTCATTCCAATTATTGGATAGCCACGGCAATCCAATAATTGATGCCCAAAATGACATTACAGTCATCATTGACAAAAAACCAGCATCTGCCGCAATTAGGCATACTGATATCGATAATGGTATCTATGAGGCTAAAATTTCAGGACAACAATCAGGGAAGCATACGATCCAAGTTGTTCTGGATAAATTAATCTCACCTGAGCGAACATTTACCACACTTGGAGCTTCATCCATAAAATCAGCCAATACAGATGGTAGTGGTGCAGCAGGGGCATTAGGCGTCATTGCAAGCATTGAAATAGACATCAGCCCTAACCGGACTAATTTTAAATCTGGTGACAACCCGCTTATTATGGTCACGCTGAAAGATAGTTTTGGTAATGCAATTGAAAATGTGGATTTCAATAATATTCACCTTGGCAACACTAAAGGCAAAGATCTTGCTTGGCGCGATGAAGGGCACAGTGACTATATTGTCAATTTACCATTAACCACAGTTGGTGATATTGATATCACTGCCCATGTAAATGGAATATTTAGTCCGAAAACCATTTTGACGGTCAACCGCAATAGTGATATTTCAAATATTCAAAATGTCGTGGTGACACCAATCGATCCATCGGCCAATGCGGGGGATAAACCGGCATTAAAAGTTGAACTGACCGATAGCTACGGCAACTCTGTTAACGATATTAAGCAACTTGACGTGACAATTGCTGGAACAAAACTCACGCTGCCAGCCACCCAAAATCCGGATGGTAGCTACACCGTCACCCTGCCGGCACAGCACAGTGGAAATAAGCACATTCAGGTGTCGGTCAATGGTAAAGGCTCCAACCAAGCGACCATTACCGTACAAGCACCTTCTACCATCTCGTCGGTCCCAAATGGGCAATCCGGTGCACAAGGGGTGCTGGATACTGTTATCCTGAGCAGCAGCGCCCTCACCAACCTCAAATCCGGTGACTCACTGGCGTTAACCGTGACAGCAACCGATAGCTTTAATAACCCGTTAACTGGTTTGGCTTCAGCTATCACGTTGGCTCATGTCCAAACCGGCAATGTAACATGGACAGATAATCAAGACGGCACTTATACCGCGTCACTGGTATTAAACAAACTGGGCAGTGATACCCTGACGGCAACTGTAAATGCTATCGCTAGCCAAACCATTTCAATCACAGTGGAACCTAAATAAAGTAAAGCAATAACCACCGTAGAGTTACATGCCTAGCCCCCAATGATTACTACGGGGTAAAGCACAACGTTCACTCTTACTCTACGTGACAAACTTGCATTAACAATGCTTTACCCCTCCCCCGCTTCGGCGGGGATTTTTCTTATGGCTTTATATTTTCTGCGATATAGCACCTTCAAACTCCTGCTTTCACCCCATCCCAATCCAATCCAAATTTAGCTAAATACTTTCGCAGCCTATCTGCATCATTCGGTTGCTTTTTCTGTTGGCGAGACACCGCAAATAGAGTGCGCCCAGCTTCTGATAATGATGAAGATTTTCGGCACACATCCAGTACGGTGGCTAACTGCTGCTGTTCAAACAGGTCGATTTCCCCGACTTGCTTAGGTAGCTGTAGTTTAGATTTCGGCTGCCACTGCTGGCTTAAACGCTGAATTTCCTCCTCCACCACAGATTGCGTAATACGCCCACGTTCGGCGAAGGTTGCCATACGGGAAATTGAAGCGCCTAATTCACGGAAGTTGCCTCGCCATGCGGCTTTAGGGGAGCAAGCAAACTGAACATAGTGCTGACGTGCTTCTCTATCAAAACGGATTTGGCTCTGCTCTGCTTGGCAGAATTTTGCCAGTTCATAATCGATATTCGGCTCAATATCCTCACGGCGATCCGCCAGCCCTGGCAGCGCAAACGTCCACATATTAATACGGGCGAATAAATCTTCGCGGAATTTTCCCTCTTCCACCCACTCGGCAAGGTTGCGATGGGTGCCAGCTATCAACTGAAAATCACTTTGAATTTCACTGTCCGAACCAAATGGAAAAAAGCTTTTTTCTTCAATGGCTTTTAATAGCATTGCCTGCTCATCAAGCCCTAACTCGGCAATTTCATCCAAAAATAAAATGCCGCCGTCGGCCTCTTTCAGTAACCCTTGGCGTGGGTTAAGCGCGCCCGTAAATGCGCCCTTCACATGCCCAAATAACGTGGACATCGCATTATCGCCGCGCAAGGTGGCGCAGTTAATCTCCACAAAGCGACCTTTGACTTGATGGCGCCCTTGGCGTAACTGGTAAATTCGCCGAGCCAGAAATGATTTTCCTGCCCCCGTTGGACCATTGAGCAAAATCGGCGCTTTAGAGCGTAGTGCCACACGCTCGATTTGCTCAATCATGGTATTAAATGCCTGATTACGGGTGGCGATCCCCGCTTTTAAGAATGCCAACTGAGTTTGCTGCTGGCTATCAAAGCGGCTGGTGATTTGCGCATAACGGCTTAAATCAAGATCAATTTCCGCATACATACCCACAGGATCGGTTTCCCGTTCCCCGCGAGTCGGTGAAGTTTGGATCAATTTTGCGGGCAAATAGTGTGCTTCCGTCAGTAAGAACCAACAGATTTGTACCACGTGGGTGCCTGTCGTGATATGCACCAAATACTCTTCGTTTTCTGTATCGAAAGGGTAGTTCGCAGAAAAATCCAGCAGTGAAGTGTAGACCTCTTCAAAATCCCACGGATCCGCAATATCCACTTCACGCAGTATCACCTCAGTTTTCGGTGATGCCTGCTCAATATCTTCTTTCACCCGGCACGCGAGCGAGTAGTCGTTCACCTGATGAATTAGCTCAAAACGGTGAATATCTAAATCTGCTTGCTGGCACAGTCCCACAGTAGGACGCCATTTTTTCCAGCGATTGGCTTTTTTACCGCGTCTATCAAGCACAGTACCCAATACGCCAATAACCACTTTTCTTTTTTGATTCATATTTATAAATATTTATAAGTTACGATATAAAAATATATAAATAAGCATAAGTCATTCTGATAAACAATGGCACCGGAAAAATCATAAAAATAATTAAATGTTAATTATCAACTAATTAAAAATATTTAATGGCATTTTTAGAAAGTTGGCACGCATCTGGCAATAGTCTGACTGTCCACTACCGGAATTTGTCAGAACTTCAGTTCTACCGGTGCAGACATGGTGGCTAGCCCCACTTCATGGTCTGTATTCCGCCGTTGGTAAGACCTATCTGGTAATAGCATGCGCTATCGGGTTCGAGTCCCGACATTCAAAACCAAATGAATAAAACGTGGTTGCCGTTTCGCCACACAGTGTTATCCGAGTCATCGCACCGGGCATTGAGCAAAACAGTAGACAGCCGTATGGCGCTCGATTGTTTCCCTCCTCGCTTCGTCGATGATTTCGATAACACCTCAATAAATAAAAAGGAAAATAACAATGACAAAAATTAACGTGGCACAGGGATACATTGCACTGACTTCAAACAAAGGCGACTTCAAGCAACTGTTCGTGGCTGGCGAATATCGCCTTAATGATTGGTTTAATAAACTGACCGTTTCACTGTTTGAACTAAATAATGACCCAATTGAAGAGAAACTTGCTGAGCATTTACGCCTGTTTCACCCTGATTGGGTTGAAGAATACTGTGTGGATATCACTCTTGCAGATGATGAAATGGGTTTTGTGTATTTGCATAACAGCTTGAATGAAATTTTAGCGCCCGCGACGCGCCGACTGTACTGGAAAACGGGCAATACGTTGCACATCGAAACTCAATCGACGGACGATGTGGTTATCAACCCAACACTACTGGCGCGTTTGGCGGGTAAAAAACGCATCAAAGGTACCGATCTGGCGTTAATCAGCCAAGTTCCTGCATGGCATGTAGGTATCTTCAAATTAGATGGTGAAATTCAATCCATTTTACAGCCCGGCACTTACGGCTACTGGAAGATTTGCCGTAAACCTGAAGTCGACGTGATTGATACACGGTTACAGGCATTGGAAGTCAGCGGTCAGGAGATTTTGACCAAAGATAAAGTCACTTTGCGTGTTAACTTATCGGCAAACTGGCGCTATGCCGACATCCTGTTGGCGTTATCCAAATTGAGCCAACCGGTAGATTATTTATATCGCGAGCTGCAATTTGCCCTGCGTGAAATTATCGGCACACGCACCTTAGATGAACTGTTGGAAAACAAGCAGTTAATCGACCAGCTGATGATGGAGCATGTGGTACAAACCGCCCTCACCTTCGGTTTAGAAATCGATAGCATTGGCGTGAAAGACATTATTTTACCGGGAGACATGCGCACCATCTTGTCTCAGGTAGTAGAAGCCGAAAAATCAGCACAAGCCAACGTGATCCGTCGCCGTGAAGAAACTGCCGCCACGCGCTCACTGCTAAATACCGCCAAAGTGATGGAAAACAACCCCGTTGCCTTGCGTTTGAAAGAGCTCGAAACCTTAGAAAGTATTGCACATCGAATTGACCAAATTTCCGTTTATGGTGGATTGGATCAAGTATTAAACGGATTGGTAAAAATTAAGGAATAACAATGAATAACAATAACTTTAACCAAATTATGCAGCCCAATAGTGCGCCAGTAAAAATGTGGACTCACGGAGTCCCTGTTGACCCTGCGGCAGTGACCCAATTGCAAAACACCGCAAAAATGCCGTTTATCTTTAAACACCTCGCAGTGATGCCGGATGTGCATGTGGGTAAAGGTTCCACTATCGGGAGCGTGATCCCAACCAAAGGGGCGATTATCCCTGCGGCGGTTGGAGTGGATATTGGGTGTGGAATGATTGCGGTGCGTACATCATTAACTGCATCGGATTTACCCGATAGCCTGCAAAATATTCGTTTTGCCATTGAAGCGGCAGTACCTCATGGGCGAACCACTCATCGACACGGTCGAGATAAAGGCGCTTGGCATCGTGCCCCTGATATTGTGGATACCCACTGGGCGCAACTGGATGAAGAGTTCAAACGCATCTGCGATAAGTACCCGAAGCTACGTGGGACAAACCATTACAACCACTTAGGGACGCTGGGAACAGGGAACCACTTTATTGAGCTGTGTTTGGATGAGCAAGACCGCGTTTGGGTGATGCTACATAGCGGGTCTCGCGGAGTGGGAAATGCGATTGGTAACTTGTTTATTACCTTGGCGCAAAAAGATATGCAGCAACATATCGCCAATTTGCCAGACCGTGATTTGGCGTACTTTCAAGAGGGAAGCCAATATTTCAACGACTATATGGAAGCCGTAGGTTGGGCGCAGGATTTTGCCCGTCATAACCGTGAAGTGATGATGCATCGCGTGCTGGAAGCGCTGTCGAAAGAAATCACCAAACCGTTTATGACGCAGCAAGAAGCCGTAAACTGCCACCATAACTATGTGCAGAAAGAGCAGCATTTTGGTGAAGAAATTTTGGTGACTCGAAAAGGGGCAGTATCTGCCCAAAAAGGGCAAATGGGGATCATTCCAGGCTCAATGGGAGCCAAAAGCTTTATTGTTCGCGGTCTAGGAAACGAAGAGAGTTTTTGTTCATGTAGCCACGGCGCAGGACGCGTAATGAGCCGAACAGAAGCCAAAAAGCGTTTTTCCGTGAGCGACCAAAAGATAGCCACCGCCCATGTTGAATGCCGAAAAGATAGCGATGTAATCGATGAAATTCCAATGGCGTATAAAGACATTGATGCAGTGATGGCAGCCCAATCGTCGCTAGTGGAAATTGTGCATACATTACGCCAAGTGGTGTGTGTGAAGGGGTAATTTTCCCCAATTAGGAGTTCAAATGAAAAGTAACAGCATGGAAAAAATGAGTGATGGCGTATCCATGCTTATGCAAGAAAGGATACGTGAAACATTAAGCGAGATAGAACGCACTCACCAAGTCAAAATATTATTTGCCTGTGAATCCGGTAGTCGTGGTTGGGGATTTGCCTCACAAGACAGTGATTATGATGTGCGCTTTATCTATGTGCATTCCCTCGATTGGTATCTGACACTCGATAGAAAGCGTGATGTGATAGAAAAGCCGATTGACGACGAGCTAGATGTGTCTGGTTGGGAATTATCAAAAGCCTTAAAACTGATGCGTAATTCTAACCCCGCATTAATTGAATGGTTACAGTCGCCGATTGTTTATCATAAAGATGAGGACTTTTTTGCTCAGTTAGAATCATTGGCTGAACAATTTTACTCACCGTTAAAAGCGCGTTATCACTATCTTTCTATCAGTAAAAGGAACTTATACACTGATTTTAAGGGCGAAGAAGTGAAATTAAAAAAATACTTTTATATCTTACGGTCAGTATTAGCTTTGCGATGGATAGAGAACCATAAAAATATGCCACCGATGGCTTTTCGTGATTTAGTCGCGGCATGTGTCAGACAAAAGGATGTATTAACGGAAATTAATACGCTGCTAGAGATAAAAGGTCGAGGCAAAGAAAGCCTATATGGCGCGCGCAGACCCGCTATTGATGCCTTAATCCAAGAAACCATAGACAGCATGGAACGCTACCAATTTCCAGAACCGTCTTGTAAAGATAGTCGCCTGTTAGATGCGTTCTTACAGAAAACCATCTTAGAATTTAGTACTAAATAGCGTTTCCCGTTATCAAACAAAGGGCATCGATTTCGATGCCCTTTTCACTATTCCACGCTATTTATCGCCAATTCTCACTTTTTACCACAGAGAATTTCCCTGCCCCCAGTAACGCAATCGCCAGCGCACTCACAAAGAAATAAACGATGCTCTCAATCGCCCATGCCCCTGTTTTATCCAGTAAGAACGTTTTATCTAACCCCACCATTAACCATGCAACAATCATCGTGAACGCCACTAACAATGCAGATGGTCGGGTTAAAATACCCAACACAATGAAAATAGGAGCAACCACTTCACCCAAAATTGTGCCGTAAGCAATAAATTCAGGTAAACCATAAGAGGCTAACAACCCTTTGATGCCACTCGCACCTGTTAGCAGCTTGCTCATTCCGTGAAATAGCATTAACCCACCCACAGCTAAGCGCAACAGCAATTTTCCTGCATCTTCATGTGACAAACAACGATTGAAAAGTCCGACCATTTTGCACCCCATCTCTCTACGTTATGTTACTTATCATTATGGTTCAAAAATCAGAAATGAGAATTGTTTTAATTTTCATTTTATTCATCTATATCAAGGTAATTCTAGTTATTTTTAATCCACTATTTCTTATTCAAAAATAGCGTCTGTGCTCTCTTTTTTTGAACTAATTTTTTGAACCCAACGACTCAATGTGCAGTTCAATTGAAAAATATCCCATCAAAAAATTAACCACATAATTAACAAGATTAATCACTCAATAAATTTTTAATTAATTAAACAAAAATATTAGAAAAAGAATAATACTCTTTTTACTTGTTTAAATATTGAAGATAAATAGAAACAAAAAAATCCAGAATAAAAATAAAATAGAAACAAAATCACAAAATAAAATATTCCTTATATTATCTATACTTAACTAAGTAACATCACTCATTACAAGCAAAAATTCAGCACATTAAATAATAAAAAACAAAAAATACAAAATTTTAATCTGAAAATTTGAAATCATTGGATTTATAAACCCATTAATTCCACTTTACATATCTTGAAGATCTTTAAACCTTGTCTAAGCTTAAAAAGCTAGTTAATTCTGACTCGCAAAAAAAATCACTTATTTTAATTAATCGAGAACCTCGATGGGGTTAATTATGCCTAGACATATACTTTCTCTATCAATACTGTCCTTATCCGTGTTATCTGGCTCAGTAATTGCTGCCACAAATAGCCCTGGAGGTATTATTTCTTTCTCCGGTGCAATTAGTGATACTACCTGTACGATTAATGGTAATAACAGCGCTGATATGTCGATTGCTTTAGATCCGATTATATCTTCTGATGCAGGAACAACGGCAAGTACAGTTATTACAAAAAACCAAAAAGCCTTTGGGCTTACCTTTTCAAACTGTGCAATTGTTGGTGGAGGTACGCCAGCAGGGACATTAAAACTTCACTTCTCTTCAAGTAATATTTCGCCTTCAGGCCTGTATTTAATGAATACAACAGTGAACGAAAATGATCCGGCCGTTGCTCGTAACGTGGGCTTTAGCTTGTCACAGACTGGATCACCAACCGTTGCTATTCCATTAAATACGACCTTTGATACTCAGTTAACCGCAGCCAATACCACTTCAGCTGCTGGTGCAACATTGAACTTAATTGCTAGCTACTACAAAACAAATGCGACTGCCGCATCTGTCGGTGCGCTGCAATCAAACGTTGTTTATACCGTTTCATATCTATAACAATAAACTCAAGCTAGGTTCCTCTGAACCTAGCTTTTAGTGAGAATTTATTATGAAAATAAAATTATTATTCTTACTTCTTTTATTATTTTCTAAAGAAACATTTTCAAACGTTATTATTACAGGAACAAGGATTATATATCCAGAAGCTGCACAAAGCATGTCTGTGCAATTAACTAATAACAGTAACACACCGTCATTAGTTCAATCATGGATTGATGATGGTAATATAAACTCAACACCTGAAAATTCAGATGCACCGTTTTATCTTTATCCTCCTATTATCAAAGTAGAGGGTTTACAAGGTCAACAATTAAAAATTAAAAAAACAGATAGAAAACTTCCAGATAATGTTGAAAGTGTTTTTTATTTAAATGTCCTAGATATTCCTAAAGCGCCTGATTCAATGAAAGGGAAAAATGTCATTCAATTAGCAGCGCGTTCAAGAATAAAATTATTTTATCGACCTAATGGATTAACTGAATTACCTGAAAATATCACGGACAATATTAATTACCAGCTAAATAATAACGGTATTGTCGTGAATAATAACTCCCAATACCATTTTACTATTGCTGCTATTACAACGTCTGAAGATAAAAAAACAGCGCTTGTTGATTCAGAGATGGTTCCACCACACACATCTAAAACACTGCCTTTAAAAAAACAGTTAAAAAGTAGCAATCTTATTCTGACTTATGTTGATGATTATGGTGTTTTCAAATCTAAAAACCTTCAGCTTTAACAGAAGAAACCATCATGAAAAAAGAAAATTATCTCTACATCCTTATTTTAATAGGGCTACAGACTTATCTAAAAAATGCATTTGCAGATGAATTCGATACCTCCCTTTTGGTGGGTGAATCTGCAAAAGGAGATATTTCTCGTTTCTATTCTGATGGACAAATTCCAGCGGGCAAACAGCTTGCGGATATCTATGTTAATCAGGTTTGGAAAGGGCAGTTTGACATCAATGTTGAAGACAATGGTAAGCAGATCAGCCTTGCGCAAAGTGATGTCCCTAAGCTCGGTTTAAAAACCACACCTAACCAAGTAGATCAGCCTGAGAATAACGCATATGTTCAACTCAGCTCACTGGCACCCAATTTACATTACCAATTTAAAATCAGCGAATTACGACTAAACATTACCGTTCCACAAGTGTCGATTAAACAATCTGAATCTGGTTATGTCGATCCCAGCTTGTGGCAACATGGCGTACCCGCCATTATTTTTGCTTATAATACAAACTATTACACTTATAAAGAGAAGAAACACGAAAAGAGAAATAATGAGAATTTCTATGCCACCCTCAACTCGGGTGTCAATTTAGGTGCGTGGCAATTTCGTGATGAATCCAGTTATCGCTATTCATCCCATGGCTCGCAAAAATGGCGCAATAACACCCGCTATGTATACCGCCCAATCAGCCAGATTAATTCAGGGCTAAAGGCTGGCGATTTTTATACACCAACAGCGCTATTTAATAGCATTCGTATGCGAGGCATTATGCTCGCAACGGAAGTGGGCATGTTGCCAAACTCAAGCCAAAACTTTGTTCCTATTATTCGGGGCGTCGCACAAACCAACGCCTTAGTCACCGTTTATCAAAATGGGTATTTGGTCTATCAAGAAAACGTGCCGCCAGGAGAGTTCGCATTTAACGATATTCAACCTAGTGCGGGAAGCGGTGATTTATTGGTGGTAATACAAGAAGCCGATGGTCGAAAAGAGTCATTTTCTGTACCCTACTCCGCTGTACCAGACATGCTCAAAGAAGGTGTTTCCAACTATAACGTTCTTGCTGGGCAAGCAAAAATCGACAATACCTCATACCAACCTAAATTTATTCAAGGCGAATATCATTACGGCTTGAATAACTTGGTGACGCTCTATTCAGGCGCTCTACTCAGTGAGAAATATTATTCCGCCGTCATTGGAAGTGGTTGGAACTTTCGCTTTGGTGCTATCTCCGCGGACGTCACTCACGCCAAAACTCAATTGGATAGTGGAGATAAGAGTGGTCAAAGCTATCGTTTAACCTACAGTAAATTTATTGATGCCACTTCAACCAGTTTAACTCTCGCCACATACCGCTATTCCACTAGCGGCTACTATAGCTTTGTTGATTCAATTTACTCTCATGATAACTACAAAGCATGGCAGCGATATCAAGACCAAAATGCTAACCCAATTGGCAATAATAATAACAATTCAGATCTCTCGTTAAGCAACTTCGATGCCCTACGTGGCTCACGAGCGAAAAATACCTTCACCATTAACTTGAATCAGCAGCTTGGCAACGATTATGGCTCTGTTTTTGTTTCTGGAACTCATCGTGATTACTGGAACACTCACGGTAGTAGCCGAGAATATCAAGTCGGTTATGCCAATAACTACAACGACATTTCCTACAACGTATCCGTATCACGGGTGCGTAATTATGATAATAAAGAAGAAACTCGCGTTTATATGAATATCAGCGTTCCCATTAGCCTATTCGAAAAACGCGCTAACGTTAGCTTAGGTAGCTATTTTACTGATTCTCACTATGAACAAACGGCCTTGAGTGTCAGTGGCATCGCGGGGAAAGATAATCAAGTTAATTACACCGTAACAGGCACAAATCAGTCTGGGGGCAACAATGTCCTCGGTGGAAATATTACCTATAAACACCCTTACACCACATTATCCGGTTCTTATACCGAAGCGAATGATTATCGCCAGGCAGGATTAGGCGCCCGAGGTACCTTGGTCGCTATCCCTAACCATATCGCCTTATCGGGTGATACTGGAGATACCTACACCATCATTGATGCCCCAATGGCCAATAATATGATGGTAAATGACGATAAAACCACGCTAACCAATCAGCGAGGTGTGGTACTAGTGACCAACAGCACCCCTTATCGCGCTAACTCATATACCCTGTCTGATACCGAAAACACGGCAGGCGCTGAAGTCCTCGGAAATATGGCGAACATCAGCCCGTATCAAGGTGCAGTTAACTACATCAAATTAGAAACAGACACTCGACAAACCTTTATTTTACGAGGCGAGTTAGCCAATGGTCACAGCCTGCCATTCGGTACTGAAGTCGTTGATCCACAACAGCAAAATATAGGATATGTAGGGCAATCTGGCGTGCTGTACCTTAAGAGTGAACAGCTACCTTCAGCCTTGCACATCAAGCTGAAAGGGGAGAAAGAGTGCGTGATCCATCAACCGGTTAACACAATGGATAAAGGTAAAAACCGCTGTCAATAAAGGAAAATCCAATGAAAAAAACCACATTGGCACTATTATTTTCAAGTTTACTTGCCGTCAGCCAGTATGCTTCCGCTAACTGCCGACAAGCGTCAACCGTCACGGCATCCCCGATTGCTTTTAATTTATCAAACGATTTAACCAGCTCATCGACTGTCGTGACCAAAGACTCTCGAACCATATTTTCCGGTACATTTACTTGTACCAATAATGGATTACTCCCCAATGTCGTAGGTATTGCCTCACCATTTCAAGGTCGAAAAGCGACCGTGGGATTTAATGGGGGTAAGCAATTAGTCGAAGTCACCGTCACCCAATTAGAAAAAAATAATGTGTCAAACTTGTCCCCCGGTACCCACAATGCCAATGAACTCAATGTAAATTTCACCATGCAATTTACCCTAGTGACCGTCAAACCAAGCTCGAACTATATTGAAATTGCAGGAAGCACCGCAACCATTAACCCTGTTGTTTTTGCTTCGGATGCATCTACTTTAGGTCTTGTACAATGGCTTCTTGATGTGGTGGCTAGGCTCTTAGCATTTTTACTGGGATTTGTATGGACAACTCAGCCTGATGATATCTATTTACAACCCGTTCAAGTGACTTATAGCCCTATTACCACCACCTGTAATTTTTCAAACCAAGGTTTAGTGGTGACTCTGCCTCCCGTCAGCATCAGTACCGTCAAATCAGCAACGCGCGCAGGTTACACCCCCTTTAATCTCAACTTCACTTGCAGTGATTTTCTTGCGGGAGGCAACGCATCAAGGGATATCAATATTTTCTTATCCAGCAGCAGCTTACTCGCGGCGGATAAAACCACCATGAATAACACCGCCAGCCAAGGCGCTGCCGGTGTAGGTTTTAGACTCGTTATGGCGAGTAATCCTAATACGCCTATCACTCTATCCAATAGCGTGTCAGCACAAAGTACCGCAACGTCTATTTTCACTGTGGCAAAAGGAAGTCCCATTTCCCCATCATTTACCCTCAACATGGGAGCTTACTATTACCCTTATACCCCTGCCATCGTGACGCAAGGCCCTGTATCCAGCACCGCAACTGTGGTCATGTCATACAATTAGAAGGATGAGAAATGCAGTATATTCAAGGAATTATTTACGGTTTAATATTGCTTCTTCTTAGCTCACAAACGCACGCGAGCTTAATGCTCAAAAAAACGCGTCTGATTTACTTAAGCGACCAAAAATCTGCCAATATTCAAGCCATTAATGACAGTGAACACGCAAGCTTAGTCCAGAGTTGGATTGATGAGGGCAATATCCATTCCACCCCTGAAACGACAGAGGCACCGTTTATTGTGACCCCCCCGGTGACCAAAATCGCCGCTCATGATGGTACGCAATTACGGATTCGATTTATTGGTGGGGATTTACCACAAGATAGAGAATCCGTTTTTTACCTGAATGTACTTGATATTTCACCAAAACCTCAAAATAAAGAAGGAATGAATATTATCCAGCTGGCGCTACAAATTCGTATCAAAGTTTTTTATCGACCTGCAGCGCTTGCCAATGGCATAGAGTCGTTTATCAATAACGTGAGTGCGTTGCATTCCGAGAGTCAGCTTTCAATTAAAAATCCCACGCCTTATTTTTTGAATATTTCACAGCTCTATTATGAAAATAACCAAAATACCCCCATCGCGAAAAGCATTATGATCCCACCATATTCAACCGAAAAGCTAGAAGGAAGTCATCGGCAAAATGGCAAACTTATTGCAGTGTATATCAATGATCAAGGTAGCTTAGTCACCCATGCGTTAAGCGTAAATTAGATAACCGAACCTATCTGGCTCGGTTATTCATTTTTAAATATGGATTGTATAAAAACAGTAACGCAGCATAAATTCAGCAATCAAAGCACAAACGCAACCCACCACAAGAACATATTGGCTACGCCCAATCAGAACGCCCTGTGCCTCGTCTTTAATTCGGTAAAATGCCCCTATGCCGATAGCAACAATGGCAATAAACCCAACCACCCAACTGGCTAAACGCAGTGACCAAATTTGTTGATAAGCATTAATTGAATCAATGGGAAAAGTGACGGATTCATTGGTGTAAGCGGTTTCCAGCAAATAGTTTTCGTAGAATGGTTGATAAATCAAACGAACCACTAAGCTCACGCCCACCACCATCAATAATGCGAGCGCCCTATTTTGACCTTTATCTTTCAGGAAGAAGCTAACCAATAAATAGTACCCTGCCGCCCCTAGGGTCAACATCGCCCCATAAAACATCAGGTAGGTATTGTCATTCATCCACACTAACATGGAGGTATAACGGTAAATCGATCCCATCGCATACACATCACACAGCCCCGCGATAATCGCCAGCCCCAGTAACCCATAGGACAGGCGTTTTTTAAACCACATCCACAAAAAAGTGAGGCCCAAGAACGTAAAGTAAGTTGCCGTAAAAACCACTTCACGACTGAGCCAAGAGGAGAAAATGTTTAATAACGAATTAGGCGCATTAAGTGGCACTCCCAAGTGTGTAATGGAGGAGAGCAACCCCACTCCCGCTAGCACACAAGCGATAAATAAATAGCGCAGCAGAAAGCTCGAAGGAATATTTCCACCCAGAGTCGTCGCCAATCTTTTTGCACAAATCCCCAGCATCACGCTTAGCCCGATAGAGGCTTGCATCAACAAGGTAAATATCAATAGTGGCCATTCATTCATTTTTTCGCTCCTTGGATCACGGTATGACGCCCCGCCCCTTGGTGCGGGTGGATCACTAAATTAGGGTGAGTAATGGATGAGTCTGGCAGCCCTTTCACATCCGCTTGCGAACCAAACCGTTCGCGCAGCTCATCAATGGGACCAAACTGAATCGCACCGAGTGGGCACGTCGCCACACACACGGGAGTCTGCCCTTGCAGTTGTAAATCAATACAGAAATCGCACTTGGACATTTGCTTGGTTTCAGGATTCATCTGCGGTGCACCATATGGACACGACCATGCGCAAGTTCCGCACCCCACGCATTTATCCGTATTCACCATCACGATGCCATCCCCTTCACGCTTATGCATTGCCGTGGTTGGGCAGTTTTTCACGCACATTGGGTCAGCACAATGGTTACACGAAATAGACAAGGTATAGGCGAACACATTGTTCTCCCAGCTACCGCAGCCATTTTCGATAAATTCCCCACCCGTAATTTCGTAAACTCGACGAAATTTACGTCCAACTTCGAGATTGTTTTTATCTTTGCAGGACACCTGACACGCTTTACACCCTGAGCAGCGTGCCGAATCAATATAAAACCCGAGTTGTTTGTCGCTCACTGCGGGATAAACGTGGAATTTACTCATGCTTTTGCTACCTCCACCAATAAGGTTTGATGGGCATTACCGTGCGCCATTGCCGTACTGCGCGCTGACGTTAAAACGTTGGCGCATCCCCCTTGATCGACACCATTTTATCTGGCTGCCACCAGGCTCCCGCTTGTAGTGCCACCACTCCTGGCATGATCCGCGAGGTAATTTTGACGGGTACCATCGTAACCCCTCGATCGTTATGCACTTTCACGCGATCGTCCTCCGTAATCTGGCGGTGCTTCGCGTCGATCGGATTGATCCACAACTCTTGGCGCTGCACCTCTTGTAACCACGGGTTCGCAAATTGAGTGGAATTCGCGCGGTTGCGCCCTTTCCATGTAATCAATTGCAGCGGATATTGCTGCGTTAGAGCATCTTCAGGGCCTTCAATCGCAGGCACATAATGAGAGAGTGCGGGAATATCGCGGTCATTACGGTCATATAGACGTTTCGAAAAAATCTCGATTTTGCCCGATGGGGTTTCAAACGGGTTATTGGCTAAATCTTTAATATTTTTCTCAAATGCCACATGCCCCGTGTGGGGTTTATGTTTCAAAAGATGGCGGCGTTTAACCAGCAATTCATCAAAGGTGGGAATTCCATCTTCAGGACGTTTTTCATGAGCATCATTGACCAGATGTTCAATCCACTGCTTTTCCGTGCGCCCTTCACTGAATTTTTCACCCACACCCAATTTGTTTGCCACATCACAGAGCCATTCATAATCACTGCGGCGCTCAAATTCAGGTTCCACGACCTTTTCAGACAGAATAATGTAGTTCCCTGTACCCCATGTCCCGCCGACATTCCAGCGTTCTAAAAAGCTGGTTTCAGGCAGTAAGATGTCGGCATATTTGGCGCTTGGCGTCATATACAAATCACTGTAGACGATAAACTCAACCTTATTTTCATCCTCCAGCACTTTGGCGGCATGGCGAATATCGGGGTTCTGGTTCGTCATGTAATTTCCCGCAAGGGAAAAAATCATTTTGATTTCGGTATCCAGTTTTTCTGCATTTTTTAAGCCGTTATCCGGTGTGACTAGGCTGGCATCCTCACAGGCTTGTACCCAGTTAGTAATATTAATTTTCGCTTTAACGGGGTTTTCAAATAGGCTGGGACCCGCCAGTGTTTTACGAAGATCAGGCGTCACGGCCATGCCATAACCAGCAGCCCAACCCCCTTTCACACCGACGTTTCCCGTAATGGTTGCCAGCAATGTCGCACCACGCGCAGAGCGTTCTCCACAAATATGACGCTGAGGTCCCCACCCTTGCATCAAGGCAGCGGGTTTGGTTGTGGCATATTCACGAGCCAGTTGGCGAATGGTTTGCGCAGGCACTTTGGTGATGGGTTCCGCCCACTCAGGGGTCTTCACCACACCATCTTTTTTTCCCATCAAATAGGCGACTAAGGATTCATTCTCCGGTACACCATCAGGCATTTGGTGCTCATCAAAGCCAACGGTGTAGGTATCGATAAATACCTGATCATGCAGACCTTCGCTAATGATCACGTACATCATGGCATCCATCATGGCGTTATCGGTGGTAGGCAAAATCGGGATCCACTGATCCGCTAACGAAGACGCGGTATCGGAGTAGCGCGGATCCACCACAATAAATTTGGTGCCATTTTTCTTCATTTTTTGGAAGTAATGGTTGGTATGCCCGAAAATAGTCTCATTTGGGTTATGTCCCCATAAAATCACCAGCGGAGTCTCTTCCAATGTGTCTAACGTACTGCCACTCGCCGAGGTGCCATAAGTGTAGGGCGTCACTGCCATAGTGTTGCCGTTACTGACAGAGTGGTAATTTTCGAGAAATCCCCCCGTCAAATTAAACAGGCGGCGTAACATATTCGCCCCTGAAAAAATGCCGCCCGTCACCCCAGTACTTAGGCTGACAAATCGCGATGCAGGACCATATTGCTGGTTAATTCGCTGCATATTTTCAGCGATAAGCGTGGTGGCTTCTTCCCAGCTAATTCGTTCGAAATGCCCTTCACCGCGTTTGCCTACTCGCTTCATTGGGTATTTTAAGCGGTTCGGATGGTAGACAAATTTGCGATAGCTGCGTCCGCGCACACAAGCACGCATAATCGGCATCTCTTCATCAAGATCCCCGTCAGGACGTGTACTGATGCGCGTAACAACACCCTGCTTAACGTGGGCGCGAATATCACATTTTCCGCCGCAGTCAAAACTGCTGCATGTGGAAACCACTCGCTCACCGTCATTCGGTAAGGTGGTCGTAGGGATAATATTGGAGTTTTCTGGTGTTGAAGCGACCGTGTTCGTGGCAATAAATGGGACAGCCATGAGTGCAGAGCTGCCTTGAATAAACCGACGACGGGTCAATGGTTCAATCAGATGTTCACTCTGATCATTATAATTTTTCATGATAACTCTACCTCTGGCGTACATTAGGTTGCCGCGATAGCGTAAACATTTCCCACTGAGCCAACTTTTGAAAAACCGCCAAAGGCATTGGAATTTCAGCCAACCGCGTGAAACATGTGGTTATATCAATAAATTTTGCCTATATTCAGAAAATAATTCGTTATGTTTGAATTTCAGCCAATAAACGACGGTAACCAAAATTACAATGAGAAATATTCCACTGAGTACCATTGATAGTGTCGCTCGGGATGTTATCGCACTCGCGACAGATTACTTACCCAACGTGCTGTTGGATTCTCATAAGCATCGCCGCGCTCAATTCTTATATGGGGCAACGGGGCTAATTGAGGTGAGTACTGAAGATGGTGAGTGGGTTATTCCCCCCGACAGCGGCGTGTGGATCCCTGAGAATACAGCCCATGAAACACGGATGCTGAATGTCAGCACTCGCAGTTTATATATCGAACCTGCGGCTGCGCCCCGCCAAGGCAATCGATGCGAAGTTTTGCGCGTCACGCCTTTACTTCGCCAATTGCTATTAGAAGCGGTTGATGTGCCACTGGAATATGATCTTAACGGACGAGATGGCTCATTGATGCAGCTGATCCTCCATGAAGTGGCGCGCGCCGAGCCGCTACCATTCTTTGCCCCGATCCCGCGAGATGAAAGCCTCGCAGCCTTGTGCCGCGAATTTTTAAAATCACCGCAAATTACCTCGCTTCCCCAAGAGTGGGCTGCAAAACTGCACAAAAGCGACCGCTCATTTAGCCGCTTTTTTGGGGCGCAAACGGGTTTGTCATTTTCAGATTGGCGACAACAAGCCTGTTTACTGAGTGCCATTAGCCAAATTTCAGCAGGTAAATCGATCACTGAAGTGGCGTTTGATCTTGGTTACAACAATGTGGGTTCGTTCTCAACCATGTTTAAGAAATGGCTCGGACAAACCCCATCGAGTTTTATTCAGCGTATTGAGTCCTAACCTTAATCCAAGGTGGCAATCAGCCATGCAGAACCACGATAGTCACCCGCTTGGGCATTTTCCCCTTGCAGGTGGCTACTGATTTCGAACTCCTTCAGGCTGTGAATCTCCGCTTTGATCTCTTTACCGGATTCCCCCGTTTCAAGATCAGTGATCACCAAATCGCTGTAGATCGTATCGTTCGCCTCATTTTTCATCGGTAAGCGCTTTTGAGGGTCATCATCCTGCGTGTAATCCAAGCGTAACCGTACTTTAGTTGCCGATTGGAAGAGGCAACTGTAGGTGACTTGACCGCTAGCACGGTTGTCATAGTACAAGCTGTTTAACTGCCCATGGCGTAAATTTAATATCCCTTGCTCCCCGCTGCTAGTACTGGATGTGCATTTTGCACCGATATTAATTTGCGAAGCCGCCAAGCGTAATGGCACAGAAGATTCGTGAAGCGGCCAGCCATCATAAGGTGGCGCCACTTTTGGATTGGTAAATGCACGCACGTAACCCGCTAATGGCATTTCACTAATAATCAACTGCCCATCGATAATTTGCTCTTTGATATAAAACGTCATGATGATAGGAAAATGGTTATTAAATCGAGGAACCTCAAATTGTGTATCTGCATAAGACATTGAGCACACACCGGAGCTGCGGTTCGTCCATTCCATCATGTCGGATTGCACCGTCATCACGAGGTTGGCGTTCAACCGATACGCTTTGAGTCCTGCAATCGAAAACCCCGTTTCAGGCACATACATGAATAATCGATGAAACGCATTTGCTGGCAGAATTTGCGTGCTTGTACTTCCCCAGCGGCGCCCGACACACTTCACCATACCGGTCGGTTCCGCAAGGTTACTATCTACCACAAAAGGCTCTCCAACTTGATAATAATTTTGACCGTCAGATCCCCTATCAGGGTGATCCGCCAGCGTGCTGCTGTTATTCACGCGTATGGTATAGCCCGTATTAGGATCGATAATTTGTGCCGCATAATCTGCATGAGCCATCATCGCTGACAGTATTCCTCCGACTAAACAACCTGCCCGCGCTATGGATTTAATTGTCAACATATTGCTGTTCCCATTAGTGATAAGTGACTGAGATCATCATGGCCGACGTAAATCTTCCTGCGGGTAATTGGCTTAGTGGTCGAGTGTTCACCAACTTTGCTTGAAGATTAATACGGTGCTCCGTCGCGCTGATAGGTTGTGGTGTAATAGTTTGTATTTGATTGAGCTCTAAAGGAAATGTTAGTCCATCCGTGATATCAAAAAAATCGATCCCCAACCCTTTTGCGCTGGTGGATAAGATTTGGCGACCTTGGTACTCTTCCGTTCCATAACCTTTTGGGTTGAGTAACACCGACAACGTTTTTCTCCCTGAGCACCCACTGATATACACCGGAAAATCTTTGGTCAACGAAACCCCTGGCGCGCCATTAATTTCAACCACCCCAAAATTAATTTGCAGTGGTGAATCGTTATTTTCACTACGTACGTGGCAAGCAGGATCGACCATTGTCGCCACGACATCCACAAACACATCCCCATTAACCACCGGTGAGATAAATATCAGAAAACCCCACCAATACTTCCTGATTTTATTGATTTGCTTCACTATTTATACTCCACGGAAAATGTAGCCCAACCGGAGAAATTCCCTGTGCCAACGTAACCATAAGGAGGTTTGCGCGCTACCACACCAAAGGACAAAGATTGCTCATCATTCACCACTGCAACGCTGCCCACATCAATAGGCTCATCCCAATCAATGAGTTTATCTTTACTATCCATGATCCCCAGTACCACGCCGCTATCACCTTGAGTGATAAGGTAGTTATCCCCATCAATATTCACTAGCTGCGTTCCATGCCACGCTATCTTGATGAGCTTTCCCAGCTCCGCACGCTGGCAATGGTCAATTTCAATGGAAAACGGCGTGATAACGCTGGTCTCCCCCAGATTAAGAGACTCCATACGTAAATTTTCTAATTGAATCTCTTTTTTGACGGAACCTGCACTCACTTTGCAGGATAAATGCACTAACTCTCCGCTAAATTCCACATCCAGAAATTGCGCATTAGCTTGAGTCGAAAAGCTCCAGAAAAGGGGCGCTAGCAGCCACCAAAACAGGGTTACCTTACTCATAACTCACCTCCAGTCGCAGTGGATGCGCACTCTCAATCACAGAAGGAAGCTGAACGGGGTTATTTCCATCAATAAGTGCCACGGGGTAACGCACTGTTTCTTCCCCCGTTAACATATCCACCACGAGCAAAATTGCCGGTGTTTTTGCTCCATGTTTATTTTCACTGAATGCAACTCCTGCGCCGCAATGGGTCAACGTCAGCGTTTTCCCTACCGTTAAACCACACGGGGCATTGAATAGCGTGGCATTCACCAAAAACCAGCCCGCCTGTGAAGATTCATAATGGGATTCATTGGGTGGCACGCTGCCTAGAAATTCCTCTCCTTGCCCCCAAGCACTTACGGTCATTGTGATAATCCCGATAGCTAACCGGATAATATTCATCCTCATTCTCCCCTTTTATGCCTTGGTTCTATTACTGTTCCCCGGAGACTGTGCAGGTGTCTCCTTGGCAACGAAATACCAGTGTTGGCTTGCCGCCATAGTCATTGATGTAAGTGAGATAAGGGGTGGTCAGCGTGTGGCTGTTAATCTCGAATGTGGATTTAGGGGCGACCATAACAACCTCGAAGCTGCTCTCTTCCGACTGTTTCTTGCTATTCCCCACCCCAATCACCGTTAAGTTAAACGGCGTGGTGTTATTCAAACGGTAGCCTTTGGCCGTTTTTTGCAACGTAATGTTGTGCGCCCATTTGGTTTGAGAAGCTTCGAGGATTTTTTCAGGGCGATAGAACAATTTGACGCGGGATTGCAACGCAATTTGCAGTGTATTTTCTTCCGTGGATTTCGGCGGAACTTCACGCAAATTGAAATAGAAAACGGACTCTCTATCATCGGGTAATTGGCTTAATAATGGCGTTTTGCTCAAGCGCACTAGGCTGTGGCTATTGGCTTCTATCCGCTGTAATGGTGGCGTGGCAAGGATCGCGCCTTGAGTGAGTTTTTTACCTTGAAGGTCTTCAATCCAACTTTGCGCTAAATAGGCTTCTTCGGGATTATCATTCGCGATGCGCACGTTAATAGAATTTTCATTACCCGGAAAAACAATTCTCGTTCTATCCAGAGTCACCGCGCCATAAGAGGCTTGTGGTATTCCAATAAGCCCGCTTATCAATGCTGCAAAAATAGGTTTAAAATTCAACATAATCAACCTCATAGATTAAAGAGAATAAAAATTTCGTTATTTTTGACATGCCAGTTATTTTTGACATGGTAGTAACAGCATTGAAGAGGATGTGGTTAACCGGTCTGGCAACGTTATCTGACACTGTTTTTGGTTACGCCAATAAACCCACAACGCGGTATTCTTCTCGATCCCCACCAACCAGGTCACCCCTTCTTCTCCGACTATCCCAAGTTCTTGATTCACCTCATTACGCACACTGGCACCAAACGGTGGTTTTTTACCATCCGGTAAGGTGATCACTGAGAAGAGTTTTTCCCCTTTCATCACAGGGAAACTTCGATAGCCAATCGCGCCTTTTGTAAGCGTGATGTCGCTGGTGGCACTGAGCGCTTCAATGTTTTCAGGTAATTTGCTGGTGTTAATGGAAGCCGAGGATTTACGGTAACTATTCACATTTGGGATCACCGCTAAACCGAAGCGGTTGGTTTTTGTAACGCCATGATTCAGTGGTACGCCGCCAATATCTGAAGTTTCCACCATTAAGCGAGTATCACCGTGGGCAGAGCGATGCAGCGCGGCTCCCTTGGTCGTTATTGTGATCCCGCTATTAATCGATGCCCCAATACTGCGGTATTGATGAGGGACATAGCTGCCATTAATGGACACACTGGCATCCGAGAGGTCACGGGAATAAAAACCGCTCAAGCTCGTTTGGCTATCCACATCTTGCCCGTGGTTATACCCCATCGTTAGGCTGTAATTATCCCTCTCCCCATAACCGCTATATCCCACATTATGGTTATATTGATTCTTTTTATTGGAACGAGAGTACAACTCAGAAAACGTCAAGCTATGTCCGCTGTACAGCGGGATCGTCAAATAAAGGTTAATGGCATCATCTTCATAACCGTTACTTCGCTCCGTTCGCGTCGCGGAGATAGCAATATTGCCGCTATATTGGGAAAGGGAAGCAAAATTCAGGCTTGTATTGGCGTATAAACCGTACTGGGTTTGTGGGTCATCCTGCCAATAGGTGCTGTACTGGTAATTTAACGAGAAGTTAAAATCATCAAAATATTTATTTAAGTAGACTTGGTAATTTTCCTTGGTGGCTTGCGGTGAATGCCCAGTTCTGTCCTCATCCATATATTGCATTAACGTTCGATACTCTTTATCTGCAAAACGGTAGCCCGCAAAAGTAATATCGGTACGAAGATCCTCGAATGACTTCGCATAATTAAAACGGTAAGAGCGCCCCTGTAAGTGACCTTTATCGTCATCTGAATAATCAGCAAAAGATTGGGTAATATCCACCGCGACGGCCCCAAAAGAGAACAAGTCACGCCCAATCCCTAAAGCGGCACTTTGGTAATAGGCATTAAGTTGAGTTCCCCCATACAACGACCACGCATTTGATACACCATATGACAATTCACCACTAATGACGGGATCTCCCGTTAAATGTCGATTGTCATAACGTGTTTTCCCCAGCGCCGCTTTATAATTTACCCGACCCGGACGAGTTAAATAGGGCAGCGATGCAGTACTAAGACTAAATTTATTCTCTTCCCCATTTTCTTCACGTACCGTCACATCCAGCACACCACGGATCCCGCTATCAAGGGTTTGAATGCGAAAAGGTCCCGGTGGCACCGAAGTTTCTGAAATGATCCGATCCTGACTCCGAACGATCACAATGGCGTTAGTCTTTGCCACACCGATAATTTCAGGGGCATATCCCACCAATTTTGGCGGCAACATGCGATCATCACTTTCAATCGAAATACCCGTGTATTGCCAAGAATCAAACACGTCCGAGTAAAAATTATTTTCCCCGAGCGTGAGCAAAGCAGCGCTTTCTTTCAATGATCGAAAAGCATATAACCGACTGAAATCAAAGTTGTGTTTTTCTTGCGAATAACTGCCCCCATGTTGCTTTTGATAAGTCCCATTGAAGTCACCACGCAGCCGCCAAGCCCCAATGTTAATGCCCGATATTCCATTACCAGATAAGTAAACACGCTTGTCGCCATCGGTCTCTTTTGTGGCAGAAATATTCGCACTGTAGTCCACAAACAAACCATTGATCCCCTCTTCCCATAATTTTGGGGGAACCCAATAAGGATCACGATATTCCATCCACATTTGGGGAATGGTCATTTTTAGGGACATAGAAGGCAAGTCCACTTTGGTTTGTACCCCAGCCAGAGCCGAAAAATTCAAACATTTTTCATCATGAAATAATGTGACTTTTTCCTCCGCAGATTTTTTTAGTCCCATAAAATCCAGCAACTGAGGTGCCAGACACACTTGCTGAGAACCTACACTTTTTGTACTGTTATCATCAAAAACAGCAACATCTCGCGGCTCGCCTAAACGCTGACCGTTAACAAAAACAGTCAAAACATAGTCTCCAGGTGGAACATATCCCGCAACAGAGAACTGGCTCATATCAATGTTATTCATATCTTCGGCATCTAACACATCGGTATTAAATTCAGCAGCATAGCTATTGCCAATTCCCATACTTAGCGCCAATAAAATCGTCTGTCTTAGTTTGCTATGTTTGAACATCATGCTCTATACCATCCCAAATGCGACGAGTGTGCCCCTCTCGAAAATGACTTCGAGATCATGTTTATCTGCAATTTATTGATAATCGATAAAAAAACGGATTAACCCTTGATAGTTACCCGCTTGAATAGGTCGCCCAGTTAGCTCTAGACGTAAAAAGTACTGTAGATAGAGCGCTTTCCCTGATTTGTCTTGCCGTAATACATTATTTGCCAAAGGGTAATATTGCCCTGGAATCAATGTATTAAAACGGCTATCAAGGACAGAAACCCCAAGACCTTGTGATGCGCCTCTTAGTACAAATGCATCAATGTGTTCCGCTGTTTCCCCTGCAAATCGAATAGACCATGTTTTACTGTCGAGTAAAGAGTAAAGGCTTCCGCAGTCTCGTAACTCAATAATAAAAGGTTGGTTATGCTGCTCACGCTGCAACTTTGTACCAAGCAGGGGGATTGCCAAAGGTGAAAAATCAATCGTTTGAAATCTATTTTCAATTACAACCGAACACGGTGTAGCGATAACAATACCTTTCAATGTTGCGCTGCCATCAAGCTCTATTTTTTTATTCGCCGCCGCCCCCGAAATCATCAGGCACATCAGAATAGTTATCGTCATCAGTTGAGCTAATTGGCGAGTTACCCGTTGATAAACAATCACAATTGTCTCCCTCAACTTTCTCCTTCAACTCCGTATTGATACCGCCAGTTATTCACTGGCGGTAGACTCAGATGCTTACTGATAGGTAATTCGGAAGTTAGTTACGGCGCTAAACTTACCTTCAGCGACATCTTTTGTGGTATCAATAGCTTTAGCTAATGCTTTGAAGGTTAAGGTGTTATCCCCCTTCTTATTGATAATTCGCGATAAAATATCCTTAGCTTTGCCAAATTCAAAACCATCAATACCAATACCTACGTTGTTTACATTGCCCGGAGAAGTTGAAAGCAAAGTGTTACCCGCATCGGCGTAATTTTGCCCTGTAAAGACTAACTCCATGCTTTTCACTGCTGCTGACGCCCCTGTACCATCTTTGGTGTAATCTGAAAAATCACACCCTGTTAATTCAATATTAAAATTCACTTCAGCCGTTCTGCCATTCTCTAAACCACGGCGAGAAAGCTGACCAAAATCAATAGTTTGTTTTAACGATGGTTGTGCAATATTGCAGGGTGAAGTCACCACTGTACCGATAAAATTCACCGTACCTGTATTCTCTGCCATTACACTAAAAGAAGTCGCTGATGTTGCCAGCAGTGTAATGATTGCTAACTGATTAAGTTTCATATAATGACTTTCCTTTCGTTTAAAAATAGGAGAAACGCAATACACCATTAAATAATTAATGGAACAGAAAAACATTAAATAACAATTAGTTATATAATCACCAAAGAACATGTTAATTTAATTAATCATGATTAAAGATCATGTAAGGCTTTGAATTTTAATTTATCGTAATAGGAATATTTTGATTTTTTATCTTGAAATAAAAAATTATCTTGTAATTTTATCTCTGCTATTTCATCTGAATAGTTAGCAATAACTTTGAAAAAGAATTCAGACCAATCCTTACCTAATTTCTTTAATATGGCGTCAAGCGTTTCTATATTTACACTCGTAATACCACGTTCATAGCGAGATATTTGCTGTTGACTAATATGAAGCATACGCCCTAATTCCTCACCTGTTAATGAGCAATTAAGCCGTGCTTCCCGAATAAATAAACCAACTTCTTCACGTAATCGATATTTGTTTTTCATCATATTAAAACCAGTTTAAATAGCTTTAATTTCATTTACTCAAAGATAGCCAATTCATTGAGCAAATAGCGTAATAAAAAATGGATATATCCAAAGTGCAGGAAATTTAATTTATTAAAATATAGGTACAGGAAATAAATCTGTAAATACGTTTATATCGATCGAAAATATATGATTTAATAGTTAACACCTATCAAATTAACTTTATTGATCGTTTTAATATCTGAATTTGATTTATATAAAATTAAATATCAATAGGTTACACAAATAAGACTATATAATATAATTAGCTAGTAATTTAAATATTCACTTATCTTAATCATGATACCCCTTAAAAAAAACATTATTTCAATTTAAATAAAAGAAAATTATCCAATTATAAATATCGCATATAATAACTTATTTAAATTTATTAAAAATAAAAAATCAAGAATATCAAACATAAAAACTTAATATTTTAATGAGAAATAAAAATATACTTAAATAACTCATATTTTGTGTTTTATAAATTCATTCAATAAAACTTTAAATATAATTTAAATTCATCAAAATAAGTCATATTAATCATGATAAATTTTCCATTATCCATATCATGCTTAAACTATGCATATCGTGCACTTTTCATTTTCTAATATTAACTAGAATAAATTAATCCGTTAGGATAACAAAAAAAGGAGCCAATAATGACAACTCAGTTTTACAGCTACCAACCGCAACAAGGTCATGGGCTTCCCCATGATCCGATACCCTCATTAATTGGTCCACGCCCTATTGGCTGGATCTCCACATGCGATAAGCAAGGTAACACCAATCTTGCGCCCTATAGCTTCTTCAATATCTTTAATTATTCACCGCCCATTTTGGTCTTCTCGAGCGTTGGGAAAAAAGATTCCGTCACCAATGCAATCGAAACAGGTGAGTTCGTTTATAATCTTGCAACTCTTGAGCTTGGGCAGCAGGTCAATTCAAGCAGTGCAATGTTACCTCGTGGAGAAAGTGAGTTTGACCTTACTGGGCTTTCCACCTTACCGTCCACATTGATTACGCCTCCGCGCATCGCCCAAACGCCTGTTTCCATGGAGTGTGTAGTCACTGAATATCAGCAATTAAAACGCGCTGACGGTAGCCTATTGGATACGTGGATGATCATGGGAGAAGTGGTAATGGTGCATATCGATGAAGCTACCTTAGAGCAAGGCTTATATAACAGTGCTCGCCAAAAACCTTTGATGCGGGCAGGCGGACCTGCGGATTATTATTGAATTGAAGAGCAACAAAAACTCGAAATGTATCGCCCTAAATAACGTAAAAAGTCTTAGGCCAGTTTCTATCACACCGGCCTAAGATTCATTATTTGGGGACACAGGTATACACCCATGCAGGTGGAAAATTGCGATACACACGTTCTTTTGTGAATGAAAAATAACGCGAAAATAGCGGCTCACAACCTTGGGTATACTGAAATAACACCAATTTACCCTGATTCTTTAATAGGCTCTGACGCACCTGTTTTAATATTCGCATGCTGGTTTTTTTATTCAGGGACAGAAAAGGAATTCCTGAAATAATCAAATCATAATCACCCAATAAATATTCTGCTGAACATGGATTAACAGCCACTCTCGGGTCATCAATCTGATTTAAAATATCGATAAAATCACGATTAATTTCATAGAGATCTAAACGTGTTTGCGTCGTAATTTTGTTCACAATATAGCGAGTCATGACGCCGTTACCCGCACCAATCTCTGCAATTTGATGACATTGAGCCCAGTCAATATTGTCAATCATGGTATGACATAACCAACGAGATGATGGGAACACCGTTCCCATCGAAGCTGGTGATGTAATGAAATTCTTAACGTAGAGCTGGTAATGATTTTTATGAGAAAAAAACGATTCCGCCATGCTTCCTCCTGAATCAAAAATACCTTTTCTATTTCCTTAAATTGATGCTCCACATTCACCGCAAAAATTGGCATTTGGGTCTACGGCACTTTTGCATTGTCGGCATCTTATTTTTTGGATGTTTTGTCCGTGTGAAAAATAGTTGTCTTCGCCTCGACCATCATTGTGCTGATAACTCCCGCCATGCTTACCTCGAGAACCATGCTTGGAACTGCTGCCATGCCCTGAATGACCCCGATATTGGTTATCGCGTTTCGAGTTATAGCGATTTCTGCCGAGGTTAAATAACCAGCTGAAAATTGACATAATAAATATCCTCCACTGTTATTCTTGTCCCGAGTATAAACCTTAGACTTAACTCCAGAGACAACAGTAAAACTGAATAATTACAATAAAAAACCATTTATTACGTAAACTGAATATCGCTATTTTTTCATGACACACGCGGGTGAATGAGACAAAGCTTTCCTTAGGATTTGAGCAGTGAAGTTCCATAAGAATTATCAATCACACATAGCCACTTACCGTCGATGAGTTTAAATACGTAGGTGGCATCTCGCACAGTATTAAACGGCGTACCATCTTGCATTTGCGCACTCAAAATAGTTTCAGCTAAGACTAAGGCGCAATCTTCACCAAAAATAACTTTTACCGTACCTTGAGACACTTGCAGGCTGTGATTAAAAAATTCAGCGATAGCAGAAAATGCTTTCTTTAGGTTCTCTTTTCCATGGACATGTAAACCGTCTTTCACCACTAACGAGCCATTCTCAGAATAAAAATCCATTAAATAGCTGAAATTTTCTTCTGTGATGGCGCGATCTGCGCTGGCAATTAGGGCTTCAAGTTCTTGCGTGTGTTTTTGAGTATTGTCGAAAAGATTCATAGAGGGCTCCTTGTTGAATACTAACCAGACAAGGACAAAAAACCCGCCTTATCTGGCGGGTTGAGGATGTAGCAAACTCCCACCAGTTAAGTGATGGTCATCATAATAATGAGGTGAGCTACATGCTGTGACATAATTTTTTCCTGAATATAATTAGAGATTACATTATCAGCAATAAAATTTTTTTCAATGAGTATATAAAAAGGGCTTAAGTTACCTTAAGCCCTTTAGTCGTAAATTAGAAACTAGTGTTTTGAACTCTTATGGTGATTTAATGTTTCTTCTTTTAAATCAAGCTCATCACGTAAGCGATGGTACACTCGCTCATTGATATTTTTCCCTTTACGCATTTGATATAACGCTTCCCGCTTCGCCTTCAGAGCCGAATCTGACATCGAACGTTCCATCTCGATCATCCGATGTAAATCAAACACATCTGACTCTGTTTCATCCGTATTATCTAAACGACGACCATAAATTTCTAACAGCTGAGCACCCACTTCGGTACGCATCGCAATTTCATCCATATCATCAGAAGGGTGGTTCATCAGCTCACGAATATGTGCCATTGCTGCTTCATTGAGTGCCAGACGAGCGCGAATTTCATCGTTATCATAAGGTAAATCTTGCACTAAACCTTTGGTTAAAATCGGCAAGGCGATGCTGGCAATTAACAGCGAACACAGGATCACCCCCATCGCGAGGAAGATAGCCACATCACGGTTAGGGAATAATGATCCATCGGGCATTAAGAATGGCAACGTTAAAATACCGGCTAACGTAATTGCCCCGCGAACTCCCGCCGTTGCCATCACCGCCATCATGCGAATACGTACTTCATCCGCTTGCTTTCCACGACGACGATTGTGGAAAACTGTCAGGGTCATTGATATCCATACCCAAGCAAAACGCAGTGCACCTAATGCAATGGTGATAACGGCAACATACACAAACAGCATCCAAGGATGGCTAGCACCTGCAGCTTCGGCCACCTGAGGCAAATTGGTCCACATCCCTGGTAGCTGCTCACCCAGTAGAATAAAGATCATGCCGTTCAAACCTGTTTGTACCGTGTCCCAAACTGCCTTACTTTGCATTCGAGTCGCCGCTTGCATACGCCCTGCAATTTTTTCGTAGTGCATCGCAATACCCGCAACAACGGCAGCAAGGATTCCGGAAACATGTAAATGTTCAGCCAGAAGATACGCGGTAAAAGGCATTAACAGGCTGATCATAATTTGGATAGCTGGTTCTTCACCTGTGCGCTTGACTAAGAATTGGTTTAACCAGCCAATTGCCCATGCGACTAATAAACCAATCACTATCCCACCAAATGCCACCAGCACAAATTGCCCCGCAGCAGATGCCAGAGAGAACTCCCCTGTCAGCGCAGCCACAACCGCAAAGCTAAAGCATACTAAGCCCGTCGCATCATTGAGTAGAGATTCCCCTTCAAGAATGTGCGCCATACGCGATGGTAGTGGCGAATTCACTGTCATTGCAGATACCGACACAGGGTCAGTTGGGGAAAGGATAGCTGCCAGTGCAAAGGCAACCGCCAGTGAAATCGTTGGGATCAGCCAATGGATAAAGAAGCCCATCCCAATAACGGTGACGACCACTAAGCCAATCGCCAATGACATAATTGGCTTAATTTCTTGGAATAAGGCTTCTTTTGGAATTCGCCATCCATCAAGAAATAGCAATGGAGGAATAAATAAAAAGAGAAAAAGATGTGGTTCGAATTCCACTGTAAATCCGTAGAACGATAAGGCAGCCCCTAACGCTATCTGGATAATTGGCAATGGAATGATGTCTTTAAGTAATCGGGAAACAAATACGCTCACGATGACTGCAAGTAAAAAAACGAGTACAAGTGTCACTACTGACATTGAGTGCTCCATAATGGTTTATCTTAGTTATCTGCATTGCAGTAAATAGATAAATCAAATCAATGTAAAGCATCAATTTATTACCAAATAAAAAAACAAAATAAATCAAAAACTACGATAGCAATCATTGTGTTACAGGATATTACTTAATTTCCAATACATTACATATCCATTCAATATACTCGTGTTTTATAAGGATTTAATCTATTCTTCTGGTATAAACCCTTATCACTCATCAAAAACGGATAATTCCGAGTATTTTAATGCAACTTATCTATTTGATTTCTGGGCTATGTCTATCAATTAATTCTTGTAAAACCTGCTTGAGCATTTTGCTTTTGCGAACACCAAGAGGCGCTAAAACCTGCCTTTCATGCTCTTCCGCTGCAATCAATAACCCTTCGACCAGCTCGACACCACTAGAAGTCACACTCACTAAAGTCACACGGCGGTCACTTCCTGTATGGTTATTGTGACGGATGACATGCCCTTGCTGTTCCAATCGTTGTAATACCCGCGTGATTGTTGGTTGCTTGCTGACTGTTTTTTGCGACAGCTCAGTGATCCCCATCGAACCATTATTGGCCAATGTAGAAAGCACTCGCCACTCCAACACCGATAGCCCATTGGCTTCTACAACCGCATGAAATTCAGATGAAACTAGCATCCATGCCTGCCCCAAAAGAGCAGGCAGGTAATTATCAACGAAGACTTTCGATTCAGGCATCAATTCCTCTTTTCTGGCTTCTGGTTTTATGACATTAGAAGCTAGCAGAGTAGCAGAAGGAAATCGAACTCTTAACATAATTTAACTAAAATCTTCCGCTAAGTAGTGAGCCAAAACCATCCACTCGCGTATCAAGTCCCAATTTTTTTAGCATCATGTAAGTTGTTGCCACAGACGAAGACAATACTGGTAAGCCCACTCTATCTTCGATAAGTTGAATCGACGGTAATGACGGCATTTGCACGCAAGCTGATGCCACAATCGCATCCACATTGGTATTTAGCTTTCTGGTGATTTCCACTGGTGCTAATGGGTTTTGTCTCCCCACCTCGAGGTTATCGGGGATCTCCAATGAGATGCTATCAACCACTTCAATACCTTCATGTTCAATATAGTCGATAACCATTTGCGTTAATGGCTTCATATACGGCGTCAAAATCGACACTTTTTTCGCGCCAATGGCATGCAGCCCTTCGACTAATGCCCCTGCACTAGTGACAACCGGCGCTGGATGCCCATTATCTATGGTGCATTGATGGAGGCGTTTTTGCGAAACTCGGTGATACCCCTTCCCCATGCTCATAATGGCAACCAAGCAGGCATACCCTAATACATCGACATCGGCGTCTGACAGTTCAATAGCACAGCGGTCACTGTCTGAGTCCATTTTGGCAAGCTCATCCTTAGTCACTTTCTGCATACGCATACGGCTAGAGTGGAATGTGAAACGCTCTGCAAACATCGCTTCACGGGCGCGTAATATAGCCGGAATTTCAGTTTCCATGGTGGTATTAGATGAAGGCACAATCTGCCCAATACGAAACGTACGCGCTAAGCTCATAGCCCTTTCTCCACTGAAGAGTCATCCGATTCAGCAAACTGATTAAGTTCATCGACATCTTGCCCACCATGATGGAAACGAGCAGCCGTTAATGGGCGACGATTAACCTGTAAGTCAAAGATATCAAAGCGATTATAGTGCCCTGTAATATCATGCATTTGGCGTGGTTGAATACAGCGATTCAAATCAATTTCAGCGTAAACAATGCCTTCTTTATCAATCAATGGTTCCCCAATTACTCGTCCATCAGGACCAATAATGCCGGAAAATGCGCTATTTGGACGCGCAAGCAACTCACGGGATTCGGGATGCGACGCCGCCATGGCTTCAACGATTTCTTCAGAGACTGTCGAACAAGAAATGATGGTAAATACTTTACCTTCAAAGCAATGAGCAGAGGCACGTAAACGAATCGCATCCGCCATGTCATAGTCTTTTGGTGCCACTGGCAGTGCAATATAACTGGCAATATGAACCAACTCACCTTGAGCCAGCAACGAGAAACGTGCCAATGTATTGGTGTTTTCGCCACATGCCAACGCCCCTAAAGGACCAATGCTGGTTTGGTGAACTTTCAGCGAGGAGGCATCCCCATTTGCCCACGTCAATTTTTCCGCCCACGTTGGGACTAATTTACGGTGACGTCCTAAAATTTTACCTTCATCAGAAATCGTCACTAACGTGTTGTATAACGTGGCAATTCCGTTCGGATTGCGCTCATTCACCCCCACAACCACGTTGATATGGTGACGAGCGGCGGCTTGGGCGATTTTTTTAATTTCAGGTCCAGGGACTTCAATGGCAGATTTGCACAGTTTTTCAAACCAAGGGCTGCCATCAATCGGGTTCATTACCCAACTCCAATACGGGTAGCCAGAGACAAACACTTCAGGAAATGCCACTAATTTGGCACCATTATCCGCTGCTTCTTCAATCAACCGACACACTTTATCAACGGTAGCATCGGTATCGAGGAATACAGGGGCGGCCTGTACAGCCGCTGCCTTAAATTGAGGTAGATTCAACATGTTAGTATCTCCCTTGAGTTATACCGCAACCACTGGGTGGCGTAACTCACCGATTTTTTCGACATACGCTTCAATTACATCACCCGGCCATACCCACTCTTGTGGGGAACGACCCGCACCAACCCCTTCAGGTGTGCCCGTTGCGATAATATCCCCCGGTTCCAACGTAATGCCTTTGCTGATATCAGCAATCAACGCATTCACATTGAACAGCATATGGCGAGTATTGGAGTCTTGCTTGGTTACACCGTTAACTTTCAAACTCAGGTTTAGTGAGTGAGGATCAGGAATTTCATCGGCAGTCACAATGCAAGGACCGAATGGGGCGTAGGTATCCTGCCCTTTAGAGTAAATCCATTGACCTGCACGGCGACAATCACGTGCACTCATATCAATCATTAAGCTATAACCGAACACATAGTTCAGGGCATCTGCTTCAGAAACCCCTTTAGCACGCGTCCCCATGATCACCGCCAACTCCACTTCCCAATCTAATTGCTGAGTAATTTGGCTGTTATGTTCAATCGCATCACCCGGTCCAATCACCGTTGTTGGCGGCTTAGAAAAGATAACCGGCTCTTTTGGTAGATCTTTAGAGGTATCCAGAGTACGGCTCGACTCAGCAACGTGCTCAACATAGTTCAGACCGATCCCAAAAATGTTTTTTCTTGGGCGTGGAATTGGCGCTAAAATTTTTACATTCTGTACTGGCCATGCAGTTCCCGCAGGAAATTGCCCTTTATGTGCGTTTAATAATTCAGTACCTGCACGGATCCCTTGTGGACCTAACTCAATAAAATCCAACATATTATCAGGGAGATATTGACCATTCTGTTCCGCTAATCTCGCTAAATCCACGACTTGCTCGTTAGCAATCGCCCCTAAACGTGCTGCTGCGGTAACATCTGAACGGTAAGTAATAAGACGCATAATTTTTCTCCTTGAGTCAGGTCTCAGACCTAACTGAAATCTTCACGTAAACAATTAAAATAAGTAATCGGAACAAATAGTTAGAATAAAAACTTAGCTAATCACTTTTTGATGCCCATCATTGTCCACAAGCGCCTCTTCATAATAGAGACCAAGAGAGTGCATCACTGGCAAGTCGTTAAAACAGAACAGGCACGCATCTTCGCTCTGGGATGTATTCACATGTTCGTGGAACATCCATGATGGCACACAGAAAATATCTCTCTCTTGCCAGTCAAAGCGCTGTCCATTAATAATCGAATACCCTTTTCCTTTCGCCACTTGGTAGATAAAACTGCCCGTATGACGATGAGCTTTACCGACAAATCCAGGGCGTAATAACTGCATACTAGCCCCAATCGTTGGCATCACTGGCCCGCCGGTTAATGGGTTGGTGTAATTCATTAATACATCATCAAATACTGAGCCATCCGTTACTTTTGCGGCGCGTTGCAGCGCTTCATAAGTGGGTCCCCACTGGTATTTGAATAATGGCGAATAGGGCTTATCCCATCCCACATGGTGCGGACGTAACGCAGTCGCTCCCCACATGCCAACGGGATAATCAATTGGACGAGTTTGTGCTTGATGCAAATCGGGGTGAACTTTGTAGAAACCCGCTTCCATTGCATTGACTAATGGAATATCTAAACCATCTTGCCAAATACACGGTAATCCACCTTCTTCCACACCATGTTCATGCCAAGTACCATTTGGTGTCAGCACAAAATCATTAGCTTCTAAAATCATTTTTTGCCCTTCCACAATGGTGTAGGCGCCGCGCCCTTCCATGATGAAACGCAATGCTGATGATGAATGTGCGTGAGCCGAAGCGGCTTCTCCCGGATGCATCACCTGTAAACCGGAATACAACCAACCCACTGCCGCTGCCACATCTTGACGACCAGGGTTGTTTAAGTAGATAACACGGCGACCTGCTTTTTCCGGAGTCACCAAATCCACCGAACGCAAAACATGCTCACGTAAATCTTGGTAACGCCATAACACAGGCACAGATTGAGATTTTGGCTGCCACGGCTCAATTTTGTTGGCAACCGTCCACAATGCGCCCGTTTTGAGTTCATCTAACTGTTTGTAATACGCCAACAATTCTGGTGTATCTTCCACATCTGCGCGTCCTGCGACATTTTCTCTGTATTGGTCATGGGACTGAATCGTCATGGTGTTTCCCCCTCTCGCATTTACGCCATTAACGGCTTTTCGATTGTTGGATTAATTGTTGGCGACCATACTCATAAGGTGCTGGCCACGAGACTGAATTCCACCCAAAGCGAGCACACTCATGGAGTAACCAAGCAGGGTCGGCAAGAAGTGGTCGAGAGAGCGCACAAAGATCTGCTCGCCCTGACGCGATAATGCTATTCACTTGATCCGCATCAGTGATCGCACCAACGGCAATTACCGGCACCGATCCTTCATTGCGAATACGATCCGCCATTGGGGTTTGGTACATACGCCCATAAACAGGCTGTTGAAGAGGGGATACTTCGCCAGATGAGCAGTCGATAATATCTGCGCCCGCTTGATGAAGTGCCTGCCCAATTAATACCGCCTCATCGACTGTTGTGCCGCCGTCAACCCAATCTGTCGCAGAGATACGCACAGACAGTGGCTTATCCTCAGACCATACTTTTCTGACCGCGCTCACTACCGCTAGCGGGAAACGCAGACGATTTTCTAAAGACCCACCAAACCCATCGGTACGCTGGTTAGTTAACGGAGAAATAAAGCTTGATAGCAGATAACCATGCCCAGCTTGCAACTCTAACCAATCAAAACCGGCTTGATCCGCGCGTTTTGCTGCCGCCACAAACTGGTCGATAATCTTTGCCATTTGGGCTTCGGTTAGCTCAGTGGGCGTCTGTGAAATTGAAGGTAAATAAGGTAATGGTGATGCGGAAACTAATGGCCAATTACCTTGTTTCATTGGATGGTTTTCTTGCTCCCAACCGCGCTGTGTTGAGCCTCGACGCCCAGCATGTCCTAGTTGGATCCCAATTTTCGCATCCGTTTTTTGGTGTACAAATTGCGTCACATTTTTCCATGCCGCCACTTGCGCATCATTCCAAATTCCCGGGCAGCCTGTCGTGACTCGCGCTTCAGGAGAAATTGCCGTCATTTCCGTCATAATCAGGCTAGCCCCACCTAATGCGCGGCTACCGATATGTACCAGATGGAAATCACTGACTAGCCCATCAGTTGCGCAATACAGCAACGTTGGAGACGCTATCACACGGTTTTTCAGTTCCACATTTCGCAAGCGAAATGGCGTCAACATCGGGGCGACTTTTTGATTAGCCACCTGCGCTGGTAAACCCGATTTTTCGGCAAACCAGTTTTCATAGTGAGTTAACCAGTTACCATCACGCACACGTAAATTTTCATGAGAAATGCGCTGAGAACGAGTTAATAAAGAGTAAGCAAACTGCTCAGGATCGAGGTTTTCATAGCGCTGCACGTTTTCAAACCACTCGGTTGAGTTACGCGCCGCATTCTGGATTTTTAGCACTTCGACACTGCGAACTTTTTGGTAGTGCTCAAGTCCCTTGCGCAAATCTCCTTGAGTCGCTTTCAAGCTTTCGCACAGCTCAATCGCATCTTCTAGAGCCAATTTAGTTCCTGAACCAATAGAGAAGTGGGCGGTATGAGCGGCATCCCCCATCAGCACCACAGGAACCTCCTTGCGGCTTGTTGGTTGTGTCCAGTGCACCCAGTTATCACAAATCACGCGAGGGAATCGAATCCAAATCGCGGCACCACGTAAGTGTGCTGCATTGGCAATCAGTTTTTCACCATCCAGCCATGGGGCAAATAACTTTTCACAGTAAGCAATCCCATCTTCCTGAGACATTTGGTCGATACCTGCTTTCAACCAAGTCTCTTCCGTGGTTTCTACGATAAATGTGGATAACCCTTCTTGAAATTGATACGCGTGAACTTGGAACCAACCGTGTTCATTTTCTGCGAACAAGAAGGTAAATGCGTCGAAAATCTTTTTCGTACCTAGCCAAACAAAACGGCAACGGCGTTGGTCGATATCGGGTTTGAAGATATTTTCATAGCGAGTACGTACTGCGCTATTGATCCCGTCCGATGCAATCACTAGATCCGCATCATATTGGCGTGCAATTTCTTGGTCATCCGCCACTTGGGTTTCAAATACCAATTCCACCCCCACTTCAAGGCAGCGATCTTGCAAGATATTGAGGAGCTTTTTACGCCCAATACCGATGAATCCATGCCCGCCACTGCGGTTACAGCTACCTTTAAAGTGAATGTCGATATCATCCCAATGGCTAAATTCAGCGCTGATCGTTTCTGCTGAGACTGGGTCTGCTTTGCGCAAGTTACTTAATGTGGCATCCGAAAATACCACGCCCCAACCGAAGGTGTCATAAGGGCGGTTACGTTCAACGACCACCACACGGTTGCTTGGGTTTTGCAGTTTCATCAGCAACCCGAAATAAAGCCCAGCGGGACCGCCGCCGATACAAACGATATTCATGGAGTTTCTCCTTTATTACGTTGTGCCATTACACCGGTTGCTGCTGGGTTAAGGCGCTATACAGTGCTTCAGGGATAGGAATAGCCTGATGCGTAATCAATGATGTAGTGACATAGGTTTGCGTCACTTCCATGCGTAACTCGCCATCAAGGCTGGTACAGCGTTGACGTAAAGTCAGTGATTTACCGCCAATGCGTTCGACATGCAGCTCAAGCTGAACGTCATCCCCCATACGGCTAATCGCTTTAAAATCCGCCTCTAAATGCACTGTGGGCAAACCAAAACGTTGATCGAGGATGTACCCTGCAAATCCTTCAGGGAGTAATTCATCAAACCAACGCTCAATGAGATTGTTAAACATCACGAAATATTGTGGGTAAAACACGATCCCAGCAGGATCACATTCTGAAAAACTGATCCGATGGTTTCGAGAAAATGTCAGTAAACTCATGATGCTATCCTTATTCCATCGCCAAACGCTGACGGCATTTTTTCAACTCATTACCATGTTCATCCGCCAGCGCCGCTTCACGTAATTCACGTAAATTTATCGGTGCTAGCTGGCTACCATGACGTTCAACAATTTCCATCAAAACTTGGAAATTGCGCAATCCACGAGCATGGGTGTCGCTATACCCCTTAACCACTCTCTGACATTGCGCAATTTCGGTTGCCAAAGCAGGGTTACTGCTTGCGGCTTGCGCCACAGTGGCTAGCCATTTTTCAATACGATTATTTTCAAGCTGATAACGCAGCGTTGAGCGGCGCCCTCTGCGCCATGCGGCTAGCACGTATAACTGTAAGAATCCCCATAAGGAACTGGTAGTGATTGTTCGTCCCCTTTGCGTCAATTTGCGAACGGCTTTGTGTACCCAATGTGGTTTCATCAACCAATTGCCTAAATTTTTGGGAAGCGTTTCGCAAATCTCTTCGATTCTTGGATGCATAAATTCATTGATGTCGAGCAATTGGTTATCTTTCGCTTGGACTTCACTGCGTACTCGGGCAAAACGGCTATCACGAATTTTTAAGTCCGCAACGCGAATGGTGTCTTCATAGGACATCCATAGCGCTAAGTGGCGTACTAACGCACGCTGTAAACGCGGGTCATCACCGCCTTTTTGCGCAAATAGCCCTTGCAATCGATTGAGGTACGTCTCGGCATATGCAGGGTCTTGATAATCAACCAGCCGACGAACACCTTCGGTCGCAAGGTAGTGAACATGGTCAGGAAACTGACTTTCAATCCGAGAAAGGAGAGCTGCTACATGTTTGTTTTTTGGTGTTTTTTCTACCGCTTTTGCAGATTCTGCTTGATAAGCCTCTTCAGGCTGAGCCGCTTTTTCAGCACCCAATGCAAATGCTCGCAAACTCGGTTTCACGCCAACGCCACCACGAACGATGGTTTCTTCAAATTGTTCACGGCTAAAGGGCAGAACCCCCGAACCAAACAGCGCACCGAACAACACGGCGCTGATCACGCTGCCACTCTCTTGCGCAGCTTGTGCCATATCAAAATGCACAAACTGGCGGGCGGCTTGCCCCGCATGACGGATCAACGCTTGGCTATCCACTCGCCCATCCCCCATTGCCGATTTTTCTGCGATGGAATAAACCCGATGGGTCGAACTAATCAGCGTGGTACGCTCCGCGGTCACAAAACCACGTTGTACTGCACGCCCAGCCTCCATCAGCTCTGAAGCCAACACCACATCCACATCACCGGGCATTGGCATTAACGCTAAAACAGGTGAAGGGGTCTGCGGGTTATCAGCACCAGGGAATAATTCAACATAATAAATTGTTGCCCCTGTACGCTGCGCCACTCCTGGCACAGAAGTAGTTTGCGCAAAATAACCGTTATCTTCGCCAAGATTGACAATCCAGTCAGCGAGAACGCCACCACCTTCTCCGCCCATCGCAAGGATGGCGATTTTGATCGGCTGTAAGGCCATTAGCGATTGAGAGGTCATTAACGGTTGAGAAGTCATTAAAGATTGAGCCATGTGCCCCCCTAGAAACTCAGTTGTTCACGGCGGCGTGCATCACGACGCTGCAAGAAACCAATAAACCAACCGCGAACACGGTGGCGCAATTTGTCCCAGCCATTTGGGTTGGTAATAATCTGAGCTTTAAAGAATGAAGGGCACAGCACTGCGGCATGGGAAACCTCACCGCACAGTCCACAGCCTACGCAGCTATCCATCACTGTCGCGACAGGGTCTGTACGTAAAGGATCTGGGTTAGGTTTGATTGATAACGATGGGCAACCCGATAAACGAATACAGGAGTGGTCTCCCGTGCAAGTGTCTGAATCAACGCCAAAACGTTCACGGACAACTCGCTTGCCTGCTGAAACGTCATCACGAACTTTTTTCTTTTCGCGGCGTTGTTTGTTCAACATACATTCGCTTTGCGCAATTAACACTTTAGGACCGCTTTCTGTCGTCGTCAGTGCCTCACGCAGCGTATTCGTCATGGCTTTTAAATCATAGGTACGCTTGATGGTTTTTACCCAATTAACTCCAACGCCTTTAACTGCTTTTTCAATCTCATGCCCAGTGCTGCGGGTAGAATTTAGCGCCGTTGACGATAAAATATCTTGCCCACCGGTTGCAGAGGTATAACTGTTATCAACAACAATGGTTAAGTTATCGCTACGGTTAAATACACTGTTAGCAATACCGCTGGTTAACCCGTTGTGCCAAAAACCGCCATCGCCCATCACAGAAATCGCTCGTTTGCCCGCTTTGGCATTTAACGCAGCAGCACCCGCGCCACCAAGCCCGTATCCCATCGTCGTGTTACCGAGGTTAAATGGCGGCAGAATAGAGAATAAATGGCAGCCAATATCCGCACTCACATGGTGTTCACCCAGTTCACGCTCAATTAGCTTCATTGCAGTAAAAATGGGACGTTCAGGGCAGCCCGTACAAAATCCAGGTGGGCGTGCATGCACCGTTTCATTCAGAGTCGGTTCCGCCGCATTCACATATTCAGGTAGGTCATCATCGGCTTTGACAGCCGCGACATTAATAGTTGGAATACGAATCTGATTTGCAGCCGCTTTCACTTGTGGCTCAATTTTGCCATAACGTTCGAAAAATGAGCGCAGCCCTGCTAATACCGTTGCGGTGTTATATTCTCCCGCCATCGGCAGCATATCTTTACCGTGTAGCGCCACGTCAATATTGCGTTGACGTAAAATATTTGCCACGTTTTGCTCAACGAAATTCGGTTGCCCTTCTTCTAAAACTAAAATAGCTTTTTTATTGCGACAAAAACGTTCAAATTCGTCATCAATCAACGGGTAAGCCACATTCATGACATACAACGGGATTTTGCTATTACCAAAAACGTCGGCTAGACCAATTTGGTTTAATGCGCGGATCAGCGTGTTGTAGTTACCACCTTGTAAGGCGATCCCCACATCTTCGGCATCTTCCGCAAAAAATTCGTTGAGTTCACGTTCTTGAATAAATTTGATGGCAGCAGGCCAGCGAGCCTCAATTTTTTCTTTTTCATGTAAAAAACTGGCTGGCGGTAACACGATGCGGCTCACGTCGCGAGTTGGGTTCTCTAGCGCGTCTTTGACCGTAAATTTTGGATATTGATTATCAGAGCATGTGAACTGCCCATGAACATGGCAAGAGCGAATACGCATTTGCAGCATAACTGGGGTATTACTGGCTTCGGAAAGATCAAAACCATCTTTAACTGCTTGAACGATGCAAGGTAAATTAGGGCGTGGGTCGAGTAGCCACATTTGGGATTTCATGGCAAATGCGTGGCTACGTTCCTGCATGATGGAGGAGCCTTCGCCGTAATCTTCACCGACGATGATCAACGCACCACCCAGTACACCTCCAGAGGCTAAGTTTGCTAATGCATCTGAAGCCACGTTAGTACCTACGGTTGCTTTGAATGTCACTGCACCACGTAAAGGATAATTAACCGATGCGGCCAGAGTCGCGGCAGCAGTGGCTTCACTGGCGCTATTTTCGAAACGAATACCGTATTCCGATAGGATATCCTGCGCATCTGCCAGCACATCCATTAAATGGGAGATGGGAGCGCCTTGATAGCCTGCCACATAGGAAACCCCTGATTCGAGTAACGCTTTCGTAACGGCAAGTATCCCTTCACCGCTGAAGACTTCGCCTTCACCCTGCCGTAATTTTTGAACTTCTTGAACAAACGAGCGCTCAGCCATTTTAACCTCACCAGTCAACGTCAGCACGTTGTTATCTTTTTTGTGTTTCTTTCTTGTATCTCATTTGTTAATAAATGGTCAATCCATGATTAATCATGCATATTAGATTTTTGCAGAGACTGGATAAGAGGTGCATAGAGCGGACAAAATCATTGTAAAACAATGAAAAAATGTCATAAAAATGGACAATGGATAAGAATCTTCGCCAAAGAAAGCTGTGGCTAACTTTCCTAATGAATCAACGAATAATCCTAATTATCACTTACAAATAGAAGGGTATTAGAGTATTCCTCTAATAAAAAATGAAATGCCACCATAGATAACTTTTTGCTTAATCAATAGGTAGGTGAATATACAAAACAATATGAAAAATCATATATTTATAACTAAAAATTAATAAGAATAACTTTATTTTTTAGTTTGTTATAGAAATCACATTCAGTGAATTCTCTCTATTTTTTTGCAGTATCTGGATAGTTTTTGCACAAATATGGCTAGGTAAGCAAATTCCTTTATGCTATGTTCGAAGCGTAATTGGTTAAAATTTGTTTAATAAAATGTTAATAAAATCAACCTGTGTAATAAGTCGAAGATAATAAAAAAATAACAATGAGATATCGAAATATCCCATAGTGACCCTCGAGGATCCTAGCTTATCGCGACACTCGCTAGGCAACCTATCAAGGTCACAGTGTTTACTTTGGAGGCACCTCCTTATGTTGAGCAATTCATGGCCTTACGCACCTGCACCTCAGATAGAGAACCAACTCTGTTCTTCTGAGCGATTATTATTCAGTTCTGCTGATCCTGAAGAGATTAAATCTATGGTGGGGCGTGTGATGAAGCCTCATCAATTTCAGTTACTTAACCAGCATCAGCGTCTTGATGCTCGCATGCATTACATTCCAATGGGGGATATTTCTCTCAGCCGGCTACGCTATGGGGCAGATGTCGCTATCACCCCTGGACAACTGGAAGATTTTTTTCTGGTGCAAATGCCATTATCAGGTAGTGCAATTATCGAAAGTGGCGGGAAAACTTTAGAATCCACACCACAAATGGCTTCTTTGCTTAGCCCAGAAGAGTCTACGGTGATGCGTTGGAACAGTGACAATGACCAATTTATGCTACGAATTTCTCGTTCTTTATTAGAGCGTACGTTAGTTGGGCAGCTTGGGCATACCTTAGAGAAACCATTAGTTTTTGAATTAGGGTTTGCTTGGCAGTCTTGTATTGCATGGCGTACGTTGATGAATTATTTGGTTGAATGCGCTACACGTACACCTGATTTACTGCAGCATAAACTGATAACCACCCAAGTAGAGCAGTTGGTTTCTGTTACCCTACTTTCCACCCACCAGCATAATTATTTAGAAGATTCGGGTATGCGCCGAGCCACCATTCGCCCGCGTCATGTGCGCCGCGTTCAAGAGTACCTCGAAGCACACGCCCATGAACCGATTACCGTTGAACAACTCGCCCATATTGCTGGCGTCAGTTTGCGCAGCTTATATGCCGGTTTTAAAGAGTTTTTAGATATTAGCCCGATGCAATATTTACGTGATTTGCGTATGGAGCGAGTTAGAGCCGAATTGATGTCAGGGGAAGCCACCAGCGTGACTGGCGTGGCACTACGCTGGGGATTCGCCCACATGGGACGGTTTAGCGCAGAATATAAGCAACGCTATGGAGAGAGCCCAAGCCAAAGTATGAAAAAAGCGTAAATTCATGTAGTAAAACCAGTCTAGATTAAAATGACCGTATGGCTGATTAGCAAGCTGTACGGTCATTTTTTCATATATGGAAGACTCGACTATCACCTGAAAATGAAAATAGGTAATAGGAATTATGTACTTCAATATCAGCAGTCTTTCGGCTGCCAATATTGAAATAAAGGGATTAAAACGGAATAGACGCTTTGAGGTAAATTTGTGAACCTTCAGGACGGTTTTTCACAGAAAAATCCTTCTCCCACTTCGCCGTAAATAGCCAACCTTGTGGGTTTGCATAACGGATTGAAGGACCGACTGCGAAGGCTTGAGCCTTACCTTGCGCTGAGTTTGGACCACTGTCATTGGTGGTTTGCATAAATCCATAACCCCCAACACCCGCGACCCAGCCATTACCAAAGCCCCAGCCTAATGCATAATCGGCGTGGAATGCTTGCCCTGAACGCGTGTCCGTATCATTGTTACGGAAGTTAAAGTCATACATCATTTTTAAATCCGCATTCACCCCGACAAGAGGAATGTAGCTGATTGCCCACACCGGCTGTAATACCCAGTAATTTTTCCCTAAACTTGATGGGTCGGTTTTACTGTATTTTCCGGTTGGCGCGTAAGCATCCAGCCCTAAGACATAATGCAAGTCAGCGGAAGGATGGAAACCGAGTGCGGGACCAAAAGTAATATCCCCGAGTCCACGACTGGTTTCTTTATTCCCCGCAGCCTTCGCCGTCACATCCAACAAAGGAAGGATGGTATGAAACGCTAAATCGCCACCAAACACTTTTTGGTCAGTTACCCAGATAAAACGTGGTGCGAGTACGTTCACATTCACACTAAACCCGGGGATTGGAATTTTATCGCCTTTGTTGTCGCGAACACTGTCATAGTGGGCATTTCCACCATAGACCAACACATGGACACCTTGCGGTGGCAGTGCGCCAGACATAAAGTTTTCTAGCCCATCAGGGTAGATCCCAAGACCGCCCCCTTCTGTTGCGACAGCACCAAATGACAGTGCACCCAAGCACGAGCCGACGAGCAGCTTATTCACCATTTCTTTATTCATCATTTACCTGCCGCTGTAGTGGTTTTATGATATTTTTTATATGTTTACTTGTATGTTTGCTGTGTTTGTCTTGCCTTGAATTGATTCAGACCCATTCTCTATTACCGCGTTTTCTTCGCTGCTAATTTCTCAGCAACTAAATACCCAGAGCCCCCGCCAAGACCGGGACCCGGATGGGTTGATGCCCCAATATGGAACAGATTTTTGACTGCTGTTTGATGCGCTTTGGTCTGCCCTGAAGCGGCAAACGGTCGCAACCAAAAGAATTGATCTGGCGAACAGGTTCCTGAGTAAGGATCCCCCCCCACCAGATTGCAGTTATAACGCTCAAGATCGGCTGGGGAAATTGCTTTACGACCGACTATCAAATCAGACACCCCCGGCATCACCATTTCCAAACGCTGCTGAATGCGATCGGCAACTGCTTCACGCACCGCATCATTCCAACGGCCATCTTCAGGGATCGCAATTTCTCCCGCTGCATCCCCTTTAAGATAGCGAGGCAGTTCCTGCATTTGTATCCACAAGATCCACCCGCCTTCAGGGGCACGACTTGGGTCTAATGTGGTCGGTTGACCGATCCCAAACGTCGGGCGATCAGGTAGATAGCCATTATTGGCTTGCGTGACAGATAAGCACACTTGTTCCATGCTCTCTGTGAAATGAACCAACGGCACATTCAGTAATTCAGGGTTGCACCATGGCGGCGGCGCGCTTAGCGCAAAATGGATTTGCATCCCACCGCGACCATAACGATAACCTTTCGCCCGCTGCTTCACTTGTGGTGAAACCTCATCAAGCAAGCCGCCATATAACTGGGTTGGCGTTACGTTGCACACCACACTTTCACTCGCAGGGATAAACTGCCCATTCACACGAACCCCTGTGGCACGGCTATTTTTACCGCTGCCTTGTGTAATGATCTTCTCCACATGGGCGTTGGTACGTAACTCACCACCATGTTGCTCAATCACTTTGGCAAACGCATCGACAATCCGATAGCTGCCACCTTTGACAACGGGCATGCCACCCGCCACAACCGCGGCAAACGTCAGTTTACCAATCAGCGCCGAGCTGGCTTCATCAGGCCCTAACCCCGTATGCAGCACCCACGGCGCCATCAACGCACGGCTAAAATCATGCTGTAATTCCCGCTCAGACCAGCGACGAAAACTTTCCACGCCAGATTTAGCGAAATCCAGCAAGCCATCAACCCCGCGTTTGCGCCACTCGGAAAACAGCAACTTGAACATGCCGCCGCTGTAGGGATTTTGCCCTAATAGACCAAATGTCAGTGCGGCATCTTCGCTAAACAGTTTTTCTGCCATTTGGCGAAACACTAAGCCATCTCCGGGAGCGATAGCATCTAGCTGCTTAGCAGCCTGCGCAATATCTCGCTTTAATGCCACAGATTTGCCATCAGGCTGCACCAATCCAGTGGAATAGTCGCATTGCGCGAATTCCAACCCCTGTTGTTGAAGCAATGGCGCTAACTCTTGGTAGCCTGGGCTACCAACGAACAGTGAATACCAGCATGAAAGTAAGTCGTGAGTGTAGCCTTCAAATAACGCTTCGGTACGAATACAGCCGCCAAGGCGGTCGTTACGTTCTAGAACCAAAACCGATTTCCCACGCACCGCCAATAAGGCGGCGCACATCAGCGAATTCATCCCGCTGCCGACGACGATCACTTGGGGATTGGATAAGGTCGCCATACCTCACCCCACCAGCGCAAGCACGCGTAATGGGCTACCCGAACCGCCTTCAATTTTCAACGGCGCAGCGACGATCACCACTCCAGTAGCCGGTAGTTGGTCGAGGTTTTTCAAGCATTGCAGACCGTATTTATTGTTGCCGTGCATTAGCGTGTGGCACGGGTATGGCACAGGCCAGCTGTAAGATTGCCCCGCATCCGTATTGATAGTTTCAACCCCAAAACCTTTGACATCACGCTGGTGGATAAGCCATTCAACCGCTTCTTGAGAAGGACCCGGTGTGTGAGCACCATCTTCGCGCATATTCACATACGCTTCTGGGTTATCGGACTTTTTCGACCAATCTGTACGCAGTAAAACCCATGCCGCTTTTGGAATTTTGCCGTGTTTCTCTTCCCATTTTTGTAGAAAATCCACAGTTAAAACCCAATCGGGGTTTTGCGCGACTTCTTTACTTGCATCAACCACTACCGCTGGGGCAATAAAGTGGTGTAGCGGGATGGTATCAACGGTGTTTTTTGGCTGATCTTTACCACTGATCCAATGAATGGGAGCATCAAAGTGGGTGCCGGTGTGTTCACCGCAGCTAAAATTGTTCCAATACCAAGCGGGACCATTCTCATCATAACGGGAAATTTGCTCCATTTTGAATGACCACACTTGCCCAAACTCAGCGGGCAGTTGCAATGCCGGAAATGAAGGCGATAAGGTTTGTGTCAGGTCGATAATCTGAATATTGCCTTTTTGTAACTCGCTGGCAAATGACATCAAAGTTTGCTGTTCCATACTATCTCCTGCGCCTATTGCGCTTCATGTAGAGCGGTAAATGTGCCGCCGTGGAAAACTAAAGGCTTGCCTGTTTCACTGCCGATACGGCGTACATGCCCCACCATCAATAAGTGATCGCCAATATGATCTTGCTTGTGGTTTTCACACACTAAGGTGGCGATCGCGCCGTGTAAGGCGGGGATCCCTTCTGGCGTGATGTGTACGGCTACATCTTCGAATTTGTTTTCGATTCGAGGATTAGCAAAACGCATCGCTAACTCTTGGTGATCTTTGCCTAAGATATTGATCGTGAAATGTTGGCAATCACGAAATACCGCGAGATTGGGCGAATGGTTAACTAAACTCCATAGCACCAAAGGCGGGTCGAGCGACAGTGACGCAAATGAGTTGATGGTCAATCCAACGTCATGTCCATCAGGGGTGCGAGTGGTCACAACCGCTACCCCTGTGGGGTAGCAGCCTAGTAAATTGCGTAAGGTTTTCGATTCAAACTCGGTATGACCCCATTCGCTTTCGCACATAAGCGTGTCCTCTGCAATCATCGACATACTGATTTCTCCTACGAAGCGCGAACTTCTTCTTGCATCAGCGATTGAATATAGGCATCGCAGGCATGGGCATCATGCCACCATGGTGCAAGAACTGGCGGATAGTTAAAGGCGTTCGCGATGGTGTGCGCTAAGGTTGGCAGTTGTTGCGCTGCGCCTAATGCATTAAGAACATGCGGCTGTGGCGGCGCCAATAGAGCATTCGTCCACTCCACCACATGGCGACCGTATTTCCAGAATTGCTCAAACGTGTCGTTCATCCACTCCGCCGTATACGGCTTGTCACCACGGGCTAAAATAGCGTCGTAGTAGACTTTGCTGGCTTTCGTGGCGTTATTCGATCCTTGTCCAGTCAGTGGATCGTTGGTCACTAATGCATCCCCTAAACCAAAGACAATTTTGCCTGATGGCAGCGTGAGAACTGGCTTACGGACTGTTGGGGCAAAGCGCCCTGCCAGAATGCCATTTTCGTCAGTTAACTCCACATGGCGGCAGCGCTCTGCTTCCCACGGTAAATAGGTATCGATGATTTTTTTGCTGTAGGCCAAATGTTCTTGTGGTGTACGTGCTTCTCCCCACTGATCCATCGGCCCACCCGGTACACCTTCAAAAACCATGATGTGGCAGTCGCCGCTATTGGTTAGAGATGGGAACACAAAGTACTCCCCCACACCCGGTATTAGGTTGAAGGAGACTTGTGAAAATTCAGGGGTTGGCAGCATGCCGTGAACGTACGTGAGCGCTAATGCACGCTGAGGTTTATCATACGGAGAACGAATAGGGTCACGTTCTAGCAGCTTAACGATTTCCCCTTTTCCTCCCGCTAAAATCACTAAATCGTGAGTTTCAGCGAGTTTTTCTAACTCTGCTATGCCCACATCTTCAATCATCAAATTGCCACCACGAGCGGCAAATAACTCCAGCCAATAAGGCATTTTGATACGCTGATCAACGGCTTGAGCATAATTATCGATACGTGAGCGCCAGCTAATGGCTTTTTCACCTGCCTTTTCAGGATGCGGGACAGTAAAACCAATACCTTCTACTGGCGGACATTTGTCTTCCCAGAAGTTGATCCCTAAATCGCGCTCAAATTGCAGCGAAATATCGAACATACATTGGCTGGACATCACGCGACCATTTTTCACATCATCTGGAGTACGATTGGTGGCAACCGTCACGTCATAACCTTTGTCCAGCAGCCCTAATGCCAATGGCATACCCGCCTGACCACCACCTACGATTGCAATACGACGCATAGTGAATTCCTCGATAAAATTAAAATCAGGGTGTCTTATTCAGCAAGACGGGGAATGGCGGGTTTCGCCTGTTCAGGTCCCATGGCGGAGTATCCACCATCGACCGCGTAATCTGCGCCAGTGACAAAACTCGCTAGCTCAGACAGTAGGAATGCCACAACTTGAGCCACCTCTTCAGGGTCGCCAACACGTTGTAAAAGATGATAATCCGCCGCGACACGGTCGGTTTTTTGGCGATCGCCACCCGTCAATTCGTCCATCACCCGAGACCATGTCCAACCGGGGGAAACAGAATTGACGCGAATACCGTCGGGGGCATAATCCATCGCTTGGCTACGCGTCACTTCTAGCATGGCGGCTTTCGATGCGGGATAGAGCCAGCGACCTGTTTGCGCCACCGAAGAGGAGATACTGGTGAAGTTTACAATTGCACCTTTGCCCGCTTTGGCTAGATGGGGCTTGGCAAATTGCGCTGCCATCACAGCGCTCACCACATTGATATTTAATGCCGTTAGCCAGTCTTGACGTGAAGAGGCTTGACCGTCATCCAGATAGGTGGCGGCCAGATTAACCAAAAAATCGAGTTGACCATATTTTTGCGCAACGCGGTCAATACCTTGCTTTAACTGTTGGTCATCAGTGATATCTACGGGTAGAAAATCAATGTTGGGCTCCGATTGCGCCACAATTTCCCCATTGGTTTTGTCGATATCAAAAATGGTGACTTTGACCCCATAGGAACATAAGATTTTTGCCACGGTTGCGCCGATTTTGGTTGCACCACCCGTCACGATGGCAATTTTATTATTCAGACCTTTCATCACTGTGCCCTCTTTGCTCTCATTCGTTCACAAAAAATTAACATGACGAATCATTACGTAAAAAAGGCAAAAGCCTGTAGCCCATATGCGCAAAGATTATCCACACAGCGCGGCTATTTATTTAATAACATGATGATAATACAGAACAAATAGCCACATCTTGCCGTGGCTATCCAGATAGTGAAAAGTGTGATTTAAGGACGTTCGAGGATTTGGGCGCCCGAACCCTGATGACCTAAGATATCTTCAGGGTTGCGCAATGGGCAATCTTTGAGAGACAAACAACCACAACCAATACAGTGATCCAACTCATTGCGCAATCGAGTTAACTGTTTGATTCGTCTATCTAATGAACTTTTCCATTCCGTTGACATCCCTTTCCACTCTTCCGCGGTCAACTTGCTGTTTGCCGGAAACTGCCCCAGTGCATCTTGGATCTCTTTAAGGGGAATACCTGTGCTTTGTGCCACTTTGATAATGGCAATGTAGCGTAAAACCACAGGTGGAAAACGCCGTTGATTCCCTTGTGTTCGGGTACTTTGAATCAGCCCTTTCGCCTCATAGAAATGTACGGTAGAAACCGGAACGCCTGCGCGCTTAGCCACTTCTCCTACCGTCAGTGCCCGTGAAAAATCCACCTTTTCAGCGGCAATTTTTCGCGTTTTTATCGTATTCATGGTTTTACCCACCATTTCTTCTTCCCCCCCTATTGACCTCAACTTAACTTAAGGTTTTATAGTGCCAGCCTCTTTAATTGTCAATTTAAGATGCCAATGATAATGAATAAAAAAACGCTAACTTTGCTATGTGCAGGGCTTCTCTCCGTAGGTGGAGGAGCCGCCATTTACTCGACTTACGCCAGCTCAGACGATAAGCCACAAGCGGCTTATCAGCATCCTCCAGTGAAAGTGGCTCTTGCTCCCGTCACCTTGGCTAATGCTCCACGCACTTTTTACGGTGTGGGGGAATTAGAAGCGGGTAGTCAGGTGTTTGTAGCCGCAGAAACCAGTGGGCGCATCACCAAAATTGGTTTTGAATCCGGTCAACAGGTCAAAAAAGGGCAATTATTAGTGCAGCTCAATGATGCGGTGGAACGTGCAGATTTAGCTCGCTATCAAGCACAATACCGCAATGCTGCCCGCCTATATGACAGAACCCGTTCTCTGTCTGCGCAACATTTAGTGGCAGAAGCGCAGGTGGATAGCACCCGTGCCGAGCGCGATATGGCACAAGGGCTGATTCAGCAGACCCAAGCACTGATTGCGCAAAAAGCCATTCATGCCCCATTCGATGGCACGATTGGTATTCGCCAAGTCCATGAAGGGCAATACCTTAGTCCTGGTGAAGCGATAGCCAGCCTTGTGGATACCCAAACGTTGAAGCTGAATTTCTCATTGGATGAGCAAGCCTCCCCGGAATTGCATCAAGGACAAGTGGTGGATATCACCGTCGATGCTTACCCCGAAACCCCATTCCCCGCCAAAGTGACGGCGATTGATCCGTTGATTGGCAAATCCCGAACAATTGCGTTGCAAGCTACGCTCGATAACAGCAATGGCAAGCTAAAAGCGGGTATGTACGCCAATGTCACTGTGGTGCGACAAGCAAACAATGCAGTGCTGACCATTCCTGAAACAGCGGTCACTTACACCGCTTATGGGGATACGGTATTTATCGCTGAAGGTACAGGGGACACCATGACGGTCAAACGCGTTTCCGTGAAAACGGGGCAGCGTTTTGATGGCAATATCGAAATTGAGCACGGACTTGCCGAGGGCGACCAAGTGGTCAGTTCTGGTCAGCTACGTCTGAATAATGGCTCTGCCATTACCCCTATCGCTCAAAATACATTATCTGAAACTCCGCAAGGTTCCTAAGGACGGTGCTATGAAATTTACGGACCTGTTTGTGCGCCGACCGGTATTGGCTTTAGTCGTCAGTGCCTTGATTGTATTGATCGGGCTGTTTGCGCTGAGTAAATTACCCATTCGCCAATATCCTCAATTAGAAAGTTCAACCATCACAATTACCACGCAATATCCGGGCGCATCGGCAAAATTAATGCAGGGGTTTGTGACTCAGCCGATTGCCCAAGCGGTCTCTTCCGTTGAAGGGGTTGATTACCTATCCTCATCATCCGTTCAAGGCAGCAGCCTTGTGACGGTGCGCATGGAGCTAAACCGCGATTCAACCCAAGCTCTCACCCAAGTGATGGCGAAGGTGAACCAAGTACGTTATAAGTTACCGAAAGAGGCCTATGACCCTGTGATTGAGCTCTCTTCAGGAGAGTCCACTGCCGTCGCTTATATTGGTTTTTCCAGTACCGAACTTTCGATTCCCGCACTAACCGATTACCTTTCCCGCGTGGTAGAACCAATGTATTCCGCCATTGATGGCGTAGCGAAAGTGCAGGTATTTGGCGGGCAACAACTGGCGATGCGTTTATGGCTGGATGCGGATAAGCTCGCTGGTCGCGGCATTTCAGCGGCTGAGGTCGCCCAAGCGGTGCGCCAAAATAACTATCAAGCAGCTCCCGGTAAGGTGAAAGGTGAGTTTGTCATTTCTAACGTGTATGTGAACACCGATTTAACCAATGTGGATGAATTTCGCGATTTGGTGATCCGCAATGATGGTAACGGATTGGTGCGCTTAAAGGATGTGGGTACCATTGAGCTGGGGGCTGCATCTACAGAAACCAGTGGCTTAATGAATGGGGAACCTGCCATTTACTTAGGTTTGTTTGCCACGCCAACCGGTAACCCGCTGGTGATTGTAGATGGCATGAATAAGTTAATGCCAGATATCATCAAAACCCTGCCGCCGGGGGTAAAAGTGGAAATGGCCTTTGAAACTTCACGGTTTATTAAAGCCTCCATCGACCAAGTGATCCACACCCTTGTTGAAGCCCTACTGATTGTTATCGCCGTGATTTATCTGTGCCTTGGTTCGATTCGCAGCGTAATTATACCTATTCTTGCCATCCCGCTGTCCATGCTGGGTGCAGCGGCATTGATGATGGCGTTCGGCTTTAGTATTAACTTGCTGACCTTACTGGCGATGGTACTGGCGATTGGGTTGGTGGTGGATGATGCCATTGTGGTGGTGGAAAACGTGCATCGCCATATTGAGGAAGGGAAATCCCCTGTTCTGGCAGCCTTGATCGGCGCTCGTGAGGTCGCAGGTCCCGTTATCGCGATGACCATTACCCTCGCTGCGGTGTATGCACCAATTGGCTTAATGTCTGGATTAACAGGGGCATTATTTAAAGAGTTTGCGCTTACATTGGCGGGTGCGGTGATTGTATCTGGCATCGTGGCATTAACCCTTTCTCCAGTGATGAGTTCGTTTATGTTGAACTCAAAACAGAATGAAGGGCGTATGGCGCGAATGGCAGAAACCTTCTTCGAGACCCTTGCCCATTACTATACGGCGGTGCTGAATTTCTCATTGAAAAACCGCTGGATCACCGGAATTTTAGCTGTCGGTGTCGTGATCAGCCTGCCAATGTTGTATCAATCCGCACCGCGGGAGCTGGCACCTGTTGAAGACCAGTCGAGCGTCTTAACGGCAATTAAATCTCCGCAGCATGCCAACCTTGAGTATGTGGAGCGTTTCTCCCGTAAATTACACGATGTGTTTATGGAGCTACCCGAAACGGAAAGTACGTGGATTATTAACGGTACCGATGGCCCATCAGCCAGTTTCGGAGGCACAAATTTAACGTCTTGGGAGCAACGAGAGCGCCCTGCGTCGGCGATCCAATCAGACTTACAAAATCGTGTTGGTGATGTCGAAGGTAACAGTATCTTTGTGTTCCAGTTACCTGCATTACCCGGCTCTACGGGCGGCTTGCCTATTCAAATGGTGCTAAAAAGCCCCCAAGATTATCCAGTACTGTATCGCACCATGGAAGAGATTAAACAGCAAGCGCGTGAAAGTGGCCTGTTTATGGTGGTAGATAGCGACCTCGACTATAACAACCCTGTGGTTGAGGTTCGCATTAATCGCTCGAAAGCCAACAGTTTAGGCATTCGTATGCAGGATATTGGAGAGTCCCTAACGTTGCTGGTGGGTGAGAATTATATCAACCGCTTTGGCATGGATGGACGCTCTTATGATGTGATACCGCAAAGCCTACGCAGCCAGCGACTGACGCCTGAAGCGTTATCCCGCCATTATGTTAAGTCCGAAGATGGCAGCATGATCCCGCTGTCGACGGTGGTGGATATTTCAACGCAAGTAGAGCCGAATAAATTGTCTCAGTTTAATCAGCAAAATGCCGCCATTTTCCAAGCGATCCCTGCACCGGGCGTTACCATAGGGCAAGCGGTGGCGTATCTCGATGAGATAGCCAGTGAGCTGCCAGCTGGTTTTAGCCATGATTGGCAATCTGATTCGCGCCAATATAAACAAGAAGGAAACACCCTCGCCTTCGCGTTTATGGCGGCGCTGCTCATTATCTATTTAGTGCTCGCGGCTCAGTATGAAAGTTTAGTAGATCCGTTGATTATCTTAATTACCGTTCCGCTTTCTATCTGTGGTGCCTTGATTCCGCTGGCATTGGGTTATGCCACCCTCAATATTTATACCCAAATTGGCTTAGTTACCTTGATCGGGCTAATCAGTAAGCACGGGATCTTGATGGTGGAGTTTGCCAATGAGCTGCAAGCTAACGAAGGGTTAGATAAACGCCATGCCATTTTAAAAGCAGCACAAATCCGTTTACGCCCAATTTTGATGACGACGGCAGCAATGGTTATCGGTTTAGTTCCTCTTCTGTTCGCGACTGGCGCTGGAGCAAATAGCCGCTTTGGGCTGGGTTTGGTGATTGTCACAGGCATGTTGGTGGGGACGCTATTTACCCTGTTTGTGTTGCCAACTATCTATTCCGTGCTTGCACGTAATCACAGCGCAACAGCGTTAACCCCAAGACGTTATGAGCTGGCTGAAGCTAACCGTTTAATTAAACACTCTGAGGAGACGGCACCATGAATTTATCATCGTTAAACCATCTTTCACTTGTTCCCGCTCGCAAGGAAAAGCGAAGCGTTCATGATAAACGGTCAGTTCATGACAGCAAATCAGCAGGTTCAGTGGCTAATCCTATGAGCAACAGTGTGGCAATGATGATGATTTATCATCCTTATCCGGTATGGAAAACGCGCTCCGACGCAACTAACCGATGGCGTAAATAGTGTTTTCAGCGATGTTTGAATTAATACTCTAATCAACAGAAAAAAGAGCCACATACTTTCGTAGTGCGGCTCTTCTTCAAGCTATTATCAGGCTGTTAATTTACTGACCTTCATAGAAAGCCATCACTAACTTACCTTCTTTAATAATGATTGGCGTACCCGGTAAAGCATCAATGACTTCATTTTGCGAAGCATCAACCACCACCGCAACGTTGCGGTTATTTTGGCTCGCCAACAAGCTTGGTAGCTGCTCTAAACGGTAAAAACGATTTTCCGCATCTGGGTAATTCAGCCCGTAGCCTAGCTCACCCGTTTGATACAGCATGGTAATGTCATCGCGTTTGAGTACCCAAGCCAATGCAGTGCCTAATCCCACATTGTTGGTTAAAAGTACCGCGCGGTTTTGTAGCTGATCTTGGTATTTTGTTAACACGCCTTGCGGGGTGTTATTGCTCTCAATATATTTAGGGATCACATGCCCTATACTGAGGCTGAGTACTAACGTACAGGCGGCTGCCCATGACCAGAATTTGCGGTTAAATGACACTACACCCATCACAGCCCAAAACAGAAATGCCCCTGCGGCAATCCACATTTTGTAGCTTTCATCCCCTTGATATAAATTCATTTTAGGGAAATAAGGTGATGCAATAAATGCCCCTGCCGCCGCGATACCCAACGTGATGTTTATCAGTGCATTCAGGCGAATGGTAGCCACTTTATTCTGAGTTAAAACCTGCTGCAAATAGGATGCCATCAAAATCGCGATGGGTGCGATGCACGGCAGAATATAGGTGAGAAGCTTCCCTTTTGTCACACTAAAAAACAGGAAAGGTAGCGCCGCCCACAATAAGAAATAGAGGTTCATGCCTCTCGCGCGAACTGCGTGTGCAATGGATGAGAAGAGGTAACCTAACCACGGAAGCACCGCCGCCAACAAAATCGGCATATAGAACCAGAACGGAGATTTGTTTTGTGCGTTATCCGCCATAAAACGCTGAATATGCTCAACCCAGAAAAAGTAGCTCCAATAATCTGGCTCTAGGCTTGCAATAGTAAGCGCCCACGGTAAGCAAACTAATACGGCAACAAGAATCGAAATTAATGCGTACAGGCAGACGTCTTTGAACTTTTTAAAGTAAATTGCGCTAACGGAACACACTAAAACGGGAAGCACTAAAACTAAAAAGCCTTTTGTCATAACGCCTAAACCGCATGCCACGCCAATCAGAATATAGGCATACAATTTATGAGCGCGTTGTGTCGTGGTTATCCCCCATTGGAAAAAGAAGATAATCATCGTAATAAAGGCGGTCACAATTGGGTCAAGGATGTTATAAGTCCCAATGGTCAAAATCATAAACATGGAAAGATAAATAAGCACCGCATTAAACGCGAGATCTTTATTTTTCCATGCCATCTTTGCACTAAGATAAACAAATAACCCGCTGATAAGGGTGCTAAACACCACACCTAACCGAACCGAGACATTGTTTTCACCAAATAACATTTGGAAGAAAGAACCGACCCAATAACCAAAAATCAGCTTTTCAAAATAGCGGATACCAAGCAGCTCAGGCACGCTCCAATGGCTACTTAATATCAGCTCACGGCTGATTTCTGCATAGCGTAGCTCATCGGGCTGCCATAGCATGCGCCCATTGAGAGGAAGAAAATAGGTTATGAGTACAAAACCGAATAATAGGCACCACTTAAAGTAGGCAACTTTATTATTTGCCATCATCATTTAATCTCAACCATTATTGTCATAAATATTTAATAATTATTATTTGCGCCGAAGCTTCAGGCACTTTTGATTAATAAAATCAGGGTTCTATTATCATTAGTTCGACTAAACCCAGTATAAACCAATAAACATTTTCGTATTTCATACATCCATATGAGATAAACAATCAATAAATGAATCTTTTATTTCAACATTAAGATAACAGGATGAGCTGCTTGTTAAGACTCGATTAAAAAACAATAGTTCAGCGATTTCCATTTATTTTTAACAGAATGAAAAATAAATTAAAAAACGATGCCGCTTGCGAATAGTTATTAATTCTAGAAAGAAGAATAAAACCCAATAGTTAATCACGCAGGTAACAATAAAGGCAGTTATTGCAATATATTCTTCACAATAACCGCCTTTATTTATCGGTAGCTACTTAACAAGATTTACTTGGCTGCATCCAAGGCTTGGATTAAGTCAGCAAGAATGTCATCGATATGTTCAATACCAATGGATAAACGGATCATATCGCGCGATACTCCTGCACGAGCTAGCTCTGCATCATTTAATTGACGATGGGTGGTCGATGCTGGGTGGCAAGCTAATGATTTTGCATCGCCAATATTGACCAAGCGAACAATCAGGTTCAGTGCATCAATAAAACGCGCTCCCGCTTCTTGCCCGCCTTTGATCCCAAAAGACATAATACTAGCAGGTTTACCTTGCATATATTTTTGCGCAAGTGCGTGCTCAGGGTTGCTTGGTAGCCCCGCATATTTTACCCATGCCACTTGCGGATGGTTTTCGAGGAATTGTGCCACTTTCACTGCGTTTTCAGTATGGCGCTCCATTCTTAACGCGAGCGTTTCCAGACCTTGTAAGATCAAGAAGGCGTTAAATGGCGATAATGCTGCTCCCGTTCCACGCAGCGGTGCCACGCGGCAACGCGCAATAAACGCCGCCGCACCGAAGTGCTCTGTATAGCTGACACCGTGATAAGCGATATCCGGCTCAACCAGCAGAGAAAAACGCTCTGCGTGCTCTGCCCATGGGAATTTACCTGAATCAATCACCATTCCGCCGATTGAGGTGCCATGACCACCGATATATTTGGTTAACGAGTGCACCACGATATCCGCACCGTGTTCGAATGGGCGGCATAAATATGGAGTCGCTACGGTATTATCGACAATCAGAGGTACGCCATGGCGATGAGCGACCTCCGCCAGCGCGGCAAGGTCAACAATAAAACCCGCAGGGTTAGAGATAGATTCGCAGAAAACGGCTTTTGTTTTCTCGTCAATTAGGGCTTCTAGTGCGGCTAAATCATCGTGTTCAGCAAACCGGGTTTCGATACCAAGGCGCGGTAGAGTATGCGCCAGTAAGTTGTACGTACCGCCATACAGTTTTGCCACCGAAACAATGTTATCGCCGACTTGGGCAATAGTTTGAATTGCATAGGTGATAGCTGCCATGCCCGAAGCCACCGCCAGCCCAGCAATTCCTCCTTCAAGGGCAGCAACGCGCTTTTCTAGCACATCGTTGGTCGGGTTCATAATGCGGGTATAGATATTACCTGCAACTTTTAAGTCGAACAGATCCGCGCCATGCTGTGTATCGTCAAATGCATAAGAGGTGGTTTGATAAATAGGCACCGCGACAGACTTGGTTGTAGGGTCTGGAGAATAGCCTGCGTGGATTGATAATGTTTCTAATTTCATTGAGTTATCCTTGTTATACCCGCACTGCCAATTGAATGGGTTCTTGTTTTTATTTCACGGTACTTATTATTTCACGGCAGTCCTTTCCAATATCCCCCAAGTAAATTCCTCGCACAACCATCTAGACTTGAAATAATTTCATCTAAAGTTATTCATAAAATAAATAAGGCCGCATTAGAAACAAAAAAACCCATATTGCCGAAGCAATATGGGTTTCGGTACAACTGAATTTAATTACGCGAACGCGCCATAAATCACAGAGGTAATTGATGCTAAGCCGCATAGCAGCGTAAAGATTTGCGCTGGCTTAGAGGTACTAAACGGTTTCATTGCAGGCACGATACGCATCGCCACAACTGGCAGGATAAACAGGATTGCCGCAATCATTGGGGCACCCATGGTTTCAATCATACCTAAGATACTTGGGTTGATAATCGCGACGATCCAAGTGGTGATTACAATGAACAGTAAAGAGATTAACTCAATTTTCTTCACAGAAACTGAAGAGCGCGATTTGACTAATCCAACCAGACCTTCGTGCGCACCTAAGAAGTGACCAAAGTAGCTAGAAACGATAGCTGCGAATGCCACGATAGGACCTAAGTAAGACAGGATTGGTGATGGGTTAATGTTCGCAATGTGGGATAACACGCTGATATTTTCTTTCTTCGCGATTTCTAACTCAGCAGGACTCAGTGACAGAACCACAGAGAATACGAAAAACATCACGAAGCCAGTTAGCATAAATGCTGCGCCGCCAGTGATCATGTCAGTTTTAATCACAGCTTGGTCGCCAAATTGCTGACGTTGGTCTTTTGCAAACTGGCTGATGATTGGGCTGTGATTAAAAGAGAATACGATGATAGGAATCGCCATCCAGACAACAATCGGCATTGCGCTCCAATCTGGTGCGACTTCTAACATCGACGTATTCCACTCAGGGATCAGGTACAGAGACAGCGCTAATAAGATGAAGACTAATGGATAAACCATCATAGAAGTGAGCTTCAGCATTAAGTCACGACCGAATACGACACCTGCGGTCATTGCTGCAATTAACACACCAGACAGCAACCAACGTGGCAGTGGGTCCATACCAATTTGGTTCACTAAGAATGAGTCTACTGTGTTAGTGATACCCACGCCGTAAATTAATACGATTGGGTAAATCGCAAAGAAATAAGCAAAAGTGATAATATTCGCACCTGTTTTACCGAAATGTTCTTCCACAGTATCGGTAATATCAGCATCGTGTTTCTTAGCCGATAAAACAAAACGCGCTAACCCTTTATGAGCTAACCAAATCATTGGCGTTGCAATTAAAGCTAATACAACTAATGGCCAGAAACCACCCGCGCCAGCTTTAATTGGCAGAAAAAGAACACCCGCACCAACGGCGGTACCAAAAAGAGATAATACCCAAGTGAAGTCTTTATAAGTCCACTTACTGGCAGGTTTGTCTGTCGTGTTTACTGCGGTTTTTATTGTGCTCATACCGTCACTTCATCGTTTTAAAATGGATAAAAAAAGATGCGGCGAATTTTGCATTAAATGCGTTAGAGCAACTAGCTTATTTTGATTAATCTTTCTGGCTTTTTGGTGTAGATCTCATATCTGAATTTAAAAAAATGACAATTTGTTAATAATCGCAAATAAATTTTTATCATTTGATTGAAAATACCAAAACACCACGTCAAAAAAGCGTAGAGTTTTTTTCTTTTGAACCTAAGTTTTAACCGAAATAAATATCGATAAAAAAAATGGCTAGAATAATTTCTAGCCATTTTTGTTTGGTAAATACCTATTTTGTTACAAATAGACTGGCACTAAAATCTCAGTGGCAATCACAACAACGATAAGCCCAACTAATACGGGAATCGAGGTTCTTTTCACCACTTCAAATGGTGAAATCTTCGCCATCCCCGATACCGCAACCACCACCCCAGAAACCGGTGATAATGTACGACCTAAGTTAGATGCCTGTAGCATTGGAATGACAAGGTAAGCTGGGTTGACGCCCATTTGCTTCGCTAAGTGAGGGATCAATTCAACGAATGCGTAGAATGGCGCGTTACCAGAACCAGTGGTCATCGCCGCTAACATAGTGATCACCACCAGCGCAATCATCATCACAATCGCGCCAGAACCAAAGGATTGCGCTAAGTCGATCAAGCCTTTAATAAAGCCGATGGTGCTTAGACCCTGAGCAAATACGCCAGCTGCCACTAACAGCATCACGACGGTTGCAAACGCATCAGCCATACCTCTATAGCAAACTTCTAAGCCACCATAGACATGTTTTGCACTGAAGCTACGAATAAACTCAATGATTGCAGCCATAATAATACAGCCAACAATAATGGTGACAATATGTAGCTCAGGCGCCCATTTACCATCAAACACTAATACGCCGATGATTGGAGTAAATGGTAGAATCGCGTAGAAACCTGGTGCGTGGGTTTTAATTTCATTCACATCCAGCATTTCGGTTTTAACGTGCTCTTTTCTATCCAGAAAACGCTGCCAGAAGAAGTGAGCCACTGACATCGCAACAATGGCAGCGATGGAGATAGGCAGTGTGGTTTTGAATGCGAAATCAATCAGAGGCATTTCTGCTGCTTTCGCCGCTAAGATAACGTCTCCAGACGTTGGTGCCAGAATGATAGCGGCCGGTGATGCACAGATAGCCGCCGCTGCGCCACGGCTGATCCCGACGTTAACCATCACAGGGAACAAGGTTGCCATCAATAACACCCCTAAACCTGTTGCCGATGAAACTGCCAGTGACATCAAGCAAGCAACAATATACGCCGCAACCATCAATAAGTATGGGGAGTTGATCATTTTTAATGGCTTGGAGGCAATTTTAACCACCACGTCATTCGCACCGATGTGAGTCATATAAGACGCAAACCCACACAGCACCATGATCATCATACCGAGGTCACCACCTCGGCTCATTAATAAGAACTTGATGTATTCCAGAATATCAGTAACGCGCCATCCCGTTGCTTTCACTGATTCTGGTAAAATGCTTTTACCCATTAACGCAGTAATAATTAGGAGTAAAATACCCCCCGTCATTAATACCCCAGTTGCAGAGTAACCCTTTATTATATAGCGCCCAACTCCAACGGCGACCAATACGCCTATTAAGAGCTCAATCATGTGTTTCTCCTGCCCGTCTCATTTTGTAATTATTGGTGGTACTCTGCCTAAAAAAAAAGCGAAATACACTGATAATGATCATAGTGGACAATATTTTTAATCTAGAAATAGATAAAAACACAAGTCAAAAAAATATTATTTTTTGACTAAGCAAAAGAAATGAAATTCAGGGGCATTAAACATTTAAACTAAAGCCAAATAATAGTAATTTAAGCGATATTAAATGGCGTGATTATCTACATAATGACCATCATAAATAATGTAAGATTAACTGCAAAAATTAGCGCGAGAATAACTCAAATATCATGTCACCAAAAAAACCTCGGTATTGCAGATAACGAATTTGTTTACCTTTCTCTTTAAAGTCAGTTGGGATTTCATCCCCAAATTTTTTACTGCGTACTTCTGCTGCCTTTTCAAACCAGTCGACATCAAGCTCAGCAAAATGGTGTTCGACTAATGTCTCGGCAAATCCTTTTTGCCGCATTTCTTGTTTGATCCGCAAAGGTCCATATCCTTTACGCGAATACCCTTGCAATAGCAGTGATACCACACGGTCATCATCCAAAAAGTGCTGCTCACTCAGTTTATCCAACACCCCTTCAATCAACTGCTCATCGATAATCCCCTCATTTTTTTCATACATACGGCGCTTCATACGGGCAAATAACTCCGCTTTGCCATAATCGCGTCTGGAAAGTAAAAATAGGGCATATTGGTACAGTTCAGGTTGGGTCATTGTCATATTTAACTCATTAAAAAGGGCACTGAATTCAGTGCCCTATTCGCATTAGTCAATCAAGATAGATTAATGCACTTGAGCACCACTAAGAAGTTTATAGATTGTATCAGGAGTATAGCTACCGTCCTGATAATAAATAGTCCAATCCGTGATATGGTCACGCGTTAGCGGATAAACACCGCCCTCTTCCATGGTTTCCACATAGAATGGGTGATTAATTAAACGGCCTTCAAACTGGTCGCCGTTCCATGTCAACGGCTCAAACCACATATGTTCGTGCCCTTCATCACCCTCTTCATCTTGATAACTAATGCCGCATTTAATTAAGAAGCGCCACTCTGATTCTTCCTCTTCTTCCGATTTTCCGAGCAGCTTCGCAAATAGCCCTTTTTTCGGTGCGACTGGCTTTGGACCATAGTTATCGAGCATGTGAGTGAAGTATTCCCAACGTAGTCTGGCTTTGCTGGACATATCCGCCGTTTCTTCATCAGTGCGCATAAACATCATTGCATTTTGGTCTTCAAACCCTTCAAAGAAGCTTTCCAATGTTGGGTTTTCTTGCGTGACACGGAATAACATTACGGATGGATGCTGGTGAGATTCGTCACGGTCGTGCCAATCCCCCATAAAACGCTCAGAGCTCATATCGCCAAACTCGAAGTTCATCTCTTCCAGCGGTTTTAAGTTATCGATCGGTGTGGAAGTTCCTACATGAAGGAGACCTTCTTCAAAAGGTACCGCCACTAAATATTCATAGCCGGTTTGTGTTTGCCCAATGAAAATCGGCTCATTAAAGTCGATTTTTCCGTTGGTAATGCTGTTGTTCACAAAGCTCCAGAACAACTCAGGGATCCCATAATAAGACGCAATCGGGTGTGGAATGATAATTTCCGCTTCCGATAAACCACAACGGGCTAACCCATGAGTATGGAACCAATATTTGGTCGGCGCTGAATCTTCGGAGTTTTCATCGTGATCGTAAATGGCATGCACCACATACAGGGAATCAATGCTTGGCATTAAATCGTCGATCAGCTGGAAGTTAAGCCATTCACGGGTAAAGACTTTACCTGCGGCAGAAATATCCAAGCCCAGTAATAAATCAGGTACTAAAATTTGGATAATTTTAAGCTGCTGTAAGTAGCTCACTAGAGGCTTTTCTTGGAATAGGCATTCAACCACCACGGCCTGTGGCGCATTGCTTGCCTGCGTGTAAAGTTCTTGGCTAATAGGATCTGTCGCGAAATACGGGTTGATGGTGTATTCCGGGTCGCTCTCCACAAGCGAAACGTAAAAACGTAACTCTTCTTCGCCACGTTTACAGCTAAAGAAGAAACCGCCGCCTTCTTCATCAGGCAGGTAATCAATTTCCCCTTCAGTAAAGTAGGTTTGCTCTTCCAGACGCTGTTCAAGTTGTAGGGAGGTCAGCTCTGATGCAGGGATTGCCACCATCATCGAGGCTTCTTTCTCCCCGTTTCCAGCAGCAATATCAAGGTATTGTTGTTTATTGTTCACTATTTTGCCCTGTTATTTATTATCTTACTGGAGGATATCAGCTTATATTCGATAAGAATATTGTGATAATTCTTAACCCAATCAGATAGGCGTTTAATCTCTCATATTTAAACTAGGAGCATTAATCATCATTATTTGATGCAACGTAATTCCACTTTTCATCCCGTATTCACTAGGGCACAATGAGAACCAGCATCACCAAGGCTTTTGGTTGGTGAAATAATCCTTTCTTATATAGGTTTTGAAAATAGAGGCTTTACAACATGGCTGATTTATCTGAGAAACAAAAAGAATATATTGATGACCTCGCAATGAAGCGCGTTTTTGATATGAATAATGATGATGTCTTAATTAATGCGCTGGAACAAAAAATTCACAGCATGGAAGCGCATTTAAAAGATTACTTCCATGAGCGTGTTCAGTTTCATCAGAAAAACAGCAAATAATACCGCTCTTACTCCTCTAATGCATTTCAGTGCTGAAATACCCAGAGTTTCAGCACGTTTTTTAGTACCTCAATAGCATCTTCTTAATATCTTAATCACATCCATCATATTGATAATAATATGCGTTCATAGGTAGCGAAATATCATTAAAATAGCACCATGAGCCATACTATCAATTGCCATATATGCTAAACTTTTGTGGATAACTGTAAGTTAATTAATTTATTGTTTCCTTCATTCTATTCTACTAATCATTGAGTCCATTATGACACGCATTCAATACAGCGCAGCGCTGCTACTTTCCTCTTGTCTGGCTATCCCTGCCAGTTTTGCCGATAGTGACACACCACTATTTTCATTAAGCATGAGCGAATCTGGAGTCCCTAAAAATAATAGCGAAGGCGGCGTCACGCGTTCATCCACGACTGAATCCCGTGTATTGCCTATTTGGGGAGATGAAGCACGCGCTCGAGGTTATGACTTACCAGAACCTTTTGGTGTCAGTTATGGCTATATGAATCTGCGTCAGGATATTGTCGTTGATAGCATTGGATTTAAATTCACCTCCCCTGATTGGCAAGGGGTACAAGATGCTATAAAAATAGATCCAGGGTACACTCGCGAAAAAAATGAAACCCATACATTGAAATTAGATGCATGGGTTTTGCCATTTATGAATATGTATGGTGTCTATGGAAAAACTAAAGGAAAATCAAAAACCAACTTAAATAGTGTTAGTATTGCTTTTGATCCTAATAATCCATTAGTTCTCGGAAAAGACATTCCTTTTGAATTAGATTTTGAAGGTAAAACCTATGGTGGAGGTGTCACATTTGCAGGTGCATATAATCAGTTCTTCGGTACGTTAGATATGAACTATACCCGTACCAACCTCGATATCCTTGATGGTGATATTAGTGCCTTTGTTGTCACACCGCGTATCGGTTATGAATTCGTTTTTGAACCTTTAATTGCCGGTCAAGGGAATACCAAAGTTCAAGTTTGGACAGGCGCTATGTACCAAGATATTACCCAGCGCTTTAAAGGTAACGTTAGCAAACTTGACATGCCTCCTGAATTATCAGATATCGTTAATGGAATGTCTAAATATACGGATATAAAATTCGATGTTAAACAACACCTTGCCCATAAATGGAATAATACCGTCGGTGCTCGCGTTGAGTTAACTCGTAACTTTAACGTTCTGACCGAAGTGGGCTTTAATAACCGTAACAGCTTCTTTATTTCAGGCGAGTTCCGTTTTTAATGTTACAACAGAAACACCTGCGTAGGCTGACACTGCTCAGCCTTATCATTGCCTTCTCCTCGCAAGCGAAAATCCTTCCTGAACGTGAGCAAATTGATGGTTGGCTCAGCGAGCTTGGGGGCGAAAACAGCTTTGATGAATCCAAAACTATCGACTGGGGCGTCTTACCGGGGCCTTTCTATACTCCTGAAATGGGGTTAGGTGTCGGAACCGCTTTAGTGGGTTTATATCGTCTCGACAAACAAGACACCAAAACCCAGCCCTCTTCGATTGGATTAAGTGGTTTTGCATCATCCACAGGGGCTTTTGGACTCAACTTCACTAACTACAACTTTGTAGATAACGACCAATGGCGATTGTTTGTATCTGGCACCATCAATAATGTACCGACTTATTATTGGGGTAAAGGATACGCAGCGGGTAAAAAAGAGAGCAATAAAGAAAAATACCATTCCCAAGAGTTCAAAATTACCCCAAGGGCTTTATATAAGCTAACCGATGCCACCTATGTGGGACTAGGTTGGAATTTTTCGTCGATCAATGCCAGCGATCCCGATGAAGGCGCAAAAGCTTACTTTTCGCAATCAGTTGGCGGGCGTTCGGTTATCAGTTCAGGCGTCAGCGCCTACTATAGCTATGACACCCGAGACTTTTTACCCAACGCACACCATGGGCAAACACTTGAGGTTATTTATACTTATTTTTCACCGAACCTCGGTAGTGATACCCGTTTTCAAGCGACCCAGTTGCAGTATGCCTATTACCATGAGCTCACAGAGAAAACCGTCGTAGCCGTTGATAACTATGCCCGCTTTACCACGGGAGATGTGCCGTGGAATCAGCTTTCTTTATTAGGTAACAGTAACCGCATGCGGGGTTACTATGAAGGGCGCTATCGGGACAACAATATTTTTACTAGTCAAATCGAGTTACGGCATAAATTAGACTGGCGGCACGGGGTTGTTGGCTGGTTAGGCACGGGGACCATGAGCGACTCTCCCTCAGAATTAGGTGCTGGACACTGGCTACCAAGTGCCGGTGTAGGCTATCGTTTTGAATTTAAGCCTCGGATGAATGTGAGACTGGATTTTGGTGTTGGTCGCAACAGTACGGGCGTCTATTTCCAAGTTGGTGAGTCTTTTTAATGTTTAAGCTGCTAATAACTTCATGTTTTTTACTTATGCTCGTCGCCTGCCAAACTCGCGAGGAGCTGAACTTACCTGCGGCGAACCTTAATCTAGATACGATTTCCAACGAGGAAGCATCTAAAGCGTGGTCTGTTCTACAAGATCTCAAAGCCCCTCAAGGACTTCGAGCCTGCTGTGCTTTTGGCTATAACCTGCAAGCGGAAGTGGCAGGTATCCCCGTACCTTTCTATACCATCGACAACATAGTGGAAGCCGATAATCTTGGTGAGCACCATTATAATGATAGTTACTTGGGCGCCACCGCAGGTCTAATGGGGATCAGTAACGAAAAAGTGGGGCTTATCTATACCACAGATGGCGGGTTTATTGATATTGCACATGTTCGAGATACCGCCGACTATACGTTATATCTCTTTAGCCAGATTTACCCAAAACTTGGTGAAGAGTGGACACTAACCCTCAGCGATGAACTCGCGAGCAGACAAATCCATTTTTCAGCCTTTACACCACCTGCGTCCCTCGCAGAGCGCTATACGTTAAGTACTTATCTGGCAGCTAAACTTGCATTTCAGTTAGCTGCTTGGCATGAAATTGCACAATGGTATGGCTATCAATCAGTTCCTGGCTTTTCGGAGGGGATATCTGCCTTCTCTCCCGAAGACTTATATTCCAACTTAGTGGGAGCAAGACTAGCAAGTTCGCTAATTTTACAAGGTCGTGCTGAGTCACTTGCGATATTCTCGCAATCTCTCGAAGCACTGCTTCCCATTGCACTACATCAACTTGGGGCTCAAGAAAAACCCTTAACTCGCGATGCATTTAACAAAATTGATGGGCTTTGGTGGAATAGTGCGAAGCGTGTTCCAGATAAATTTTTAGTGCTCACACGCGATTATGACACCACCGATAGCCGCTATCCGTTTTTACCAACCCAAGCTGTAGCGACTTTGGGGCTGAAACTCAGTTTGCCGTCGGAATATGCAGGATTTGCATTATCCTCTCTCGCACAGTTTCGCTTAGTACCCACCGATCATATGGCACAACTTCCTATCCCAGAGACATATTGGACAGTTGATGATTTCAAACGGCTCGCGGAGAATGCAAAAATTGAAGATCAGAAACAGCAAACCGTGCCATTCTACGACTAAAAAAGTCGTCGACTAATAGTAATATTTGGCTGAGGCAAAAGGTCAAAAAACGGCATTTTTTTTGTCCTTTTCACACATTGAAAGTCGATTTTGATTCTGTATTTTTAACAACCAATACCACTCATAAAATGCGAAACACCCCATTTTGTTTAAAATTTAGACCACTGATCGGTTATTTTTTAAGCACAATAACCCTACAATACACCTGTTAATTGTTTGAAAATCAATCTAATTTAGCTTAAATCAGATGATTGCAAGATGAAATCAAAAACAAAAATTGATAAATAAAGCATTGAAAATATAAATAACGCAATTATTTTTAATATAAAATCATTAAGTTAAAATAAATCAACACTTAATGACATACTAATACAGAAATTTACCTAATGTGAGTCGGATAAAGGTAGCTCGTGAAAAATTATTCTGCTACCATTCGCTCGATTTTTGTTCAGAGAAACATAGGAGAAGCAAATGCCCTCTCGAACGATGGGGACAAACGCCGTCTTCGCTTTCTTATTTTTACTTTTGTTTTCGGGCCTCAGTTTTGGCTCCACCAGTACCAGTACGATGCTTAAAAAAGACTTCACACTGAAGTCGGCACAAAACTCAAATCAAGCAGAAACACCACTGCCTGATATGCGTAAATACCCGTCTGGTACTCCACGTAAGAAAGCGTTTTTGAAAACGATTGTCCCAGTGATTGAAAAAGTCAATCAACAGATTATGGAAGAGCGTAACTGGCTGCTTTCCGTGCGCACGAACACCAAATGGAGCGCCCAAGAGCTACGTCGCCTAACCCAGATCTGCGATAGTTATGGCATCAGTTGCAGCAACCCAAAACGTATTAATTGGGATAAGCTGTTAAGTCGTGTAGACATCATGCCAACGCATTTAGTTGCGACACAAGCGGCTACAGAGTCTGGTTGGGGTACTTCTCAGCTTGCTCTACAAAACGGAAATTTATTTGGTATGCGCTGTGGTAGCGGTTGCCAAGTTAGCAAAGGAAAGATCAAAGGCTACTCAGCTTACGCTTCTGTTGAAGCAACAGTGACTGCCTATATGAAGAATATGAATACCCATAACGCGTATGAGTCTTTACGTCACTCGCGTGCTAAACAGCGTCAATCACAAGATGAGTTAGACTCCGTCAAGCTGATTAACGATATGAAAGGGTACTCAGAGTTAGGTTCATCATATAACCGCTATTTGAAAGAGATGTACGCGAGCAACGAAGAATTGATTACACAAGCTCAACAAAGAGCAGCGACTCGCAGCTAATTTTAGTATCTACACACCAGGTACACAGTATAAAAATCCACTTTTTCGAAAGTGGATTTTTTTTGCACGTTTTCCCATCCACTCGAAATATGACAACCCACCCCGCCCCAGCTATACTTCTTAAACTTTGAGTCTTGAGTCTTGTATAACTTATTTTCCCTATCACCGATTTACTCTAAATCATTAGGTTTTTTGGGTAAGAAAAATTCATCTACGGTTGAATTTCTAAATAGTTCGTGTTGTCGCTAGGCGTCGAGGATTGATATCCCTAGGAGCATACACAAGTATGTGACTAGGGTGGCAATACGATGACAACACCGCGACGGCGCGAAATATGACGAAATTCTGATTGCAAGCCGAGGAAGAATAAATATCATGGTCACCCATAACAAATAACACCTGAGTCTAATATGAATTTCTTCTCATTTGAGTTTCTTGGCTCTTTTTTAGTTTTTTTTCTTATTTATTGGGGCTGCCAACCCAGCTCTAAATTGCAGAATGGGTTGCTCATCACAGCAAGTTATTTCTTTGTCTACTCGTTTAGCCCTGACTTTGCCTATATTCTGTTTGGCTACACGTTATTTATCTATTTGCTCACCAACTGGGCAACGGTTTGGTTATCTAATCGATGGGTATATTCGTTATTAGCTATCGGGATCATTGGCTGCTTTACTGCGTTTAAATATTATTCTTTTTTCCAGGAAACTATTCAGCAAACCCTCGATAAGTTTGGATTTAGCGTTGGACTGCCTGTACTGGAACTGTTGGCACCATTGGGGCTCTCTTTCTACGCCTTCCATTCCGTCAGCTATACCGTTTCTGTATGCCGCAAAGAAATTGAAAAAGCCGACTTTTTTGACGTCGTATTATATTTGGCTTTTTTCCCAAGTATCGTTGCGGGTCCAATTAACCGTGCAAAAAACTTTTTACCGCAAATCCAAGCTGAAAGCCGCGTTATTCTCGACTCTCGCCGTGCCATTTTGTTAATTAGCTTAGCACTGGTAAAACTGTTTCTATTCAGCTCATACCTCGCTGAAAACTACGTTAATCCAGTATTTGATGCTCCCGCAGGCTTTAGTGCAGGGGAAATATTAATTGCCACCTACGCTTACGCGTGGAATATCTATTTTAACTTCTCCGGTTATACCAATTTAGTGACGGGGATTGCGTTACTATTAGGCTTTAGAGTGCCACTTAACTTTAATGCCCCATATTTAGCCACTAACTTGCAAGATTTCTGGAAACGTTGGCATATCAGTTTATCGACCTTCATCATGGATTATATCTATATTCCATTAGGTGGCAGTCGCAAAGGATTTGTACGCAAAAATATCAACGTATTAACCGCAATGTTAATTTCGGGTCTGTGGCATGGTGCTGCAATGACATTTGTTATTTGGGGCGCAATTCATGGCTTAGGGACGGTAATTTTTAATATCAAAACTGAGCTAATGAAAAAACTGGGGAGAACCCACTTAATTCCCAACTCCCATGTTTCAAAATTACTTGCACGAATTCTGACTTTCCATTTTGTCTGCTTTGCATGGATTTTTTTCCGTAGCCCATCGTTTGATGATGCTCTGGTGATGCTCAATCAATTTATTGAGCCTGGATTTATCGCCTCAATTAGCGCGAACCTCGGCTTGCTGATTGCATTCTGGTTACTGTTCTTCGCCTACCCTTATTTCGTTCAAGGCTACCAGTATGTTGCCAAGAAATATCAAGATATCGCTTGGTACTATTACCCAATCCCATTAGCCATCGTGTTGACGATTATGTTTATGCTTTCACCTTCGGGAATGCCAGGATTTATCTATGCTAACTTCTGAGTTTAAAAATAACCTGAAAAAAACCGGACAAGTGGTGCTGATTGTCATCATCACTGGCTTGCTACTGATTTGGTTAAACCAAAGCTCCTTAGAGCGATTCTGGCAGCAAAAGTATCACCAAGATACCCCATGGGCGAAAATCAGTGGAAACCCTGTCTGGGATTACGGGAGCGCGTTACATGATGGTGTCCAAGAAGCAGGGGCAACTTTTGCCTATCACGCATCTGGACAAAAAGCCGCTGAAGATAAACTTGCCGCCCAAATGGCTGCTAACCACGAAACGTTAGTTTTCCCACAAGATTTCCGTGTCGGGCTACACTTTGTTAATGGTTATATTCATCCCGCAGAGAGCTTATCGGTCACATTCCCTGAGTTATTAAAACGCCCTCAAGCTCGCGCTAAAATTTCAGGTCGAACCTTTGCAGGAGTGACTATTGCGCAGCCTGAAGAACCTGTTGTTCAAAAACAGATAGCCAATATTGCTGCAGGGGATCAAGTCTTGTTTGCTGGGGACTCCATGATGCAGGGCGTCGCTCCCCATGTTAAAAACATGCTGTTGAAAAAGTATAATATTGAGAGTATTAACTTAAGTAAGCAGAGTACCGGTCTCGCGTACCCTAAATTCTTTAACTGGCCAGATACCATTGCCAAAGCATTGAACGATAACCCGAAAATTAAAGTCTTAGTGGTATTTTTAGGTCCTAATGACCCGTGGGATATGCCACCACAATCGGGCTATAAGTATGTGAAATTCAAGAGTGAAGAGTGGGAGCAAACCTATCGTTCGCGTATCAGTGAAATTCTTTCCACCGCACGCCAACATCATGTCGATGTGATTTGGGTGGGTCCACCGAATATGCGTAAAAACACTCTCTCCGATGGAATGAAGTTCCTACGCGGTCTCTACCAAACCGAAGTTGCGAAGTATGGCGAAATGTACATTTCTGCTAATGACGTCTTTAAATATAAAAATGACGACTATTCCGACTATATTGGGGATGGTAGCAATGCTATAAAATTGCGCAGTGGTGATGGGATCCATTTCAGTGGTAAAGGGCAACAAATGATTGCCGAAAGCGTATTTTCACTGATCCATTTCGAAGAGGAAGACAAGGAACCTCATGAAACTGAACAACCAGAATCAGGTCAAGAGCAAGCTACTCACAGCTAGTGTTATTACCCTGCTGTCATTAGGCTTAGTCTCTTGTCAAACCCCTGATACTAAACGCGGCAAAACGTCGCAAACTCAGTGGCAAGCGCCTACAGAGCAAGGGCAGTTAGTCAATAACGGTGAACCCAATTTAAGTCAATTGGCGTCTAAACTGCGCCAAGGTGGTCAACAAGTCCATATCGTTCAGATAGGGGATTCACACACGGCCGCAGATTTTTTCACTGGTGAATTAAGAGCATTGTTCCAACAACGTTATGGAGATGCAGGTCCTGGTTTTGTACCGCCAATTTCGGTACCGGGTCAACGCACCGCCACCATTAATCGCGTCAGTGATAAGTCAGATTGGTCACTTTCCAGTAGCCGCAAAGACGAGCGTTTTGACTACCCGTTAGGTGGATTGATAGCGGAGCCACAAGGTAGCAAGAGCAATGTGTTATTAAAACCGTTGCAGCCTGTCCAAAATAGTTATCGCTTACAAGCACTGTACCAAAGCTCGAATGGTGCCCAGATGCAGGTTTCGCCATCCTCATCTTCGACAGTTGCCTTACCTGCCACGGGAAATAGCTGGCAATTCTCTGCGCCAGTGAGCACGCAATTGCCATCAACTGTGTCAGTTGGAACAACAAGTAATCTCAAAGTGGGTGGATGGTTAGTCCGTTCGAATAAACCCGGTGTGATGTTATCTGCTATCGGTTTAAACGGTGCGACCATCAACATGCTGGATAAGTGGCAACCACAGTGGAGCGCCACGCTGGCTCAAATGTCGCCAGATATGGTGATTTTAGCCTTCGGCACCAATGAAGCGTTTAATGACACACTGAACTTAGTGGCTTACGAACAAAATCTACGGGATAAAATTCGTCAGATCCGCCAGCAATCACCTAATGCCGTGATTATGCTAGTGGGGCCTAGCGACTCAATTAAATTCAGTAATGCGGCGGGTTGTAGCGCACAGATGCCGGTGAATTTGATGGATGTGATCCGTATTCAGAAAAACATTGCCGCTCAGGAACATACGCTGTTTTGGGATTGGCAAGCGAACATGGGCGGGCCTTGCTCTATCCGCGCATGGGCATCACAAGGTTTAGCCCGTCCTGATAATGTGCATTTCTCTGCGGATGGTTATAAGAAAAGCGCACAGGCTTTATATAGCCAGTTTAATCAGATGTTGAAATAAACCTATTTCGTTATCTTCACATACAAAAAAGTCAGCCTACCTAAGTAAGCTGACTTTTGTTTTTTACAGAAGAGATAGAGAGAAATCAGTTTTAGAGGAAGGTAAAGAAAATCATCCCAACAATCGCACCCGTCGTGCCTAAAATCGTTTCCATGATAGTCCACGTTTTTAAGGTTTGAGCTTCAGTTGCACCTGTAAATTTACCGAATAACCAGAAACCGGAGTCATTCACATGGCTCAGAATTAATGAACCACCAGAGATACAAATCGCTAATGCAGCCAGTTGTGCGCCAGAGTAACCTAGCTCACCGATAACAGGCAGGACTAAACCAACAGTCGTTAGACAAGCAACAGTCGCAGAACCTTGGATAACACGCACCGCACCCGCTAAGACGAAACACGCGACAGCAATCGGTAAACCTGCACCAATCAGCGAATCACCTAATGCCGGACCTACACCTGAGTCCACCAGCACTTGTTTGAATACACCACCCGCACCAGTCACTAACAGGATGATACCCGCAGGTTGAATTGCTGCGGAACAGACCGCCATCACGCGCTCTTTATCCATGCCGTAGCGGAAGCCTAAGCCGTAGATTGCCAGCAAACATGCCAGTAATAATGCAGTAAATGGATGACCAATAAACTCTAACCAGTTTTCTAGATTCGAGCCTTTTTCCACAAAGTGAGTCCCGATGGTTTTTAAACCAACCAGCAGTAATGGGAACAACACGAGGCTTAAGCTGAAGCCAAAGCTTGGCATTTTGCCGTTAGTGCTTTGTGGTGCTTGGTAGTCAGCAGGAATTTCAATACTAACAAACTTGCTGATAAAGCTACCAAACAGTGGACCCGCTAAAATCATGCTCGGGATAGCCGCACACAGACCAATTAAGATCATCCAGCCATAATCTGCACCCATTTGCGACGCCACCAGCATTGGTGTTGGTCCCGGTAACAGGAAGGCTGCCGCTGCTGCCACACCAGCAAACAGAGGAATTGCTAAGCGAACTACGTTGTGGCCAGTACGGTTTGCGACCGCAAATACCACGCCGATTAATAGCACGATAGCCACGTCAAAGAACAATGGCAGTGCGCAGATTAAACCGGCGATCCCCACCGCATAATGCGCGCGCTTTTCACCGAAAAGGTCTAATAGCTTATGAGCAACCTGATCCAAAGCGCCCGTTTCATGCAAGATTTTACCGAACATGGCACCTAAGGCGACGACGATAGCAAGGAATCCCAGGGTTCCCGCCATCCCTTTTTGCATGGTTGCAGTGATATCTTGGACTGGCATACCAGAAAATAGACCCGCGCCAATCGACACAATCATTAACGCTACAAAAGCGTGTAAACGCGCGTACATCACTAAAAATAGCAATAATACCACCGAGCCAACGGCGGTCAGTACCAATGTTAAGGTACTTAATGTTTCTACTGGTGCGTTCATGCTTTATCTCCCGTCATGATTTGACGAATGGTTGCACAGGTATTGTCGATAACCTCATTGAGCGCAGGACGGATATCAACCGCATAAGCGTCGGCTTCTTGGGTATCTGGTTCTTGCAGTGTATCGAACTGTGATTTCAACATTTCTGGTTTAAAGAAATGACCACGACGCGCTCTTAAACGCTCTTCAATCACTGCTGCATCGCCTTTCAGATAGATAAAATAGAGATTTTTATTATCTTCACGAAGAATATCGCGATAACTCTTTTTCAATGCAGAGCACACAACCAGAGAAACCTGATTGGTTCTTTGCATTGCAAAAATGGCACCGTTCAGCGCTTCTAACCACGGACGACGGTCATCATCATTCAGTGCATGTCCAGATGCCATTTTCATAATATTGGATTTCGGGTGCAAAAAGTCCCCGTCTAAAAAGGCAGCTTGTAACTGCTGAGCAACGCCACTCGCCACTGCGGATTTGCCGCTACCCGATACCCCCATTAAGACAAATGTGTAGTTTTGATTTTGGGTATCACTCATAGGAAACTCCTCGGGTGTTGAAAAGAGGTTATTTAATTCTAGATTTGAAATTTAATTTAGGTTGTTATTCCGGTGCCCTGGCTGGATGTTACCGGTAACAGGTTACGGGTAACATTATTGCTAGTGGATATTTATTTAGCAATTAGATAGGTGAAGAAAACAGCGGAATTGTGATGGTAATCGCAATAATGTTTTGCTGACTCGATGCAACCTTACTAGATACTTTCACCAGTTAGTAACTTAAAACCAACATCGAATTTTTTCTGTGCTAATTTTTCACCGCGCATCCTTGCCAGCAGCACTTCTGCCGCCTTGCGCCCCATAAGGTCACGAGGGGTTAAGATACTGGCTAATTTCGGTGTCATCACCTGTCCCACATCGTGTCCATGGAAGCCCGAAATAGCCAAATCATTGGGGACATTAATCCCTAAACGCTGGCATTCAAAAATCGCGCCGATGGCTAAGTCATCGTTAGTACAAAATAGCCCATCCGTATCGGGGTATTTTACGCGGCATTCTTGAAGTAATTGTGCGCCAAGAGAATAAGAGGAGCTCTCTTGAGTCATTAAATTACGCGGAGTTAGTTTGGCATCGAGCATGGCTTTTTCATAACCTTCCAAACGGATGATTGTCCGCTCATCCTGCCTCGCCCCTAAATAGACTACTTTTCGGCAGCCACGGTCGATCATCGCCTGCGTCATTTGGCGAGACGCTTCAAAGTTATCAATACCTACCGCGGCATCAAAACAAGGCGAAATACTGTCCATAATTTCAACGACAGGGATCCCCGCCGTTTTTAACATGCGCAGGGTGCGCTCGGTATGGGTACGCTCCGCTAAAATCACGCCATCAATATTGTAAGAAAGTAACGAAGTTAAGCGCTCTTCCTCTTTTTCTGCACGATAACCATAGTGCGCCAACATGGTTTGATAACCATGTTTGTCGGTGACGGCTTCAATACCGCGGATCACTTCGGCAAAAACTTGGTTAGTTAATGATGGCAATAAAACGCCGATGGCGTGGCTTGTGGCATTCGACAAAATATCAGGCGCTTTGTTTGGGATATAGCCTAATTCCTCCACTGCACTGGCAATTTTCCCGCGCAAGGATTCTGAAACTTGCTCAGGATTTCGCAGGAAACGGCTCACCGTCATTTTTGTGATACCGACTCGGTCGGCTACATCTTGCAAAGAAGGTCGTTTATTCTTCATATATCCCAGATTATCTATAATACGCCGTTATATTTCGCTATGTTCTGCGATCTGCCAGTGGATATCAATCCTTGATATTGCTTTAAATCACAGAAACATCGACTTTTCAGTGCTATCTCATTTTTACTGTTGACTCTGTTGCCTGACTTCGCTAATTTTCGCGCTATATAAATATAAGTATAACGATGTTAATTATGGCAATGAACAGAAGACATTTTATCCAATCCTGCGCTGTCCTTGCGGCATACTACAGTTTACCTGCATTTAGTCGCAGCCCTGTCGCAGAGGCATTATTCGGTACTTTACCTGCAAATGGTAACATTCAAAAGGTGATCACGGCGGGTCCGCCCGCAGACTTACTGATGTTTGCCCTCACCCCAGAAAAAATGGTGGGTTTTGCCTCGATTAACTTGAAAAAAGGGAATAGTGAACTATTTGCGCCACAATGGATGAATTTGCCTGTTTATGGTCGTCTTGCGGGACGAGGTAGCACGTTATCCCTTGAACAATTATTGGCTTATCACCCTGATTTGATCCTCGATACTGGCAATATCGATGAAACCTACCGTTCCCAAGCGGAAAAAGTCGCCAAACAAACGGGGATCCCGTATTTGCTGATGGATGGTAAGCTGATTGATGCTCCGCAACAGCTGTGTCAACTTGGTCGTCTATTGAATGTTAATCAGCAAGCTGAAAAACTGAGTATGGTAGCAGAACGCTATCTTAGCAATGCGCAGCAATTTGCACTGACTCAACAACAAAAACCCCTCAGTTTTTACCTCGCCAGAGGTGCAAAAGGACTACAAACCGGCACAAAAGGTTCTATTCATACTGAAGCCATCGAAATGCTCGGTTTTCGTAATGTGGTGGACATCGATGGATTCCACGGTTTGACCGATGTTTCCATGGAACAGCTGTACCAGTGGGAGCCAGATATTATCATCACCCAATATGATGAATCTGTTGAATTAATTACTCGCTCGCCATTATGGGCAGGACTCAAAGCCATCTCATCGAATAACCTGTTCGTATTCAGTGGGATGCCATTCGGTTGGTTAGATGGTCCACCAGGGATCAACCGTTTACTGGGCATGAGACGCTTACAAAGTCACTTTGATAAAGCGGTTGAAGAGACGATGACTCACGATCTAAGACAATTTTTTGAGCTGTTCTACCATTCATCGCTCACTCAAGAGCAGGTCGACTTGCTAATGGAAAGGTCATGACGGCGAGCTGGCTCAATACCAAAACTAAGCCATTATTATTGATGGCTATTTTGCTACTCTGTTTTCTGATGGCATTAACCAGTGGTAAATACTCACTAACCTTGGAAGAGCTCTATCACTTGTTTACTCAAGCGCCCGTCGATGATCCTCGTAGCAATACGGTATTTTGGCAAATTCGCTTTCCACGCGTCTTAGCCGCCATCTTGATTGGAGGCGGGCTAGCGATTGCTGGCGCGGCTTATCAAGGTATGTTTCGTAACCCTCTCGTTTCCCCTGATATTTTAGGCGTTTCCGCAGGGGCGGGCGTCGGAGCTGTTTTAGGGATATTTCTCGGACAATCTCTGGTATCTATCCAACTGTTTGCTTTTGTGGGTGGGCTTATCACGGTGGCGGTGGTGTATCTGATTGCTCGCCTAGCCCGCCAGCACGATCCTATTCTATCCCTTGTGCTAGTTGGGGTTGCCGTCAGTGCAATTTGCGGCTCCGCCATCTCATTAATGAAAATTTTAGCCGACCCCTACACGCAGCTTCCTTCTATCACGTTCTGGCTACTCGGTGGATTATCTTCCATTACTCAGCAAGATTTATGGTCAGTGCTGCCCATTATGATCGTGGGTTTCGTGCCATTATTGATGCTGCGTTGGCGCATGAATTTGCTAAGTTTATCCGATGAAGAAGCCAAAAGTTTAGGCGTAAATGTCACACTCAATCGCACCATTTTGATTGTTAGCGCAACCCTGATTACCGCCAGCACCGTGTCGATAGCTGGCATTATTGGCTGGGTAGGATTGATTGTTCCCCATATTACGCGAATGATAGTGGGTGCTAACTTCCGCTATCAGCTCCCTGCAGCAATGGCTATCGGCGCTATTTTACTGCTGATCACCGATACGCTAGCTCGCACCATTGCAGCCATTGAGTTACCGCTCGGAATCTTAACCTCCGCCGTGGGCGCACCCTTTTTCTTAGCCATTTTGCTACAAACAAGGCGGGTTAAATGAGTATTTTAACCCTAGACAATGTGGCGATTGGCTACCACCACCAAGCCATTATTGAAGGCATTAACCTGCATTTACCTGAAGGTGAGATGACCTGCTTGCTGGGCGCGAATGGGTGCGGAAAAACCACCTTAATGAAAACCTTATTAGGGTTACTTCCTGCCATTGATGGAGATATACGCTTGCAAGGACAATCCATCAGCCGGCTGAAACAGCGAGATATCGCGAAAGTGATTGCTTACGTACCCCAAGCTCACGATACGCCCTTTACGTTTTCGGTGGTCGATATGGTGATGATGGGGCTCACCCCCTATCTCTCAGCGTTCAGCGTACCCGGTGAAAAAGAGAAAGTCAGTGCCATCGCGCAATTGACCCAATTTGGCATTGCTCACCTTGCAGAGCGCTTGTATAGCACCCTCAGCGGAGGGGAAAAGCAGCTGGTTTTAATTGCCAGAGCCTTGGTACAAAAACCCAAGTTATTGATTATGGATGAACCCGCCGCCAGTCTCGATTTTGGCAATCAAATTCGGTTGTTACAGCATATCGAAACACTAAAGCAGCATGGGATCACGGTGTTAATGTCCACCCATCACCCCCAACATGCCGCTGCCATTGCCGACCATGTGATTTTATTAAACAAACAACAGCAGGCACGGCAAGGCTCGACTCAAAGTATGTTAACGCTCACTAACTTGGCAGAACTCTATAATATCGATGCACCGAGTATTACGGCGCATTTTCAGCTTCCACTCAATTTTACTTGTTAAGGTCAGGGATCATGCTTATTCACCAACTCGATTTTGCCGCGATGTATCAGCAGCATATGCAACAAGCCCAACGCACACGCAAAGAACCAGAACATTGGGATAAAAAAGCCCACCAAATGGCGCAAAACTGTGCCAATCCGAACGACCCATACTTAATTCGCTTTCGCCAATTAATGGATTTTACGGGTGCAAAAACCTTGCTGGATGTGGGATGTGGACCTGGCTCTATTAGCCTTTATCTCGCTAACCAATTTCAATCTGTCACCGGCATTGACTACAGTGCAGGTATGCTCGAAATGGCCAATATTCGCGCCAAAGAGATGAATGTCACCAATGCGCAATTTAAAACCCTTGCGTGGGAAGATAGCTGGGACGATTTACCAAAAGCCGATATTTCGGTGGCCTCCCGTTCTACCCTCGTGGATGACCTAAAAGCCGCAATGTTAAAGCTCAACCGCCAAACTAACCTACGCGTGTATACCACCCATACCGTTAACCCGACATTTATTGATGAGAAAATTATCCGCGAAATTGGGCGCGAAGTGGTTAGTCTGCCAACCTATATCTATGCCGTGAATGTCTTGCATCAAATGGGGATCCATGCCCGTGTCGACTTTATTAAAAGTCCAAATCGGGGTGGATTCGATAACGTGGATGCATTTATCGACAGCGTAAACTGGTCGCTCAAAGATCTCACCGAAGAAGAAACTGAAAAGCTGCGCGCTTACTACGAGAAACAAACCGCCGATGGTAAAGCCCTGCCGTTCCCATCCCGCGATTGGGCGATGGTCTCATGGGATGTGGTGGATGAAGTGGAACTAACATTATGATTTACTTGCCTGACACCCTAATTGACCAGCTGCTTCTCGATGATATCCAGTATGGGGATCTCACCAGCCGCGCGCTTGGCTTACACACCCAGCAAGGCACCATGACCTTTACCTCGAAACTTGGCGGCTGTGTAAGCGGGTTGGATATCGCCCAACGTATACTCACAAAGCTGGGCATACGCAGCGAATGCCTATTTCGTGACGGAGATATTGTGGAGCCACAAAGCCGCTTGATTAACGCGTCTGGCTCGGTTGAAGCACTGCATCAAGGGTGGAAGGCAGTCCAGAATGTCCTTGAATGGTGTGGTGGCGTCAGTCACTACACCCATCAAATGGTCACGATATTAAAAAAATATCACCCTAATGGGCAGCTCGCTTGCACACGGAAAACCATTCCCGCGACCAAGCCCCTTGCGTTAACCGCGATCCTCGCTGGTGGCGGCATTGTCCATCGTGCTGGCAGCGCAGAAACTATCTTGCTCTTTACCAATCATCGCAACTGCCTTACAAATCCCGATGATTGGCAATCTCATGTCGATACGTTACGAGCGGCCGCGCCTGAGAAGCAGATCATCGTTGAAGCCGATGATTATCAGCAAGCTCTGCTTGCCATTGATACCAACGCCGATATTGTCCAGCTGGATAAACTTCCTGTGGAGCAGATTCAGCAATTACAACGCTTGGTGAATGAGAAAAAATCCCGCTGCCGATTATCCATTGCCGGTGGCGTTAACTTGCAAACTATCGAAAGTTTCGCCCAAGCGGGTGTTCCTCTGTTGATCACTTCAGCTCCCTATTACGCAAACCCGAGAGACATCAAAGTACAGATATTTAAATCTTAACGACCCAAATACATAGATTTAAAACCTTATCCTGCGGCTCACCGCGGGATAGTGTTTTATGGCAAAAGCGACGCCTATCGTTATATAAAAATAAATATATCGATATAAGTCGCAGGAAAAACTAACTGGAAATTATTAATAATGAAAATAAAACAAATTACCTATTTGATAGGAATGGCGTTATTCGCAACACAGGGGCAAGCAGCAACGACCTCTCCAGAGAATAATCAGGCACAAGCTGACGCGAGCCGCGATGTGATGTCAGTCTGGAGTACCCCACTCGCCGCTGATGCTAACGTGATCACTGAGTCGCAAATGAAGCAACTCAATAAAACCAACGTGGCTCAAGCTCTCAGCACCCTACCCGGCGTGGCGATCCAAAAATCCGGTAACCGTAATGAGACTCAAGTGAATGTACGTGGTTTTGATAGCCGCCAAGTGCCTGTTTTCTTTGACGGTATCCCGACCTATGTTCCTTATGACGGTACCCTTGACCTTGGGCGTTTTATGACCAGTGAACTGGCAAGTGTTGAGCTTTCTACGGGGTATACGTCCCTGTTACAAGGTCCGAACTTAATGGGCGGCGCCATCAACTTAACCACCGCGACCCCAAAAAAACCGTTCGAAGCGAATATCAGCCTGAACCAAGGCTTTGCGCGTGGTGCAGATAATGCCCATAACGTTAGCGCCCGCCTTGGTGGTCGCAATGATTTAGGTTTTATTCAAGTCAGTGGTAGCCAATATAAGCAGCGCTTTATGGGTCTACCTAGCTCTGATGATAATAACCCGTATGCGGGAACGCATGGACGCCGCACTAACTCCGCCACCGATGATAAGCGTTTGATGCTGAAAATGGGCTGGACGCCACGAGAAGCCGATGAGTATGTGGTGACTTATATTAAGCAAGATGGTGACAAAAACAGCGCGCCGAATGCCAACTCTGATAAGCAGCAGATCTGGCAGTGGCCAGCTTATGATAAAGAGAGCATCTACTTTAATGGCACCACCCAAGTCACTGATGGTATTGCACTGCAAAGCCGCGTTTATCACGATTCATTCAAAAACACGCTGCACCAGTACAAATCCGTCAAGGATTATCAAAAAGGTAATTATAACTACAGCCGCTATGATGACTACAGCAACGGTGCAGACTTGCGTGCAGACTTTACTGTACGTGAATTAGATATGCTGTCATTTGCCGCACACTGGAAAGAAGACGTTCACCGCTCTCGCAGTAATAAAACCAACCCATTTGACCGTTATAAAGATCAAACCTGGTCTGTCTCTACCGAATACCAATGGGTTGCGACAGATAAGCTCGATATCATCGGCGGAATTGGCTATGACTGGCGTGATAGTGATGATGGAAAACGCTATATATACAATAAAAAAACCGGTGCAATGGAAGGCGTTCAACATTATGACAATAACAACCAACATACCTTCAACTGGGAGATGATGGCCCGTTACCATTTAGAAAATGAAGATACCGTTCAATTCTCTGTATCCGAAAGAACACGTTTCCCGACACAAAAAGAGCGCTACACCGAAAATAAAATGAAGAATGATGATTCATTCCTCATTAACCCACATTTAGATGCTGAGCGTGCACTGACCTTTGATTTAACTTATAAAGGGCATTTCACTCCAGTGTGGAGCTATACAGCAAGTACCTACTATAACCACGTTTCTGATGCCATCATGGCGCACCATGTAGGCGAAAATAAAAAAGGTGGCGCATTACTGCAAAACCGTAATAGCGGCAAAGTGGATTATATCGGCGCGGATTTAGGCACTACAGGGCAAATCACCGATTGGATGGAAGCAGGTATGAACTACAGCTATATCCACGCGGATCCGAAACACTATAGCGTACGCCATGTTGCAGAGCTGCCAACCCACAAAGCGTTTGCTTGGGTGAAATTTACCCCATATCAGCCAATGAGCATTACGATTACAGAAGAAGCCAGAAGCTGGGCATTTAACTATGTGGACAGTGAAGATAAGGTACGCGGCTTCGCCAAAACTGATCTCCGCGTGGATTATGACTTAGGGCATGGGCTATCTGTGAACAGCTCAGTCAACAACCTGTTCGACAAGTCTTATGAATATACTGATGGCTATATAGAAGAAGGTCGCAACTATTGGCTAGGAATTGAATATAAATACTAATACTTAATTTTATAAGGCAAGATATTACTTTCTTGCCTTATAAATTGAGAAATAAATTGTCTTATCAGTTAATTTCACCTATAAATAGAATTAAGCGAAATCCCTTAGGATAATTCTTATAAATAACTCTACTTATCGCGCTAGAAATTTAGTTTTATCTACCGATATAACAACGAAAACGAATATATTTATAATAATAAACTAGCAATAATATTTTATTTAGTTTATTACTCCAATATGATATTCAAATCAATATTTTTGCTAATTTACAGCAAAAAAGCTCATCTCCGAATACTTGAAGTTATTCCAATCCCTATTTAGACTATACCTATAATTAAATTAATAAAAATATATAAATCCCTAGAATAAATTTAACTTAAATTACATTAAGCCACTAATTAATAGTGGCTTAGCTATTGAATTATTTGAATTTCAGAGAGCAGAAGATAACTATGATTGAAAAACATGATTATACAATCGATAACAAGTTTATTTTTGAACACAGGACAAGTCGTATTTTTCTAAAAGATGATCCAGATCAACATATTGAATTATCTAAACCTGCCGCTCGATTATTTGGTGAAATTCTTTTATTAAATTTAAAGAAAGGTATTGCTACTCGAGACGAACTTCTTACAAATGTTTGGGAAGAATATGGTCTGGTTGGATCAAATAATAATTTAAACACCTATATCAGCGAAATAAGGAAAAAGCTTGAGCTGGTTGGTATTGATCCAAAAACAATTGTTACGGTTCCCAAAAAAGGATTTAGAATTGATAGTCATCTATCCAGTATTGCAATGGATAATGACAACAAGCAAACTGTATCCAATGAAATTATCACTTCAGATAATTATGGAATAACAGAAACACTTGTCACCCCATCTAAGAATTTGCTAATACCCCAAAATACTGAACTGACAAAAGTCGCTATTTCAGAGGGTGAAAATGAAATTTTAGAACTTAATACTTCAATAAGTAATAGCACCGATAATTCAAAGACGAAACCCATTGCAACTTCAGAAATCATTGCCACTAAAAATAGTAATCTAAAAGGTAGGATGCTTTTATTCGCTATCATTTCATTCATCTTTATTGGATCATTTTACTTATTTATCAATACACTAAAACCAAATAATGATAAAAGGAATAGCTATACAACATTTGGAAGCCGAGATAATTGCGTATTTCAATCTCCCATCAAAATAAATGAACAGGCAAAAAAAACCAATCTCGATTTTATTAATAAAAAGCTAGATAAATATAATATTGCCTGCGAAGAACCAAAACGAATTATTGTTCTTTCAGATGTCAATGCCTCTTACTCATTCGATAAAAATGCTGCAATTAGCGTTTGTAAAGAAAAAAATAATAAGTTTGACTGTGTTTCTATTAACGATCAGAGAATTTAAATGAAAAAGTATCTTATTACTGCGGCTCTAGCTGCGGTTATTATCCCCATTACTTATGTTACCTTTGCAAAAGATAAAGATGATGTAAAACTTTGTCATTCTGAAATTGTTTGGATAAAAGAAAATGGCACACCGGATGGTATTATCCTTAAATCTAAAATGTCATTACAGGTTTCAGACAATCATAATGGCAGAATGAATTTTTATGGTTATATAAAAAACCAAGAAACCATTTATCGATTAGATCGTGCTATTTATTTTTCCTATACACCGGTAGATAAAAAAGGTAATTATTTAATCGTGATGAATTCCTCATCAGTGACAAACTCTGATAGCACCCCTAATGACGTATTTGCCAATTTCATTCAATTGGAAAAAGACAAAATAAAATATTATGTAAATGTGACTAGAATGGAAGATAATGTTTATATTTTGAAGGATGAGGCCTATTCTGCCTTCACCTGTTATGTTGAATAAGCATAAAGCTTAATAAGTTCTATATTAGAAATGCGTATTTTAGAATAAATAAAAAAGATTAAAAAAAAGCCTACCAACATTTACGTTTAAGTAGGCAAAACCGTCAACATGGGAAAATGACGAATACAAAATTCTTAACGCTTTACATTATGGAATGGTCATTACCAGTGTAATTACACCACTAAAGTTACCCGCTGCAACCGTACCATTCGTTTTCAATACAGATTCTACTGTCACAAGCTCATTCGTATTTGCTCTTGCATTGATAATCGTGCCAAACCAAGCCGGTTGACCGTTCAATGTCACTCGTGACATCAATTCACCATTCGGACGTAAATTCACATACTCTTGCAACATATTTGAAGAAACTTTTACTCGCATGTTTTGGTTACAAACAATCGAGAAGAATCCACGCTGCGTATTTCCATTCAGATCCCCAGTGTTCAATGTACCGTGATCTAATTCCATTCGGTTATTTGCAACATAATTGAAATAGCACTTACCGGCAGGTGGTGGCGCAATACCACAGATCCCACCGGGTAGCATTTTCGCAGAACTACTAGTGCGGTTTGTATCTAAAAAGATACCGACACACTCATCTGCTGTAATCGCTCCGGAGTGACGACTATCCCCTCTTTTAGGAAAACTTAAACCACATTGATTTTGCGCTGCATCAATAATTGATTGCATCGTCGGGTAAGTCGCGAAATTTATGGAACACTCCCAGTCTTTACGAGACCCTGCTCCCCCAATATTTGGCGCTGTATGTAAATGGTTAATCGTAAAATAACAGTTCCTAGCGCCACCAGAACCTAGAACAGAAACACATGGATTTGGTTCCGTAGGAGAGTTAGCTCTCCAATAATCAAATTGGTAATAATAGGTATGGCTACTCCCTGAAGAGACAATGTCTTCAACATACGAAAAATATGTCGACCCATAACCAAGAGAGCTTATAAAAAGCAACGGTATTAAAAATAACCTTTGAATTCGTTTTCCCATTTCAGTTCTCTTTATTTACTTAATAAAGCTTAATTAAATCAAAGCCATAAACTTTGATAATAAAATTACTCGTACTCAAATATAAATGTTGCAGTGGCTGATATTTTACCGACTTTCACTTGTTTATTATTCACAACATCCGATGTCGCTTTGATAAATGAATTAAACTGTAATTCATTCTTACCTGCTTTACTGATTGGCATTAGCGATGAAAATTGGTTAATTTTCATCGGAGTTCCATCCGCCAACTCAATAAAAACACCTAATCCAGGGTTTAAATCACTGCCCGTCAACGCGAGGGAACCTGGCAACAGTAAGTTTTCAGTTCCTGAGAATTTTACTTTCACCTTTTGCGCAATGGTCAAATCGCAATCTGACAACACTAACGTGAAGGATTCATTCGGAAATTGAAATCCCGGCTCATAGATATCCAACAGTCGGATATCACCAAAATCGACTTCAACCTTTGAATTTTCTGGTAACACCACACAAGGTGCGTTCACCAGCGTCCCTTTGATTTTCATATTATTCTGCGCAGCTTGTGCAGGCATCGTTGCTACCGCAGCGAGGTTTCCCAGTAATGCAAATAAAATTCCAAAACGTATTTTCTTATTCATTATTGGTACTCCACTAGCATGGTTCCGTTTGCAATAAAGTCGCCCGTTTTCAGCTCTTTATTACCATCACGAACCAATACAGCCCAAAGTACCCCAGGGTTACTTGGGTTAATTAAATATTTTTTGCCTAAATCTAAAGTTTGATCGCCCAGTTGAAATTTAACCGCAAGATTGGTAATTCCTGTATTCAACCCATTAGTATCAAATGCACTTTTTGCGCCATTTAATGTTAAATACATGGCCCAATTGTTCTTGTTTTCTTCACACTGGATTTGGTAATTGACTTGTCTCTTTTGAGCATTACCTTGAATGGATTTAATGGAAACGTTACCAAACTCCACTTCAATATCTTTACCATTATCAATATGGCACGGTGGCGGCGTGATTAAATTACCTTTAATCAGAATGTCTGTTTCGTTATCTCTCGCCGTTGAAGAGAAAGGAAATAAGATAAACAGTAAAAACACCCCAATAAGCTTATAAATGTCCCGCATGTTTATCACCCTTATTGATACTCAACTTTGAGTGTCGCATTAGCCGTGAAGGCTTTCGCTGGCAAATCAGTACCGCTTTTCTTCACCAACACCGCAAATAATTTAGTCGGTGATGCAAAGTTAAAGGCACGCCTAGTTTTTAATGGGAAATCGCTGGTATCCGCCTTAAAAAGGACACCGAGATTATCGACACTCGTTTTAAGCACCCGCTGGTCAAATGCAGCGGGCGTGCCGTCAATATACATATTCAATTTTGGCTGAACGCCGTCTTTACAGGTAATGGTGTAGTCCATTGGCTGTTTATACACTTCACCTTCAATACGCGTTGTCATGACATCGCCAAAATCGACTTCTATGGCTTGTCCATTATTAATCTGGCAGGGTTTGGATAAGACGACACCTTTAATTTCTACATACAGGTAGCCTGAAAATCCAAGGGCACCTGACGTAAAAAGAGTCGATGATATCAATAATACCTTGGCTAAATTTTTAATAGACATCATAGCGGTAGACCTTATTTTCTAGGTACGACAGAACACTCAACCGCGCTGCAGTTAAATTTCAAGTCAATCGTACCGCCAAAATCGTTGAGATATACTAAGGTTGGTGATGCCCCGATATCCCCTGTATTTTTTCCTAAGCTAGTTTCACCACGAGGTGGAACCATAATAGGTTCAAAATCGGCAACTTCTGTCTTACCTTTGCTGAGTTTAGTGACTGATAGGAAGTAAGGGGTTGGGTTTTTAACGACATATCCACTACCCTGTTTCACCAGTTTAATATCGTTTTCTTGAGGAATAGTTTCCATTCTATCTTTCGTTGCAATCGCAGCGGGACGATAGAACAGTTTAATTTTTGTTTGTAACGCAATTTGTAATACATTGGCTTTCTCACTGCGCGGTGGTATTTCTCGCACGTTTAGGTAATAAACGCTTTCCTGATCTTTCGGTAATTTAGCGATAGCAGGTACAGACTGAATTTTAATTTGGCTTTTTGAATCCGCCTCAAGTCGGTGTACTGGCGGAGTCACAATAAAAGGTGAATTTACTTTTTCATCTTTATCATTTTCTATCCATGCTTGCGCCAAATAAGGGCTGGTTTTGTGTTCATTACTTAAACCTACGCTCACTGATTTATCGCCCTCGTTGTAAATCACACGAGTTCTATCAATAGCAATGGCTGCATAAGCTGATTGAGCCAATAATGAGGCACTTAAAATAGCGACCGCATTGCGTTTAGTTAATAAATTCATATATTCACCGTTGACGTTAAAAATTTTTTTTAATTATTTACATGGCAGTAAAACATCATGCTCCATGTTGCTATCTAATTTTTCAGGCAGTTGAATATGGCATGAAGTATCATCACCCCATGTCACATCAAGCGACTCTGATGGGTTAACACCCGCTAAGTAAACAAAACCTTTATCTGAAATAATTCCGACTTCTATTTTTTTCGCATTTTTCACTGAAGCCCCAAATGGTGGATAGCTTCCATCAGCTAAGCTGATAATTCCCATTAATTTTTCACCCGTGATGACATTGAATTTACGGTAACCAATGGCACCTTCTGTCAGAGTTGCATACTGTGTGGATTGCAGCGCTTCTGCATTATCCGGCACATTTTTCAGATCAATATTTAAGTTATTACGGTTATAGTCCATCACACTGGTGACCACCGCTTTACCGTAACGGTTAGTTTTTATTGGTGTTACTCCATTTAAGATGGGTACATCTGCGACACCATTAGTATCGACTAATATTCTGGATCCGCCACGAACTGAGTTATTACGGTGTATCGCGCCACCTTCAGGTGTCATCGTCATACCGCCTTTTAACTGCATAGAAACGGCGGTTTGGTTATCCTGAATATAGGTACCACTCAAATTCAGCTGGCTTCTATCGCCATCGTAACTATATGTACCCGCGGTCGTGACTTTATCTTTATCCCAGTTACCTGCAGATACAGAGTAAGAAGAGCGATTATCAATTCGGCTATAATAGTTAACGTTATTAGAGTTATTCCCCCCAGAAAAGGAACTGGAATAACTTATGCTCGACTCATTTTTATTTAATGGGATCATGAGGTTTAAATAAACGCCATCATCATCACGGTCACGTGATTTCGTTTTATAAGCTGTTAAACTCAGGCTGATATTTTTTACTTTGCCAATATCAAAATAGTTTGAAAGCGTAAAGTTATACTGGTTGGTTGATGCTCTATTCCAATAGGTTTGGTGCGAATAGTTCAAATACATATTGGCGTTATAATCCGGGAACGCCGTACCAAAAATAATGGTATAAAGTTCTTTACCGCTATCGACCTTATCGCCTTTATCGCCTTTATAGCGACGGTCAATAAACTGACTCATTGACATATAATTTCGTTCAGAGAATCGATAACCCGCAAACGTAATCTGGCTGTTAATTTCATCAAACTGCTTAGAATACGTCAGGTTATAAGAGTTACCGGTTAACGTTTCATTGTCATCCAGTCGCCCCATTTGCGCACGAGAAATGTTGATGTTTCCCGATAAAACACCAAATGGCGCAAAGTCACGACCTAAACCAAATGCAACGTTTTGATATTCAGATGATGCCTGTAAACCACCATAAACCGTGATATTGTTTGTCGCCCCCCAAGAGAGCGATCCCATGCTAAATCCAGGGCCTTGAGTATCATGGTCATCTTTTGTCGGTTTACCCATCACAAATTGATAAATCAGCTGACCAGGGCGTGTCAACGTACCCAGTCGAGAGGTTTCCACTCGATAGCTGCTTGTTGTGCCATCTTGCTCTTGAATCACTACATCCAGCGTACCGCCACCGAATGAGTTCACATCCTGAATACGGAATGGACCAGGGCTAACTTCTGTTTGATAAATAATACGACCATCTTGTTTTACCATGACTGTCGCATTCGTTTTTGCAACACCTGCAATTTCAGGCGCATAGCCTTGTAAGCGAGGTGGCAGCATGGATTCGTTGGTTTCTAAACTCGCACCAAGATAACGAATACTGTCAAACAGGTTTGACGCTAAATATTGCTCCCCGATCGTCAAACGCGCACTCAGTGAACGAATCGCTCTATAGGCGTATAATTGGTTCCAAGACCATGATTTACTACCTTTATTCAGCTCACCGTTTTGAGTTTGCCAATCGGCACGCAAACGCCATGCACCGAAGTTTGCACCCATTGTCCCTGTGGCCGTCAGACCTGATTTCGTTCCTTTATCGCCGGTTTGTCTATTAACAACGCGTCCTGTCGCGTTATAGTCAATAAATGCACCCATAATCCCGTCATCCCAACGAGATGGTGGGTCCCAATCAGGGTCTGAGTACTCCATGTAGGCCTGAGGAATATTGAACTGTACAACGTTCTTTGCCAAATCCCCTTGAATGGTCATATCCGGAACTGAGCGAATATCCAAACATTTTCCATCATCTAGCCATTTGACTTGGCTATTCCACTCCTTTTTTAATCCCAATAATGCATAAATTTCAGGCGTGATACATGCCAACGAAACTTTGTCGTCGTAATTAGGATTAAAAAAGGTGATAGGTTGTTCCATAGAAACTTTAGCGCGGTTAACTTCAATCGCTAAAGAGTAATCCCCAGGAGGGACATAGTTGGCATGAGAGAACTTACTGAAGTCGACGTTTTCTTTACCTTCAGAATCAATGAAGTCGGTGTTAAAATCAACGGCCTCTTCAGAGAATGCAACCATTGGCGTTAACATTAAAAGCATTAATTTTGTAATTAGATTTAGCTTCATGCTTTTCATTAACTATGCGCCTATACAAACAAATACAGTGAAGACGATATAAGAAATATGGCGTATGACTACGCCATATTGTTCTCTATAGGAACTGACTATTATTGGTAAACAATTTTGAAGTTAGCTACAGTGTCAAAACGACCTGTAGTAGCTTTTTGAGTTGGATCTTCGTTACCTTTAACGTACGCTGCGAAGTGCAGAGTAGTTTGTGAACCGTCACCATTGTTTAACGCGTAGCCGTCACCAGTACCTGGGAATGCTTTACCGAATTCAACGATTTTGTCAGCGCCGTTAGTGATTACGATACCAGCGTTTTTAACTTTACCGCCTAAGCCCAGTAAGTCACCAGTGAAGCCTTGGAAACCGTTTACTGTAGAACCAGTAAATGTGATTTTTGCGTTTTTGTAAGTTTCAGTAGAGCAGTTTTTCAGAACGATATCGAACGCTTTACTGTCTGAACGGAATTGGTTAGAAGTCAGTTCGTGTAACGCGATTTCGCCGAATTCAACTAATTGCTTCAGGTTGTCAGCATCGATTGAACATGGAACGTCGTTAATGAAACCAGTAAAACGGATTTCACCTTGTGAGCTTTCTACTGGATCAGCAGCTAAAGCAACACCTGAAACGCCAACACCTAAACCTAAAGCTAGAGTTAATGCTAATTTATTCAGTTTCATAAAAGTTTTCCTTTAAATGAGTAGGAACTGCTATTTCTCTTTTTCTCTTTCCTGTTTCCACTGATGCAAAATTAAGTCTATTTACTTAATCAGTGCACCCTTGAAAATTCCTCTAGCTTTCCTACTTGATGAATTTCATTCAGGTTAGAGATTTTTTTGTATAAACGAGCTCCATCTCATTTATGTGATTTAAAAAACAGAAATCATTAAGCCAACATTCTCACTTCTAAATTAATTACTGAGTCATTCAGTAATTAATTAAAATTGATATAGAACACTAAATGAATTCTGATAACTACCTTGTGATATTTTCTGATGTCAATTCTACATACGTGACATATGTTGTCAAAAACCACCCAAATAAAGCGTTGACTTGGTTTTTTATATCGGAAAAATGAGCAAAGACAACTTTTACCCACTGAATGAGTACTTAAATCTAAAGAAATGATGAATTACTTAGAAAGATTTATATGAAGACTTCATTTTGCATTTATAAAAATGTCTAAATATTGCAAAAAACCTATAAATATAAAAATCTATATTTATATTTAAATACAACTTAATAAACCGAACAGATGTAAATTTATTAGATTTAACATCTACCCGGTGTCTTTTTCGCGTCAGTAATCGCTACACAAGAAACAAGGGGTAAGATAAGTCTTAATTAAAATCAACGCTAAATAGTAACAATGAATTTCAATAATTGTTTTTATTTGGTTAAATTTAACACCCAATTATTAACTAAAATGTAGCAATTAATGATTTATTTAAAATAGAAAAAACCATCTCTTAAATAAGGAGTTCATTTTTTATTAATGTTGCCTTTATTAAAGTTAAAATTGCGTATTCAATTTAGTAAAAAATTGTTTATTTCATCACCACCATTTCAAACACAACAGAAATGGAAGTTATGGTAAACTAAACAGTAATAAAAACTTGAAGCTATCTAGGTGGGGCCAAACAAGATGAAAACAATCAGTGAAGACATGCTGCTTACGACGGCCGAACGTATTTGTCAGTCTCGAGGCGTGCGTTTGACCCCACAAAGAGAGACTGTTCTGCGATTAATAGCGCAGCAACACGGTGCGATCAGTGCTTATGATCTACTAGATTTACTGCGTGAAATAGAGCCTCAGGCTAAACCCCCTACCGTTTATCGCGGTTTAGAGTTCCTCATGGAACAAGGATTTATTCATAAAATTGAATCCACAAACAGCTATGTGGTTTGTCACCATGTGGATAATCCAAGCCATATTTCAGTGATGTTGATTTGCGATAATTGTGGCAATGTGACCGAAAGTGACTGCACGACTATCGAACAAGCGATTAGCACACTAGCGGAAGAAAATCATTTTCATCTCAGGCATACGGTGGTAGAAAACCATGGTTTATGTCAAAAATGTTTTGAGATTTCCAATTGCCAAGATCATGAACACTGTGAACATAACCATCACGCCACGGTCAGTTCAAAAAAGAAGTGATATAGAATAAGTGGTCTACAGGAAGTAAAATAAAGGAAGCTATATAGCAACATGGAAGATGGCTATATAAAGAAAAACAGTATGAAAATAGCTATATAAAGAAAGGCTATTCAAAAAATAGAGATATTGAGTCTGCTGCCAGACTCAATCACTCATCATCAATGCCAGTCACTGTTACGGATAACCCCAACAGCTAGACCTTCGATAGTAAAATTCTGTTCGCGTAAATCAACCACAATTGGTGCAAAATCAGAGTTTTCAGCAATAAGCTCAACGCGATTGCCTTGTTGCTTAAAGCGTTTAACAGTAACTTCATCTTCGATACGTGCCACAACAATTTGCCCATTATGGACATTCTGTGTTTTATGTACCGCAAGTAAATCACCATCCATGATACCGATATCTTTCATCGACATACCATTTACGCGTAATAAAAAGTCTGCGTGTGGTTTAAATAATTCTGGGTCGACTTGGTAATGGCTTTCAATATGTTCTTGTGCAAGCAATGGTTCGCCAGCAGCAACACGTCCAATCAGAGGAAGTCCTAAATCTTCGGATTCTTCTTCTAACAACAGACGAATGCCTCTGGAAGCTCCAGAAACAATCTCAATTACCCCTTTACGAGCTAAGGCTTTTAAATGTTCTTCTGCCGCATTAGGCGAACGAAAACCCAAACTTGCTGCTATCTCAGCGCGTGTTGGTGGCATGCCCGTTTGCGAAATGTGGTCACGCACCAGATCGTAAACTTGCTGTTGTCGAGCTGTCAGTGCTTTCATCCCGTTCCCCTGTTTGTTTATACAGTCAGACTGTGAGTATATACAGGTAAATGGGTATTGGGAACTGTTAAATTAGCCAAAACCTGCTTTTGTTGATGAATTTCTGGCTTTTTATCTCTTTTACTGTTTTTAGCCCACTAAGCCGTAAAATAACGTGCCCATAATACGGTTCCCCAGATAAACAGAGCTAATCCTATCGTGACGAACACGGCTGCGGAGCCGATATCTTTCGCTCGCCCAGATAATTCATGGTATTCACTGCCAATACGATCAACAACCGCCTCAATTGCACTGTTAATTAACTCAACGATTGCGACTAATACAACTGAACCAATCAACAAAATTCTGTCAATTTGGCTAATATCCAAGTAAAAAGCTATAATTATCGCAATGATAGCAGCAATCGCTTCTTGACGAAATGCAGCTTCATTTACCCATGCTGCTTTTAAACCTTTAAGGGAGTATCCAGCCGCTTTGATGACTCGAGTGAGTCCCTTAGTTTGACTTGCCATATTTTTTCCTTAATTTTTAAACAATAATCAACTTTTGCAGTCAAAGTGAATTATCGATAACAGATCTAAACGTTGCTTTCTGCTATGATTGCGCAGCATTACTAACAAGAGGCTATAATCATTTATGTCACTATGGCGTAAAATATATTACAACACGTTGAATTTACCACTGAAATTATTGGTAAAAAGTAAACTAATCCCAACGGATCCGATAACAGAGTTACAGCTTGACCCAAGCAAGCCAACGCTGTACGTCTTGCCATATCACTCAAAGTCCGACCTGCTCACGCTTCGCCAACAATGCTTAGCGATTGGTTTACCTGATCCGCTAGTGGATAACGACATCAATGGCACCAAGCTTCCAGCCTATGTGTTTATTGATGATGGTCCGCGCGTGTTCCGTTACTACTCCCCAGATCCACGTAAAGAGTCAGTAAAAATATTCCATGCGTATCTGGATTTGCATAAAAACAATCCAAATCTTGATATTCAAATGCTACCTGCATCCGTCATGTTTGGACGTGCGCCGGGTCGCGAAGGGCATAAGCCTGCCCCGCTAAAACTCCTAAACGGTGTGCAAAAATTCTTTGCGGTCCTGTGGTTAGGGCGCGATAGCTTTGTACGTTTCTCTCCGAGTATTTCTCTTGGTCAGATGGCGCAAGAACATGGCACCGACACCATCATTGCCAATAAACTTGCTCGCGTAGCACGTATTCACTACTCTCGTCAGCGTTTAGCTGCGGTCGGGCCAAAACTGCCTGCCCGTTATGAGCTATTTAATAAGCTGCTATCCTCTAAAGCGATTGAAAAAGCCGTTGAAGACGAAGCGCGCAGTAAAAAAATCCCATTACAAAAAGCTCAGCAAAATGCCGTGGCGATGATGGAAGAGATTGCAGCTAACTTCTCTTATGAAGCAGTGCGACTGACTGACCGTGTACTCGGTTGGACATGGAACCGCTTATACCAAGGGATCAATGTTCAACATGCTGAGCGCGTTCGCCAGCTGGCGCAAGATGGTCACGAAATTGTGTATGTGCCCTCTCACCGTAGCCATATGGACTACCTGCTGCTTTCTTATGTGCTTTATCACCAAGGCTTGGTGCCACCACACATTGCGGCGGGTATTAACCTTAACTTTTGGCCAGCCGGTCCTATTTTCCGCCGTTTAGGTGCGTTCTTTATTCGCCGTACGTTCAAAGGTAATAAACTCTATTCCACCGTATTCCGCGAATACCTCAGTGAGCTATTTGCTCGCGGCTATTCGATTGAATACTTTGTGGAAGGCGGTCGTTCACGTACAGGTCGCTTACTGGAACCGAAAACCGGTACCTTGTCGATGACCCTACAAGCGATGCTACGCGGAGACTCCCGCCCTATCACCATCGTTCCTATCTATATTGGTTATGAGCATGTGATGGAAGTAGGAACTTACGCAAAAGAGCTGCGTGGCGCTGAGAAAGAGAAAGAAGGCTTCTTCTCCATGGTACGTGGTCTGCGTAAACTACGTAATTTGGGTCAAGGTTATGTGAACTTTGGGCAACCAATTTCACTGACCCAGTACTTAAATAACCGCGTACCAAATTGGCGTGAATCTATCGACCCGATTGAACCACAGCGCCCGAGCTGGTTAAACCCAACCGTCAGCAGCTTAGCCGATAACATTATGGTGAATATCAATAATGCGGCAGCTGCCAACGCGATTAACCTATGTTCAACGGCATTGTTGGCTTCACGTCAGCGCTCGCTCACCCGTGAACAGCTGCTTGAACAAATCGAGTGCTATCTACAGCTACTGCGCAATGTGCCTTACACAGCCGATGCAACTACGCCGAACAAAACGGCTGAAGAGCTGCTTGAACACGCTTTGCAGATGAACAAGTTTGAAGTCGAAAAAGACAGCATGGGGGATATTATTATTCTGCCACGCGAAAATGCCGTCTTAATGACCTATTACCGTAACAATATTCATCACTTACTGGTTCTGCCTTCGCTTATCGCCAGCATTGTGCTGCACCATGAGCGCATTAGCCGTGATGCAATCCACCAGCAAGTTGCGCTGATTTATCCATTCCTGAAAGCTGAGCTGTTTATGCGTTATGACGCAAACGCGCTTACGGAAACAGTGGATACATTGATTGATGAGCTGAATAACCAACAACTGATCTGCTTGAAAGATGAGAATATGGTGGTGTTAAATCCTCGCCGTATCCGTCCGTTACAGCTACTGGCAGCTGGTGTTCGTGAAACACTGCAACGCTACGCCATTACACTGTCATTGCTCAATGCAAGCCCAGAAGTCAGCCGCAATACGTTAGAGAAAGAGAGTCGTATGCTCGCGCAGCGTCTGTCCGTTCTGCACGGTATTAACGCCCCTGAATTCTTTGATAAAGCCGTGTTCTCAACACTGGTCGATACCCTCAAAGAAGAAGGCTATATCGACAATAACGAGAATGATATTTTCTCGACGAATGCGAAGAACTTGTACGCCGTGCTTGCACGCTTGATGTCACCGGAAATCCGTCTGACCATTGAGAGCGTTAGCCAAACTGAAGAACTTTCCGCACCAAAACCAGCGCCGAAAAATACGCCGGAAAGTGCTGATGAAGACTCAGAAACCTCGCAAGAGTAATATCGCAACTCAATGATATTCAGCAATAAAAAAGGGTAATGCATCTGCATTACCCTTTTTCTTATCCCGTTTTAGCGGTTAAAAATAACTAATCACCATACCGATAAACAGAATAAAGCCAACATAGTTATTATTCATAAACGCTTTGAAACACGGCGCTCGTTCTCGGTTCACCATCAATTGCTGTTGATAAACAAACAGCGCAGCGGCTAGCACTAACGAACCATAATAAACCATGCCTAAGTTAGCCAATGAGCCAATCACCACCAGCAAGCCAACCATCACAATTTGCAGCAAACCAATAATCAGCTTGTCATATTGACCGAACAGAATCGCCGTTGATTTCACGCCAATTTTTAAATCATCGTTACGATCGACCATGGCATACTGCGTGTCATAAATCACTGACCAGATGATATTCACTAAAAACAGTAACCAACAAACTAGTGGTAAGGACTCACTAACTGCTGAGAATCCCATCGGGATTGACCAGCCAAATGCAGCGCCCAAGACTACTTGAGGCAAATGGCTCACACGTTTCACAAACGGGTAGATCCACGCTAGCGCTAAGCCTGCGACCGATAACCAGATGGTCATGGTATTCAGACTCAATACCAATAAGAAAGAGAGCCCTACCAACGCAGCAAATAGAATTTTTGCTTCTTTTTCCGTAACATCACCGCTAGGCAGTGGTCGGTGTTTAGTTCTTTCTACATGCCCATCGAAATTACGATCAGCAAAGTCATTGATAACACAGCCTGCGGCACGCATTAAAAATACACCGGCCGTAAAGACAATCAGAATATGCAAACTTGGCGTGCCTTGGGCGGCAATCCACAGCGCCCAATAGGTTGGCCACAGTAATAACAGTGAGCCAATAGGTCTATCAATACGCATTAAACGGCTGTATGCATGCCATTTACTTAGCGCCATACTTCCCTCCACGTTATCGTGCTCCTTTATGCTTCTATTTTACCCATAAACGTTATTTGAATTATGTTAGATAGTTATCTATATGCAGGTGATTCAGGTAAAAATATTTCGGTTAATAATAATGGTTTTTGGGACAATCTAAGTAGGGAGCGGCGTACCCATCGGTCAGCGCTGGATCCCATTTCAATATAATCTCGGGTTAGGTTTTCATGACTAAAGAGGTAGCGCCCTAATGGGACACGCCCAATATCCACTAATTTTTTGTCATTATCAGTGAGCGTCTCTTCTGGGATCAGCGTTCTGCCAATCAACCAAGGGATATTATCCCCATACATAATCACTTCCCGTAGCCAATAACGCTCACTAATTGGTAAGCATTTTTGTTCGTCGGCGGTGAGCATATCCAGTGAGATATAGCGTTCTAAATAAGGTATTACCGTCACTTTCTGACTATGCTGCTCAAACCGCTTGGTCATCGACCCTTGCTCTTGCAACCAATCTAATACACTTTCAGGAACACTCTCGTCGCCCTCTTCTAACCAGTTTATCGGGTGAGAGGTAAAAATCGTTTCAGGCATTCAATCAAATTCCACCATAGTAATTATGGTTATCCCCTGATTGCTACTCAAGCTTGTTAACGTCTAGCGTATTAAAGCCACAACCAGCATCGTTCATCTAAATTATTGGGCGATAGAATAGCACGTTGTTATTGTGCAAGGTTAAAGATAGATAACAATTTATATAAAAAGTCGCTAATTCAACACAAATTGTAAAAATTTTGTGAAAAATATTTGATTTATAATGAGTTAGCTTAAAAATCGTATTTTATTAGGATACTAATAGCCTGCCAATTACAGGCTATTAGTCGCTTAAAAAAACGCCATTAACGCCAGTTTTTATAGCAATTAATCAGCCCATTGGTAGAGCTATCATGGCTCTCTACCGCTTGGCTATTTTCCAATTCAGGCAGAATACGGCTCGCCAGTTGCTTACCTAACTCAACCCCCCATTGGTCAAAGGTGAAAATATTCAAAATTGCACCTTGGGTAAAGATTTTATGCTCATACATAGCGATCAGCGCCCCTAATGAATACGGAGTGATCTCTTTAAGTAAAATAGAGTTAGTTGGGCGGTTGCCTTCAAACACTTTGTAAGGCGCCACATATTCCATCTCTTTGACAGTTTTACCTTGCGCAGCAAATTCAGCATCCACCACTTCACGGGTTTTACCGAAGGCTAATGCTTCCGTTTGTGCAAAGAAGTTAGACAGCAACTTAGCGTGGTGATCCCCCAGCGGGTTATGTGTCACTGCCGGCGCAATAAAGTCACATGGGATCATTTTTGTCCCTTGGTGAATTAACTGGTAAAACGCATGTTGCCCGTTAGTTCCCGGTTCACCCCAAATAATCGGACCTGTTTGGTAAGTGACTGCATTGCCATTACGGTCAATATATTTCCCGTTTGATTCCATATTGCCTTGTTGGAAATAGGCGGCAAAGCGATGCATGTATTGGTCGTATGGGAGAATCGCTTCAGTTTCTGAACCAAAAAAGTTGTTGTACCAGATGCCGATCAGCGCTAATAAAACAGGGATATTGCTTTCTAGAGGCGTTTGCGTGAAGTGCTTATCCATTGCATGAGCACCGCTCAGTAATTGAACGAAATTCTCACAACCGACGGATAAAATGATAGACAAACCAATCGCTGACCACAGAGAGTAACGACCACCAACCCAATCCCAGAATTCAAACATGTTATTGGTATCAATACCAAATTTTGCGACTTGTTCGCTGTTCGTTGAAAGCGCCACAAAATGCTTCGCAATATGTTTTTCATCTTTGGCAAACGTCAATAACCACTCACGCGCTGAATGCGCATTGGTCATGGTTTCTTGCGTCGTAAATGTTTTCGATGCAATCAGGAATAACGTAGTTTCAGGATTGAGATCCTTCAATGTTTCTGCAATTTGAGTACCATCAACGTTAGAAACAAAATGCATATTTAAATGGTTCTTATAAGGACGTAGCGCCTCAGTCACCATAAATGGTCCCAGATCTGAACCACCAATCCCAATGTTCACCACATCAGTAATGGCTTTACCGGTGTATCCTTTCCACTCACCACTGATAATGCGTGCGCTGAATTGCTGCATTTTTTCCAGTACAGCGTTCACTTCTGGCATCACATCTTTGCCATCCACCAGCACTGGGGTATTGTCGCGGTTACGTAATGCGGTATGCAGCACAGCACGATCTTCAGTGCGGTTGATTTTCTCACCACCGAACAGACTTTTGATTGCATCTTCCAGTTGCGTTTCTTTGGCTAATGCCAAAAGTTTGTCCAATGTCTCTTGTGTAATACGGTTTTTGGAGAAATCCACTAAGATTTGGTCATCAAAAGTGGCTGAAAACTTCGTAAAGCGCTGTTTATCTTGTGCAAATAAGTCACGCATATGCACATTTTTCATGTCTGCATAATGCTGCTCTAGCGCTCGCCATGCCGCCGTCTGGCTTGGATTGATACTTTTCATGGATAACACCTCCAAAACAATTTCAAATAATAATAGATTGTAACTCGCCGAGGACACGAAGCTTATCGGTTTTCTGCGTTCTCATAATCTGCTGTTGTTAGGTCTATTCTCCCAAACCTAACGGCCACTGTCATCTCATCCCAAAAATGATATTGAGAAAACCGATAATCATTTGCCCATCATTAGAATTACTGATTTACCTCGATTCATTATTGACGATACGTGCCAAAGTCGATAAATCTATTACTCCAACGTATTTCAAGCTGTTGATGTCGTGCCGTATTCGGCCTGCGCCGCAGGAATTATTTTGGGTTCATGCATTATTTAAAGATAGGCGGTTTAATTAAAGGGATTGGAAAATGAATACAGTAGCTGGCAGTAATCAGTTTGTTATCGCAAAATTCGGCGGCACAAGCGTCGCTAACTTCGACGCCATGAATAAAAGTGCGGATATCGTACTGGCAAATGATCAAGTTCGTGTGGTTGTGCTTTCTGCAAGTGCAGGGATCACCAACTTACTCATTGAACTCGCTGAAGGCTGCGACACTGATAAACGCAATGAGCTACTGCAAAGAGTCAAACAGACTCAGTATGACATTATCGAACACCTGCAAACTGCGAACGTTATTCGCGAAGAAATCGACCGTCTACTTGAGAACATCGCTCATTTAGCTGATTCCGCCTCTCTTGCCACTTCTGATGCCTTAACGGACGAAATGGTCAGCCACGGTGAGATTATGTCCACATTACTGTTTGTGGAAGTATTGCGCCAGCGCGGGGCATCCTCACAATGGTTTGATGTCCGTAAAGTGATGAGAACCAATGAAAGCTTTGGTCGTGCTGAGCCGGATCTTGAACAGCTACAAGTGCTCGCACAGCAGCAATTACTTCCACGCTTAGCCGAATCGATTGTTATCACTCAAGGGTTTATTGGGCGTGATGCCAAAGGGCGCACTACCACACTAGGGCGCGGAGGAAGTGACTATACCGCTGCCTTACTGGCTGAAGTATTGAACCTATCCCGCGTAGATATTTGGACGGATGTACCCGGCATTTACACCACCGACCCTCGTGTGGTGCCGAATGCCCAAAAAATCGATGAAATCGCCTTTGATGAAGCCGCTGAAATGGCAACTTTCGGAGCAAAAATTCTGCATCCAGCCACGTTATTACCCGCAGTGCGTGCGGGGATCCCTGTATTCGTCGGCTCGAGTAAAGCCCCAGAAGCAGGCGGGACGATTGTCAGCGACCAAACGGAAAACCCTCCGCAATTTAGAGCGCTCGCATTACGCCGCAAACAAACGTTACTGACCTTGCACAGTTTGAAAATGCTGCATGCACGTGGTTTCCTGGCAGAGATTTTTACTATCTTGCTGCGCCATAATATTTCCGTGGATTTGATCACCACGTCGGAAGTGAGTGTCGCACTGACATTAGATACAACGGGCTCAACAGGCACTAATGGTAGCTTGCTGACTAATGCCTTAATGACCGAATTATCCGCGCTGTGCCGTGTAGAAGTGGAAGAAAACCTGGCTCTGGTGGCGATTATTGGTAACCAACTTTCACAAGTGAACGGGCTCGGCAAACAGATTTTCGGCGCGTTGGAATCCTTTAATATCCGTATGATCAGCTACGGTGCTAGCAGCCATAATATTTGTCTGCTTGTGCCAGGTAACGACGCGGAAGAGATTGTTCGCACACTGCACAATAATCTTTTTGAGTGATAGCGGATAGCTAACCATAAATAATAGCAATCCATAAACGATAACGGGCAATCTTTTGATTGCCCGTTTGACTTGCTAATAAAAATAAATTTAACGACTTAGGAAAGAGGTAATCAGCCCACTAAACGTCGACTCACCTGCAAAAGCATAAGTGCTTTTTAGCTCTTCTCCGCGAATATCTGCAAAGCGCGCTAACGCTAATTCTTTGCTATTCGCCTCAATCTCTTCAAACTGCTTTTGGTAACCCATATTCACTAACTCGGTAGCATTTTGGGTTTCAGTCATCTCTAACGCAACAACTTCGTCAGATTTAATAAAAAAACAATAAGTGCTCATTTAACACCTCATTTTTTCATGCTCAAAAAACAACTAAACTCGTTCTAATCTAATGGAGAGATTTACAACAAAGACTCAACAAAGAACCAGTTAATAAAACTATACTTCATTATTTAGCTAAATAAAAATAGCTTCCTAATTCACAAAGATTGATAAATTTTATGGTGTAGAAATACGTAATTATCTTAAAAGAAAGAGTAAGAAAGTAATTTTTAAGAATATCAAAATGATATTTGTCATTACGATGAAAACAGCAAAATAGATAGAGATGATTAAAAGCCAACAGTATTAATAAGGTTATTGGCTTTTAAATGAAATGGAATGGATTCTTTCAGTGATTCATTTTTTAGAAGGCAATGAATTTTTTACACTTTCTGTATATTGCAGCATATTCGCTTTTGCATTATGGTCTTTTTGCAATAATGCTAAGTTATTTTTTGCGGTCACATTACCCAGTTTATCCGCACGCTCAAACCACATAATAGCGCGGAAAATATTTTTACTGCCACCTTCTCCTCGGGCATACATTACGCCGAGGTTATTTTGCGCATCACTGTTTTCTTTGAATGCCGCAGACTCCAAAAGCTCCCGTGCTTTTTGGCTATCTTGCTGAACCCCAGTTCCAGTCAGATAAAAAATCGCTAACTGGTTTTTTGCTTCCATATTGTCTTCTTTAGTGACTTCCAGCCACTTCACAATCTGCTGGATCTCAACATCTTTCAACTGACCCGCCAGATATAAGTTCGCTAACTTTAATTGTGCGTCGACAATATCTGAATCCGCTAATTCGATATACCACTGGGTGGCTTTCGCCATATCCGGTTTAACGCCGCCAAGGCCTTTTTCATAATACTCAGCCACTTTCATAGCGGCTTCAGCAGATTCATTATCTGCCGCCATTTGGTACCATTTGAAGGCTTCGCTCAGGTCTTGCCCAACGCCATCGCCTGTCTCATACGCTTGCGCTAACGCATATTGAGCCGAAAATTCACCTTGGTTTGCCGCGCGCTTATACCAGTAAACGGCTTGGTAGTTATTTTGCTCAACGAGCGGATGACCTTTGCTGTAAAAGTCTCCCATATTTTTTTGTGCAACTGGGGAGCCCATGTTCGCGGCTTGGCGATACAGGTAAATCGCCGTATCCTCATCTTTTTCCATGCCTTCGCCATTTTCATACATCACGGCTAAGTTGTTCACGGCAGAGGCTACGCCATTACGTGCGCTGCGCTCATACCATGTAAAAGCTTTATTGTAGTCAATATCACCACCAAGCCCATCATGGTAGAACAACCCAATGGCAAACTGTGCATACTCTTGCTCTTGTTCTGCGGCCTCATAATACCAAGCGCGAGCTTGTTTATAGTCTTTTTCGACACCTAAACCACGCTCAAATAAATAGCCCATCGCATATTGGCAGTATGCATCGCCTTTTTCGGCGCATTTACGATACCAATTACCCGCTTGCTCATAATCCTTTTTGCGCTGTGCCAGCATCCCGATGTAGTAATCACCATCATTACTATTTAAATCAGAAGCTTTCTTAAACCAGTAATAGGCTTTATTTTCATCGGAATCGAGAAAGTCTGTGCCATCCAAATAAGCGACACCCACGTCAATCATGGCATCAACTTTACCCGCATTGGCCTCTTTAATACTGCTTTGAAAATCGGTTGGAAGGTTGCTTGGCTCAGTCACTTCAAGGGCTTTAGGTAAAGGTTCAACTAAAGCGGAGTCCGCCTGAGGCGTCAAAACCACAGGGGTGATAATTGGGTTGGAAGATTGGTTAGCAGCCGCTTTGGTTGGCTGGTTATGAAACGAACCCGACTCTATTGGCTCTGCTTGCACATAAGGGGCACAGATAATGCAGAAACTAAATAAGAGAGAGGGTAATTTCATGACATTTACTCACAGCTTGGCATTGACCACTGCTATATAAGATATCATTCCCATACAAAAATCATAAGGACTATAAGCAGAAAATAACCAAATGATGTGAATTTTTAAGAAAATAATTTGGGTGATTATCGTAATTGGTTATAAAACGAGCTAATCACCCTCTAATTAATAATTAAATTGTCTTAATGCCCAAAATTAATTAACGCGATATCCACCATGCTTACTGGCAAATAAATTAAACTTACCCCACTCAATTAAAATCAATTCCAATTTTTGATGGCTAATTTTGCATAGCGTCGATATTTGGGAAACCACAAAATGGTTTTCACCCACTAATTCTTCTGAAAATACCTCGGCAATTAATCCACTCTCTTTCGCTGTAATTAACCAGCCATCATTGGTCGCAAATTTATGAACCGGAACCATACCTTCTTTGGTACTTTCTTTAGAGAGTAACTTATCTTCTGCTTGTTGAGCTTGATAAAACGCATCGATTTCCTCTTGTGAAGGGATCGGCTCAACCCGCTCTTGGTTTTCCAAGAACAGATAAATTTCTTCTGCTCTTGCTGGCGTTAACTCGCTTCTTAACCAAATTTGGTTAAAGCAATGTTCCGTCAATGAATCTTCAGTATCCAATTTGTCCATGATTTGCAAAATACTCATCATGGCACTCACCGCGTCTTCGCTCATCATAAATGTCTCTGGCGCGGCGCTATTTTGGATCTGATAAGGATAAACTACCGAGGACGGCAGTTTTCCTTCAATTATAAATTCATAGCTCATCATTTGCTCCCAATAGATTTCCTACCTATAAGATGGAGGCGAATAACTGAAAAATCAATCTTATGGTTCAAATCAATCTTCTGGGTCATAGCCTAAGTTTGGCGCTAACCAGCGTTCTAATTCTGCGACCGTCATTCCTTTGCGTTTGGCATAATCTTCAATTTGATCTTTTTGCACCTGTGCCACCGCAAAGTATTTACTATCAGGGTGACTAAAGTACCAACCCGACACCGAGGCTCCCGGCCACATGGCGTAAGAGCTAGTCAGTTTCATACCAATTTTGTCTTCCACATTCAGAAGTTGCCAGATTTTTTCCTTTTCTGTGTGTTCAGGGCAAGCGGCATAACCCGGCGCAGGGCGAATGCCTTGATAATTCTCACGGATCAACTCTTCGTTACTCAACGCCTCTTCTGACGCATAGCCCCAATACTGAATTCTGACTTGTTGATGCAGATATTCTGCAAAGGCTTCTGCTAAGCGATCAGCCAAGGCTTTCACCATGATTTTATTATAATCATCGTGGGCATTTTCATACTGCTGGGCCAGCGCATCCTCTTCTAACCCGCCAGTAACGGCAAATGCACCGATATAGTCCGCTTTACCGCTCTCTTTCGGTGCCACAAAATCGGATAAACAGTAGTTCGGAAAATCGGTTTTCAACGTTTGTTGGCGTAAATTAAGTGCCACCGCTTGGACTTCATCCCGAGCATCGGAACGATAGATTTCCACATCATCCACCACGCGGTTTGCTGGGAAAATTCCAAAAATCCCTTTTGGCGTCAGTAAGTTTTGGCTTTCCAACGTGTCGAGCATCGCATTGGCATCAGACAACAATTTGCGCGCCTCTTCCCCGACCACTTCATCTTCGAGAATTCGCGGGTATTTACCAGCCAATGACCATGTCATAAAGAATGGTGTCCAATCGATATAGTCACGCAATGTTTTAATGGAAGCCGTCACTTCTTGAACGCCTAGGAATTTAGGAACCGGCGGCTGGTACTGTTGCCAATCAATATTCACCCCATTAGCGCGAGCGGCTTCTAATGTAACGGGTGGCGTTCTTGGTTTTTTGCGCCCATGTTGCAGGCGAACCGTGTCATACTCACGACGCGTTCGGGCAACAAACTCGGCTTTTTGGGTTGCTGAAAGTAATGCAGCGACGACCCCCACCGTACGGGATGCGTTCTGCACATAGACCGTAGGTCCTGAATAGTTTTGCTCGATTTTCACCGCAGTATGAGCTTTCGAGGTCGTTGCGCCTCCAATCAATAGTGGTAAGGTAAACCCTTGTCGCTCCATCTCCTTTGCTACATGCACCATCTCATCCAATGACGGCGTAATCAGACCCGATAAACCGATAATATCGACGTTTTGTTCCCGGGCGGTTTTAAGGATCGTTTCACACGGCACCATGACGCCTAAATCAATGATTTCATAGTTATTACACTGTAAAACGACACCTACGATATTTTTGCCAATGTCGTGTACGTCCCCTTTCACCGTCGCTAGTAATACTTTACCTGCACTGCTTCCCGACTGTTTTAGCTCCTGAATATACGGCTCTAAGTACGCCACGGCTTGCTTCATCACGCGGGCGGATTTCACCACTTGGGGCAGGAACATTTTTCCTTCACCAAATAAGTCACCCACCATGTTCATGCCGTTCATTAGCGGGCCTTCAATCACTTCGATCGGGCTTGACGCACGTTGGCGAGTCTCTTCCGTATCTTGGATAATAAATTCCGTAATCCCTTTCACTAGCGAGTATTCAAGCCGTTTTTCCACTTCCCAGCTGCGCCATTCCGCTTGTTGAACTTGCTGCTCTTGTCCTCCTGTTCCACGGTATTTTTCAGCCAGTTCCAGTAGCTTTTCAGTGCCGTCTTCTCGGCGATTGAGGATCACATCTTCTACCGCGTTTTTGAGCTCGGCGGGAAGATCGTCATAAATGGCCAGTTGCCCCGCATTGACGATCCCCATATCCATCCCATTGCGGATCGCGTGATACAGGAAAACAGCGTGAATTGCCTCACGCACCGGATCATTGCCTCGGAATGAGAAAGAGACGTTAGACACCCCACCTGAGATCAACGCATGGGGCAGTTGATCTTTGATATCTTTACAGACTTCAATAAAATCAACAGCATAGTTATTATGCTCTTCAATCCCCGTAGCAACTGCAAAAATATTCGGGTCAAAAATAATATCTTCAGGTGGAAAACCGACCGTTTCCGTTAATATTTGGTATGCGCGGCGGCAAATTTCGATTTTACGCTCGCGGGTATCAGCTTGCCCCACTTCATCGAACGCCATGACCACCATTGCCGCACCATATTTACGGACTAATTTGGCGTGTTCAATAAAGGCATCAACCCCCTCTTTCATGGAGATGGAGTTCACGATCCCTTTGCCTTGGATGCACTTCAGCCCTTTTTCGATCACGTCCCATTTCGAGGAGTCGATCATAATAGGCACTCGTGCAATATCAGGTTCTCCCGCGATCAAATTCAGAAAACGCACCATCGCCGCGTGGGAATCTAACATGCCCTCATCCATATTGATGTCGATGATCTGCGCGCCGTTTTCCACTTGTTGGCGAGCGATATCAAGGGCTTCTTGGTAATTTTCTTCTTTAATTAAACGCTTAAATTTTGCAGAGCCTGTGACGTTAGTGCGCTCACCAACGTTCACAAATAGAGATTGCGCACCAATATTCAGCGGTTCTAAACCGGATAACCGACATTCCACAGGTAATTTTGGTAACTGGCGAGGTTTTAGTCCCTCAACGGCTTGTGCCATTTTTTGAATGTGAAGTGGCGTGGTACCACAGCATCCACCGACGATATTTAAAAAGCCAGCCTCCGCCCATTCGCGGATCTGCTGCGCCATATTTTGGGCATCAAGATCGTATTCACCGAATGCATTCGGTAACCCTGCATTGGGGTGAGCGCTAACATAGCACTCTGAAATACGAGATAATTCAGCGATATATTGACGCAGTTCATCAGGTCCCAATGCGCAATTAAGCCCAAATGATAACGGCTGAGAGTGGCGCAATGAGTTGTAAAATGCTTCCGTGGTTTGCCCCGATAAAGTTCGCCCCGAAGCATCAGTGATAGTCCCTGAAATCATCACAGGCAAGTGGATCCCAAGGGATTCAAATTCAGTTTCTACGGCAAAAATCGCCGCTTTTGCATTTAATGTGTCAAAGATAGTTTCGATCATGATCAGATCGACACCACCCTTAATCAGCGATCGTGTGGATTCACGATACGCGTCCACCAGCAGATCAAACGTCACGTTGCGATAGGCCGGATCATTCACATCAGGGGAGATCGATGCTGTACGGTTTGTTGGTCCCAGAACCCCAGCCACATAACGCGGTTTTTCTGGGGTTTTACATGTCCACTCATCGGCACATTCACGAGCAAGGCGAGCTGCGGTTTCATTTATTTCCGCAGAAAGTGCTTCCATTTTATAATCCGCCATCGCAATGGTGGTGGAGTTAAACGTATTGGTTTCAACAATATCCGCCCCTGCCGCAAAATATTGGCTATGGATATCGCGAATAATCTCAGGTTGAGTTAGCACAAGTAAGTCATTGTTGCCTTTCAAGTCGCTTGGCCAATCTGCAAAACGCTCGCCGCGAAACTGCTCTTCAGAGAGTTTATGGCGTTGGATCATCGTTCCCATCGCACCATCTAGGACGAGAATTCTATTTTTTAATTGTTGTTCTAATTGGTTTTTCTTGCTGGACACTGCACTGTCCTCCTGAAAATGATAATCCCTCGGCTTAATCTGCCCCATGCTGTGACTTCGCACAGCTAAATCGTCAATGAATTGAAACTAAACTAAATTTGTATGAATCACATCCTACCATAACTTCAGAAGAGAAAATTCGTCGTTATGATGAGAGTTTTTCAGGTTGCCAAAGATCGACTTTTTGCTGATCCGATGAGTATTTTTGAATGAAATCATTCATAATAGAAACGAATACTCATTCCTGTCAGGAGACACTTGATGGCGGCTACACCCATTACTAAAAAAATAAAGAAGGCAAAAGGACCTGCGAGTGGCGCTACGGCTGCCGGACAAGTTCAATCCTTAAGCCGTGGACTGACGCTTTTGGAATACATTTCTGAATCAACTGGGGGGATCGCTCTCACCGATTTAGCCCTTCAAGCTGGTTTACCTAATTCCACAACTCACCGCTTATTAATGACCCTAGAGCAGCACGGTTTTGTGCGCCAGACAGGGGATCTTGGGTTGTGGGTCATCGCTTCTCATGCCTTTATCATCGGCAGTAGCTTCCTTGAAAGTCGTAATTTATTAGCCCTTGTCCATCCAATATTACGCCGTTTGATGGAAGAATCTGGCGAAACCGTCAATTTAGCGATTTTGGATCACACAGAATATGACGCTGTGATTGTTGACCAGGTGCAATGTAATGCGTTAATGCGCATGTCTGCCCCAATTGGCGGAAAGCTGCCATTACATGCATCGGGTGCAGGAAAAGCGTTTATTGCCAATTTGCCTGAAGAGCAGCTAATTCCATTACTGGGCAAAAAAGGCTTACATGCCTATACACCGCATACATTAACTAATCCATCAGCATTGAAAGAAAATCTGCAACAAGCTAAAAAACAAGGATTTTCTTATGATGATGAAGAGCATGCGCTGGGGTTAAGATGTATTGGTGCCTGTATTTATGATGAGCATAAAGAGGCATTTGCCGCGATCTCAATTTCTGGACCACTTTCGCGGATCACCGATGATCGGGTAACAGAGCTGGGAGCGATGGTGATCAAAGCCGCTAAAGAAATCAGCCATGAATATGGCGCTAATCGCTAGCAAGCAAAAGTGCGGGATCTCCCCGCACTTCTTCAATTAATCATGTTACTGGCGGGCTAATCACCCTGTTGATTGGACGCACTTTCCGATTTATTCGATTTCAAAGATTGTTTGAACTTCGGCATATTGCGATATTTTTCAATCAAGGCTAAAGCGATAGCTTCCGTTTCTGCATCTGCCCGCCCATCAATATCCCGTGGACGATAATGCATTTGGAATGCACGTAACGTCTGTTTCGTTTCTTTATCTAATTTTCCTGTCAGTGGGATCCCTGCATAGCCATAAAATTTCAATGCTTTTTGTAGGTTTAACACACTGACAGATGCATTAATCTGCCGCTCTGCTAAATACTTATTAACGGTTTGAGGGTCTGGCCAAGCGCCAATCCCATGCAGCGCTAATGATTGCCACGGGAATGCACGACCCGGATCTTGTTTACGCAGCGGGGCGATATCACTATGGCCAATGACATTTTCTGGAGGAATGTCATAACGTTGCATAATGTCTTTCAATAGCGGGATCAACGCATCTATCTGCGAGTCATTAAAAGGCGGCCAGATATCTTGACCATTTTTTCTCACCAAACCTTCATTAACGATTTCAATACCAATCGAGCTATCATTAAGCCCGTGATGATATTGCCAACGGCTATCCCCTGCATGCCACGCTTTCAAGCGCTCAGGAACAAGTTGTAAAATGACAGGCTGACCATTTTTTTGTGCAGGTTGACTAGGAATGAGGTAATGGGAACTCACCTTTCCTTTCGTTAATATTTTAATTGAGTGGGCATCATCAGAAACAGTGTAATGCAGAACAATAAATTGAATACGCTCGCTGGTATTCTGTGACGGGTAACTCTGATCGAGATAGTAACCCGTTTTTGAAGGTGTCGTTGAACAACCGACAAGTAGGAATATGACAAATATCCATATTGCCCTAGCCATTTAAAACTGCCCTTTTTCCATGTTGAATTGTCGCACATTTAAGCACACCGACCTCGATAAAACCATGAGAACTTTGCGCAAAGAATCGTCTTAAATATGAACAAACATTAAAAAAAGCGTAAATTAAATGAATCAAAAAAACAAAACATGAATACTTTTATAAAAATAATCTAATTGAATTTAATCGTTATCTGCTTTTATCATTTAAAAGCAGAATCATCAGATTCATGAAATTTAATTAATACGTTAAAGATAGCATTAATAATTAAAATCATTTAATCATTGTAGTTTTATTAATCTATAAGATTTCAAGATAAGATAAAATAAATTAAAAACTCGCTAACGCTAGCTCACTTGAATTAATCCTCTCTTTCTCAAACTGACGTGCAATCATAGTGGTAATTTCATGAATATCAATTTCAAGTAAAATAGCAATCTCGATTAATTTATCTAAACTTAGCTTGTTAACACCCAATTCATATCGAGATACCTGCTGCTGGCTAAGCTGAATAATAGCCGCCAACTCCTGTCCTGATAACCCTTTACGTACCCTAGCTTTACGAAGATGATTGCCAAGCAAAGCATAAATATTTTGTTTTTCCGACATGTACACGCTCACCTCAATATAAAGAATCTAATCAAACATTAATGGGCATTATAAAAACAATCTATTTTTTTTAAAATAGATAAAAACAATCGAATTAACTATTATTGATAGGAATTTAAGGTGTCATTATGATTTTAATTTTTAATCTTTACTACTCTGGGTTGTAATTCATTGCTTTATAAAATATTTTTTTAATATCAGTAGTTGTTTTAACCATGTGAAACTATTATTAAAACATCTCTAATTTAATAATGTCTTACAATTTACACGGTTATGGCAATGATTAGTAACTAAAAATCACTTGTACTTACGATTTAAGTTTATTTTAAAAATTAAAATTTATTTAAAATAAGACGGGCGTAATTAACATTAAAAAATAGGTAATTAGATAGCTTAACTTTAAAACCGACTTTATCTAAATACCATAATTCCACTTTTTCCTTGAAGATACGAAAATAGCTCGACATCCATTACCCGTAAATTTTTTCGTTGTGAAGAAGCATGGCGAAATAGCACCTTTTCCCCTTCTCGAATCACAACCCCCACATGGGTAACATCCAATCCTGATGCTGAAGAATAAATACCAATGTAATCCCCTGTTTTTAACTGCTTCAGTAGTGCTCTATCAATAAATCGAGTTGGGACATAACTAATCACTCTTGGTGTTATTTTAACCGTAGCAATAATAGGGTCACCGTTACTTTTTTTATTAAGTTGTTTATTAACAAAAACCGTATGGGGGCTTAATTGAGCCGTTATATCAGAGACAACTTTATGCTCCCCTTCCGCCCAATCAGAAAAGAAATGACGACGTTGATTAAATGCGACTTTTGCATCGACATAGCGTACTTTTTCTAAATATGAGGCAAATTGTTCAGCATCATCCGCATGTTTAAAGGCTTCGCTATACTCAATAAATGTCATGCAATCAACGGCTTTTAAATCAATGATTAACCGTTCAGCAGAGAATGCATCCATATTTAAAGTGCGATTGTTGTACGGGGTGCCCAACAAAATAGCAGTGGCATTCGCCATTTTTTGCTCCGCAGAACTACCTTGGCTGGCTGAAATCACCTTCTCTAAAACGCCGTAAGATCCAGTGGTTAAGACCACTTCAGGCACTTCTGTCGCTTGAACGCTGCTTGAGCACAACCAAAAAATACCTAACAGCCACCCAAGCGGATTACGTTTTTTCAACCCAGCCATATTTCCCTACTTGATTTTTATCTCAATGCCATCGACTAACTCATTATAGTTATTATTTATCATTCTGTTAGGCTGAAATGGTCACGATTACTCCCAATTTCTCTCCGATCCTCCTCTTGATTCAGATCACATATATGTCGAAATCTTCATTTTTATCATTGCAACAATTGTTTTTTCATTGAACAATGTTACCGGTAACATAAAGAATACTGTTTGTATAATGGAGCCATTATCATGAGCAAAAATATTTCTGACGTCACGCCTTCAACGAAGGTCAATGACCACATTTTACAGATCACCCAACGTATCATCGAGCGTTCTAAAGAGACTCGAAAAGCCTATCTCGAAAAAATTGAACAGGCTCGTAGCAGTACTGTGCATCGCGCTGAATTAGCGTGTGGGAATCTGGCTCATGGTTTTGCCGCCTGCCAAAGCGAAGAAAAAAGCATACTCAAAAGCATGACCCGTTCCGATATCGCTATCATTAACTCCTATAACGACATGCTTTCCGCCCATCGCCCCTATGACCGCTACCCTGACCAGCTGAAACAAGCATTACTTGAAAATGGCGCCATTGGGCAAGTAGCCGCTGGTGTTCCTGCCATGTGTGATGGCGTTACCCAAGGACAAGATGGTATGGAGCTCTCATTACTGAGCCGCGATGTTATCGCGATGTCCACTGCCATCGGCCTTTCCCACAATATGTTCGATGGTGCGCTCTATTTAGGGATCTGCGACAAAATTGTTCCAGGGCTGATGATGGGCGCGCTCTCTTTTGGGCATCTACCCGCCGTTTTTGTCCCCGCAGGTCCTATGAGCACAGGCTTGCCCAACAAAGAAAAAGTGAGAATTCGTCAGCTATATGTTGAAGGAAAAGTGGATCGTAATGCATTACTTGATGCTGAAGCCGCGTCCTATCACAGCATTGGTACCTGCACATTTTACGGCACTGCAAACTCTAACCAAATGGTGATGGAAGTGATGGGACTACATTTACCTGGCTCTTCCTTTGTTCCGCCTGATTCCCCATTACGTGATGAACTTACTCATGCTGCAGCTCGCCAAATTACACGTCTTACTGAGCAATCAGGAAATTATTTACCGATTGGTAAACTGGTTGATGAAAAAGTCATTGTGAATGGTATTGTAGCGCTTCTGGCAACAGGGGGATCCACCAACCTCACCATGCATCTGGTGGCGATTGCACGTGCTGCTGGCATCATTATCAATTGGGATGATTTCTCTGATCTTTCTGCTGTCGTTCCGCTGATTTGCCGTATTTATCCAAATGGCCAAGCCGATATTAACCAATTCCAAGCGGCCGGTGGCGTTCAATTGTTGATCCGCCAGCTCCTTGCTAAAGGTTTACTCCATGATGACGTTCACACCGTTGCCGGATTTGGGCTATCACGCTATACCCTCGAACCTTGGTTGGACAACGGTCAATTATCTTGGCGTGAAGGGGCAAAAAATTCTTATGATCTTGAAGTGATTGCTGATATTGATCATCCTTTCTCCCATCATGGTGGGACTAAACTACTGTCTGGAAACCTCGGTCGCGCTGTGATGAAAACCTCAGCCGTACCCGTTGAAAACCAAGTGATTGAAGCCCCAGCCATCGTGTTCAATAATCAAAATGATATTGCACCACGTTTTGAAGCTGGTGAATTAGACAGAGACTGCGTCATTGTGGTTCGTTTCCAAGGACCATCTGCGAATGGCATGCCTGAATTACATAAATTAATGCCACCACTCGGGGTATTATTGGACAAAGGCTATAAAGTAGCGTTAGTCACTGACGGACGGTTGTCGGGAGCATCGGGTAAAGTGCCTTCCGCTATTCATGTCACGCCAGAAGCTTACAATGGCGGCTTACTTGCAAAAGTCCAAGATGGTGATTTAATTCGCGTTAATGCATTAACGGGAGAGATTGAGCTTCTCGTGGACGAACAAATTTTATCTGCTCGTCAACCTTATCAAGCTGACCTGAGTGCAGAACGAGTGGGTTGTGGTCGAGAGCTGTTTGGTGCATTAAGACAACATTTATCTGGCGCCGAAGAAGGTGCTTGCAGCATTAATTTTTAATTTATACCGCTTAATAGGATTTATTATGAATAATTGGAAAATGACCGCTGAAGATGTTCTAAAACAAGGTCCTGTTGTTCCTGTCATTGTGATCAAAAAACTCGAGCAAGCCGTTCCTTTAGCAAAAGCCTTACTCAAAGGCGGTATCAAAGTATTGGAAGTCACGTTGAGAACAGAATGCGCTATCGAAGCTATCCGACTGATTGCTGAAGAAGTCTCTGAAGCGATTGTCGGCGCTGGTACTGTCATCAATGCAAAACAGCTAGCAGAAGTGACACAAGCGGGTGCGCAATTTGCTATCAGTCCCGGTTTAACGGACGAGTTATTAGCGGCTGCAAATCAAGGCAGTATTCCATTAATTCCTGGGATTTCCACCGTATCTGAATTAATGGCGGGCATGAACTATGGGCTTAAAGAATTCAAATTCTTCCCAGCCGAAGCCAATGGTGGCGTGAAAGCGCTCAAAGCAATTGCAGGACCTTTCTCTCAAGTTCGCTTCTGCCCAACTGGCGGGATCTCCCTCGCCAATTACCGTGATTATCTCGCGCTAGACAGCGTGTTATGTATTGGCGGCTCATGGTTGGTACCTGAAGATGCTCTGGAAAATGGCAACTACGATAAAATCACCGAATTAGCACAACAAGCAGTGCAAGGTGCTCTGTAATTGTTAAGTCATGAAGTGGGTCATTGACCCACTTTTAATCAACTAAACCGTAGAGATAGTGCGAAAAAATCGACGACAAAAGCGCTGATCTTCCGAGTAAGCAAACACATCTTCGACATACCCATCCAAAATGCGTTTTTGCAGTTTTTGCCAATAATCCGCGCTAAATAAATCTTGATGATGCATCTGCAAATAGTCCCTGACTTTCGGATCTTGGCATAAGAATTGCGCAAACTCTTCGGGGAAAACATCTTGCTCTCGCACACTGTACCAAGGTTCGCCTGAGAGCTCTTGTTCAGGGTAGAGCGGCTCAGGGATATGGCGGAAATTCACCTCGGTCATATAGCAAATTTCATCATAATCATAAAATACCACCCGACCATGGCGTGTTACCCCAAAGTTTTTAAATAGCATATCCCCCGGGAAAATATTGGCGGCAGCCAGCTGCTTGATGGCGCAACCATATTCTTCTATCGCGTGATAAAGCTGCTCATCCGATGCTTCATCCATGAAAATATTCAGCGGGATCATCTTACGTTCCATATAGAGATGACGAATTAATATTTTATCCCCCAAATCTTCAACCTGAGACGGCGCCTCCGCCAGTAACTCGGTCATTAGCTCATCACTGACAAAACGCTTTTCAATAATAAAGTTTTCAAACTCTTGAGTATCTGCCATGCGCCCCACTCGGTCGTGCTCTTTGACCATTTGATAACACTCAAGCACTCGAGCTTTAGTCACCTCTTTTTGTGGCGCAAATTTATCTTTAATAATCTTAAATACTCGATCAAATGATGGCGCCGTAAACACCAACATCACCATCCCTTTCACACCGGGGGCAAGGGTAAATTGTTCTCGTGAAAAGTTTAAATACGCCAAATATTCTCGGTAATATTCTGTTTTACCATGCTTTTGACAACCAATCGCCATATACAATTCAGCGATTGATTTACTGGGTAAAATTTCACGTAACCAGAAAACTAACCCTGCGGGAAACGGGGCGTACACCATAAAGTAGGAACGAGCGAAGCCAAACACGATACTTGCGTCATCAAAGCCAGTTAAACACGCATCTACATACATTTTGCCGTCTTCATTATGGTGAATAGGCAATAAGAATGGGTAAACTTGATGATTGATATATAGCTTCCCAACTAACCATGCAGCTTTATTTCGGTAAAACAACTCATTCGCCACATGTAATTGGGCACTTTGCTCTACAATCTCAGGGAAGCGCTGCCTTAGTGTTTCCACAATACATTCAATATCAAAGGCTAAATCTCGCCACACCAAGCGAATCGGCAACCCGCTTAAGATCCCATTAAATACCGTTTCCATGTTCCCATTAAGCTTATATTCGCGAGCTAATGGCCTCGGTAAGGTGCAAAAGCGCCGAGCAGGTTGTGAAGTAAAGATAAACAGATTTTCTTGGGTTAACTCTCGATGTTGAAACAGTCGGCAATACACTGAATTAAAAAAACTTTCAGCAATTTCAAAACGTGGGTAATCCGGTAGCAATGTCGCATAGACCTGTTTGATCCTCGCCAAATTGTAGGGACTGAGCGATTGCACTAGCCCCATACATTGCAGCTGAGCAACGACAAGCCCCACATGATGGTCATACAGCTTTATCCTTTGTTTCATCGCGTGTTGAACGGCATGCCAATCCCCGCGTTCAAAGCGTTCTTGAGCACCCGATGTGATTTCAAGAAATCGCCCATATTGCGCATCAAAGCCCTGCAAAATGGTTTGAGCGATGATCTGTTCAGTTTCGAGGGTCATCTTCACTCTCCCAATAAAAAACAGGCACTTCCGTGCCTGAAAACTCAAAAGATACACTTATGTCAACACACATACACCGAGCAATAGGAACCGTATATTTCTCCCCGATTAGAATTGCTCTTCTTCAGTCGAACCTGTTAATGCCGTGACTGAAGAGCTCCCCCCTTGAATCACCGTTGTCACCTTATCAAAATAGCCAGTTCCCACTTCTTGCTGATGAGAAGAGAAGGTATAGCCTTTATTGATAGCGGCGAATTCACATTCCTGTACTTTATCAACATAGTGTTTCATTCCCTCGCCTTGCGCATAGGCGTGGGCAAGGTCAAACATGTTGAACCACATGCTGTGAATCCCCGCCAAGGTAATAAACTGGAAGCGATAGCCCATATCTGACAACTCTTGTTGGAAACGAGCAATGGTGCTGTCGTCCAAATTTTTCTTCCAATTAAATGAAGGTGAACAATTATAAGCCAGTAATTTTCCTGGGAATTTAGCGTGAATTGCCTCAGCAAATTGGCGCGCAGTTTCCAGATCTGGCTTGGAGGTTTCACACCAAACTAAATCAGCATAAGGGGCATAAGCTAAGCCTCGGCTAATCGCTTGCTCTATCCCTGCCGTGGTACGGAAGAAGCCTTCGGTCGTACGCTCACCAGTGATAAATGGCTCATCATAAGGGTCACAATCTGATGTTAGTAAATCAGCAGCGTCCGCATCCGTTCTAGCAACCAAGATAGTAGGAACACCTGAAACATCCGCCGCTAAGCGTGCTGCAACTAATTTTTGAATTGCTTCTTGGGTTGGAACTAAGACTTTCCCGCCCATATGGCCACATTTTTTCACTGCCGCCAATTGATCCTCAAAGTGCACCGCCGCTGCGCCCGCTTCAATCATATGCTTCATCAATTCAAACGCATTCAGAACCCCACCAAAGCCAGCCTCTGCATCCGCGACGATAGGTAAAAAGAAATCAATATATTCTTTATTATCGGGACCAATGCCATTCGCCCACTGAATTTGATCCGCACGACGGAATGTGTTGTTGATCCGCTGAACCACGTTAGGCACTGAGTCTACAGGATAGAGTGATTGGTCAGGGTACATGCTGGATGCCGAGTTCGCATCTGCCGCAACCTGCCAGCCAGAGAGATAAACAGCTTCAATCCCCGCTTTTGCTTGTTGCAATGCTTGCCCGCCAGTTAATGCACCTAATGCATTTACGTAGCCTTTCTTCGCGCCGCCATTCAGCTGTGCCCAAAAGCGTTCAGCACCTTTACGAGCTAATGTATGCTCAGGGTTGACCGAGCCACGTAATTTGATCACTTCTTCCGCCGTATATGGGCGCGTGATGCCTTTCCAGCGTGGTTTTTTCCACTCATTTTCCAATTGAGCAATCTGTTCTAAGCGCGATGTTGTCATGATTTACATCCTTTCTTGTTATCTGTCTTTGTAGGGTAATTGAGTGCTATCTCTATTCTTCAAGTTGGCTAATCAAGCAATTGGTAGCCCGGTATAGTTAAGAACTCGATCAATTCATCTTGGGTTGTGATTCGGCGCATCAACTCACTAGCTTCTTTGAATCGCCCACTTTGAAAACGATGGTCGCCAAGCTCTTTCTGGATGACTTGCAACTCTTCATCCAGCATCTCTTCAAATAACTCTTTAGTGACTTTCATGCCGTTCGATAGTGATTTGCTATGACGGATCCACTACCAAATTGATGTCCGCGAAATTTCAGCCGTCGCCGCATCCTCCATCAAACCGTAGATAGGCACACACCCATTTCCTGAAATCCATGCTTCAATGTATTGCACCGCCACTCGAATATTGGCACGCATACCCGCTTCGGTTCTTTCGCCTTCACAAGGTTTTAGTAGCTGCTGCGCTGTAATTTCATCATCATTTTCACGTCGGATATTCAGCTGGTTTTTTCGCTCACCTAATGCTTCGTTGAAAACCGCCATGACGGTGTCTGCCAAACCTGGGTGTGCAATCCATGAACCATCATGACCATTGCGCGCCTCCAGCTCTTTGTCCGCTTTAACTTTGGCGAGAATGGCTTGATTTTCCTGCGTATCTTTGCTTGGAATAAAGGCGGACATTCCCCCCATCGCAAATGCTCCGCGACGATGACAGGTTTTGATCAGCAAACGTGAATAGGCGCTTAGAAATTCCTGCGTCATTGTCACCGACTGCCTATCAGGTAAAACGCGGTCAGCGTGCTCTTTCAATGTTTTGATATAGCTGAAAATGTAGTCCCAGCGTCCACAGTTAAGCCCAACAATGTGATGACGCATGTGGTACAAAATTTCATCCATCTGGAAAACCGCAGGGAGTGTTTCAATTAATACCGTGGCTTTGATAGTGCCGCGTGGTAAGCCCACATAATCTTCTGCAGCGCTAAATACATCGCTCCACCACTGAGCCTCCTGCCAAGATTCCAGTTTCGGAATATAGAAATAAGGACCGCTACCCTTCGCCAGTAATGCCTGATAGTTATTGAAAAAGTAGAGAGCAAAATCAAATAGCCCACCGGGGATCGGTTGATTATCGACAAGCACATGTTTTTCATCTAAATGCAGTCCACGCACTCGAGCTATCAATACGGCTGGGTTAGATTTCAGCTGATAAACTTTGCCATTTTCATTGGTATAGGAGATTTCGCCAGTGATCGCATCTCGTAGGTTAATTTGCCCGTCGATCAATCTTTCCCATGATGGCGATAGAGAGTCTTCAAAGTCAGCCATAAATACTTTTACGTTAGCATTCAATGCATTGATCACCATTTTCCGATCAACTGGCCCAGTAATTTCTATGCGACGATCTTGTAAATCATCAGGAATATTTTGAATTTTCCAGTCCGAATTTTTAATGGAATTAGATTCCATAATGAAATCAGGTAAATCACCTGCATCAATCTCTTTTTGACGATGAACTCTGTCTTTGAGTAGCTGCTCTCTTCTTGGCAAGAAACCTTCGACAAGATAAGAAAGAAAGCCAATAGAATCAGAACTTAATATTTGTTTTGCTTGCTGAGAAAATGCTTTCTTGAAGGTTAAATCTGAAATAGATAACTGCTGATCCATTGTTTTTTCCTCATTCATGGCTGGCTATGAATTAAGAGTAAACTTAAAAAACAAATAAATCAAAAACGGTTTCCATTTTACTTTATAATCAACATATCATATTGATTATAAAGTAATTAGATGAATTTATTATTTTGTTCTTAATTTCTATCTCTAAAAATAAAATGTTAAATATAAGTTAAATCATGAAGTTATGTATAAGTCGAAATTTTCTTTTGAACAAAGAAAATGAGTAAGCAGACAAAAATTGATTTTTTATTCATCTAAAAAATGGGAGGAATTTTGATTTAAAGGCTAAATAATTTTGATTACTCAGCCTTATATTCTGAGATATGACCAGTTAGCTGGCATTAAGTGAGTTTTTTTAATCTAATGTTGGTTCCATATGAGTAAGATCGAATGGTGTGATCTGATACACATAATAATTCAGCCAATTGGAGAATAACAAGTGACCATGACTACGCCAACGAACTTCCGGCGAATTATTCGGATCATCATTTTTGAAATAATTACACGGTAATTCAGGTGTGATCCCGGCATCCACATCACGCCAATATTCTTGAGATAATGTTTCCGCATCATACTCAGGATGCCCCGTGACAAAGGCCAAACGCTTATCTTTTGATGCAAATAAGTACGCTCCCGCTTCCGGTGAGCTGGCTAAAATATCAAGGTCTGTGTTCTGACGAATATAGTCTTCAGGGAAATCGGCATAACGGGAATGCGGCGCATAAAAAGAAGCATCAAATCCGCGAGTTAATAACGCATAAGGCTCTAATGTTTCGTGTGAATATACGCCAGAGAGTTTCTCTTTGCGGGTTAATTTAGGTAAATCATACAATACGTTAAGTGCAGCTTGAACCGCCCAGCAAACAAATAATGTTGAAGTCACATGCTCTTTTGCCCATGCAATGACCCGCTCTATTTGTTCCCAATAACACACGTCAGCAAATTCAACTAAGCCGAGCGGAGCACCTGTTACAATTAATCCATCAAAATTTTGGTGTTTAATATCTTCAAAATCACAGTAAAAATTGTTCAAGTGTTCAGTTGGCGTATTCTTAGATTCTCGCTGATCAATGCGTAGAAGCTGGATATCGACTTGCAATGGCGTGTTTGATAGTAACCGTAAAAATTGGTTTTCAGTTTCAATTTTTTTCGGCATTAGGTTCAGTATCAGTACTTTCAAGGGACGGATCTCCTGAAGGCTGGCTCTTGTCGTGGTCATGACAAAAACATTTTCTTCACGCAAGAAATTAACTGCTGGTAGCTCATCAGGCAGGCGAATTGGCATGGTTCATCCCCTTAAATATACTTTGTACGTTTAGACTTCTAGAATGCTAAACAATCTAACTAATGTGACTCTACTTGTCGAGCGTTTCAAAGCAAGTTGAAATAATTTCAAGCGATGGTTGGTGTATTAGGAATATTAAAAGTCTAGCAAACTAGTAACTTAATGATATTCAGACTTTTTATTACAACTTAATAGCTAAAATGGCTTAGACTTTTTTGATCTGAAGTAGAGAGGATTTTAAGACTTATGATTTCTTGAATCATGATTTTTGGGTGGTAGTTTTTGCATAGTGGCCTTTAAATACAGGCATCCAGAGAGTAAGAACAACGAAATTAGTGAGATCTGAAGGGGGCTGTTTCGATAATCACGCTTCAAAGGATGACTATCTTGCCTTTTATCACCTATTTTTTAGGCCCCCAAACGCAAAAAAGCCACCCAATGGGTGGCTTCTCGGCTAATTTAATGTCTGGCAGTTCCCTACTCTCACATGGGGAGACCCCACACTACCATCGGCGCTACGGCGTTTCACTACTGAGTTCGGCATGGGGTCAGGTGGGACCACCGCGCTATTGCCGC
>NZ_WLUL01000018.1:0-96853 GCF_009706585.1 Providencia sp. wls1916
TCTATTAATGTTTTGACTATCTTCTTGTATGTCGGCGTATCCATCACACTAAACAGATAGTTGATGATTAAAATAACGTCATCACGGTGGTTTTCGTTCTCCTTGATTACCTGCGCTAAGCGCTTTGATAGAACCATCAGGTCATCTTTCAAAGAAGCATGTTTGAGAACTAGCTCCATCGCGGCGACTTTTCGGTGATTCACAAGTTCATCGTCGCTTGCCACCGTGACATCCACTAATGGCAGTGGATTACAGTACAAATCATGCGCTAAATCAGACCACTCAAAGCAATCCGTCCATGACTGGGAGTAAGGATAAGGAGATTGATTACCATGATAAAACAGGATGGGAACCACCAGCGGCAAAGTTTGGTGCCCTTGCTGCAAATGCTGATTCATTGCGCAAAATGCGTAATGCATCAGCCGCCAGCCCATCAGCTTATCGGGGGAAGATTGATGCTCAACCAAGAAATAAAAATACCCCTTCCCCCTGAGTGTTTGAACGGAATAGAGCATGTCCGAGAAACGAGAGCGCAATGTTTTATCCACAAATGAAGCACTGGCCAACTTCAAGGTATCAAAATTGCAGAGGTGCTTAATGCGATTAGGAAGATGGACTTCAAAAAAATCCCGCGCATTATCCACTTTGCTCATAAAGCCTTTAAAGGTTGAATCATGAGGAGCTACAATTGATTGGGTCGCCATCTCGGTCTCGTCTTGGTTCATAAGATGACGAGATACTAACCAATATTTTCGGGAGAGTGAGAAAAAGTTATTCCTAATTAATGAGAATCACTTGACATACTAACTCTTTGCTTTTAATCGAATTATTTACTTGTTTTAGCCATAAAAAAACACCTCAATCAGCGTATTGCTTATTGAGGTGTCATTAAAAATAAACGAATTTTTTAATTTATTCAGCGGGGAAATTTGGACCGATTAAATCAATACGATCAGTACAAATGGCATCAACGCCCCACGCTAATAATAATTTGGCGCGTTCAGGGTCATTCACCGTATACACCAGAATATATAAGCCCGCTTGCTTCAATAGCTCGACCCGAGCTTTATCCAATAAGAGATGATCTAAATGGATAGAGACACAGCCTAAGCGAGTTGTCAGTTCACGCCAATCCTCTCGCCACTCCTCCAGCAATAAACCGCGTGGCAATTCAGGTGCTGCGGCTTGAGCAGCTTCAAGGGACTCAATGGAAAATGAAGAGAGTAACGGTGCAGTTTGTCCTTCCCATAATTGTCGAGCCGCTAATGCCACCACGGTTCCTGTTTCTCTCTCCAAGCCGGTGGTTGGCTTAATTTCAATATTCGCCATCATGCGATGTTGTTGGCAACGCTCAGCCACTTGCGATAATAGCGGCAAATGTTCGTTAGCAAATTCTTGGCTATACCAGCTTCCAGCATCAATATTGACTAACTGGCTCCAGTCAAAATTCCCTGCAACCCCATGCCCGTTACTCGTGCGCTCAAGGGTATCATCATGCAGAAGGAATATGTGACCATCACGGGATAACTTGGCATCAAACTCAATCATGGTATGACCATATTTCGCCCCAACATCGATAGCTGCGAGCGTATTTTCAGGGGCTAATTTACCACCACCGCGATGGGCGACAATTTTAGGATAAGGCCAAAGATTCATAAACGGTGTCCATATTGAGTATCAAAAAAATGCTGATGGGCTTCAGGAAGATGAAGCCATAACGTGGAGCCAATCTGAGGGCGATGCTCGTGCCCAAGGCGCACAATCACTTTTTGCCCTGCCCACTGACCATGCACTAAATTATCAGCGCCTAACATTTCGAGGGTCTCGACGACCAGCGGGATCCCCCCTGACGATTCAGAGCCTAACTGTAAATGTTCCGGTCGGGTACCTAACGTTAGCGCATGCCCTACCCACTGTAAATACGTTCTACCCAACGGTAATTGCATTCCGCCGTCGAGCTCAAAGCGAGAACCATCCGCACTCAGTTTTCCTTCCAGCAAATTCATGGCAGGAGAGCCAATAAAACTCGCCACAAAACGGCTGGCAGGACGCTCGTACACTTCAACTGGGGAGCCAATCTGTTCCGCAACGCCTTTATTCATCACCATCACTCGCTGCGCCAAGGTCATCGCTTCCACCTGATCGTGTGTCACATACAAGCTGGTGGTTTTTAAACGACGATGCAGCTGTTGCAGTTCAAGGCGCATCTGTACCCGCAACTTTGCATCGAGGTTAGAAAGCGGTTCATCAAATAAGAATACGGCGGGGTCACGCACAATGGCACGCCCCATTGCCACGCGCTGACGTTGACCACCGGAAAGCTCTCTCGGTTGACGCTTTAATAATCCATCAAGCTCTAAAATCCGTGCGGCATCCGCTACTTTTTGGCGAATGATCTCTTTTCCTAGCCCACGAATTTTTAGCCCCCATGCCATATTCTCTTCAACGCTCATATGAGGATAAAGCGCGTAATTTTGGAATACCATCGCAATGCCACGCTCTTTGGGTTCTAGATGCGTGACTCGCTTTCGGTCAATCCAAATATCCCCGCTCGTCACTTGCTCTAACCCTGCCACCATACGTAATAGCGTGGATTTACCACACCCAGAAGGCCCTACCATCACGATAAATTCGCCATCTGCCACATCCACTGTCAGCGGCTTGATCACTTGATTTTTTCCGTCCCAACTTTTAGTGACGGCTTGAAGTTTTAATTCTGCCATGCTTATTTCTCACTATCGACCAAGCCACGCACAAACGCCCTCTGCATAGCTAATACCACAAGAACGGGTGGAATCAGCGTGAGCAACATTGCCGCCATCACTTGATTCCATTGAGTCGTACCTTCACCCGATGCGATCATGCCTTTGATCCCCGCAACTGCTGTTCCTAAGCTGGGATCTGCAACGATCAAGATTGGCCACAAATATTGGTTCCAACCATAAATAAACGTGATCACAAACAACGCGGCTAAGTTTGTTTTGGACAACGGCAACACAATGTCGATGAAAAACCGCATTGGTGAAGCACCATCAATACGCGCTGCCTCTATCAGTTCATCCGGCAACGTCATAAAAAATTGGCGAAATAAAAAAGTCGCCGTCGCGGAAGCCATCAACGGCAAAGTTAGCCCGGCGTAACTATCCACCATGTTTAAGTTAGAAATCACCTCTACTGTGGGGAAAATTCGCACTTCGACAGGCAACATTAATGTGATGAAAATCATCCAAAAAAATAGGCTACGGCACGGAAAACGGAACCAAACGATGGCAAATGCCGATAATATCGAAATCGTAATTTTTCCAATCGCTATCACCAGCGCCATAACGGTGCTATTTACCAGCATCAACCAAAATGGGGCGCTGTTCGCTGCCACACCGTTATTCCAAATATGTAGAATGTTCTCCCATAAATGAGAGCCAGGTATTAGGGTAATGGGGGTATCGAAGACCGCTTTATCATCGAGTGTCGCGGCAACAAAGGCCACATACAGCGGGAATAAAATCACTAAAATCCCAATTACCAACATGGAATGACTGAATACGCTCAGTCCACGATTTTTCTCTATCATTGGTAACGTACCTTACGCTCGATAAAACGGAATTGAATCACCGTTAGGACGATCACCAAGCCCATCAAAATCACAGATTGAGCTGCGGATGAAGAGAGGTCGAGCCCTGAAAAACCTTCACGGTAAATCTTATAAATTAGTGTCGTCGTCGCTTGTACTGGCCCCCCGCCCGTTGCCGCATCAATCACAGGGAAAGTATCAAAGAAGGCATACACCAAATTCACCACCAATAAAAAGAAACTCACAGGGGTGATTAATGGTAAGGATATTTTAAAGAAACGGCGGATAGGTCCCGCACCATCGATAGCCGCCGCTTCCATCAAAGAGCGTGGAATAGATTGCAAGGCAGCGAAGAAAAACAAAAAGTTATAACTGATTTGCTTCCAAACTGAGGCTAAAACGACTAAAAACATCGCCTGATCGCTATTTTGCGCATGGTTCCAGTCATAACCAATGGATTCCAAACCATAGGTTATCAATCCTCTGCCGGGACTAAACAAAAACATCCATAAAACTGCCGCAACAGCAGGTGCAACGGCGTAGGGTAGTAGCATTAATGTTTGGTAAAAACGGCTTCCTCTTACCACATAATCAACCAAAGCCGCGAAAAACAGCGAGACGACAAGCCCACTTCCTGCGACCCAGCCACTAAAAATCATCGTGGTATAGAAAGAGTCTACATAGTAGCTATCGCTAAAGAGTTGAGTGAAGTTTTCTAACCCCACAAACTCACTGGATAATCCAAAAGGATCAATACTTTGTAATGAATACCAAAGCGCTTGTCCGGCTGGCAAAATAAAGAAAATCACCGTAATGATAAGCTGTGGTAATACTAGCGCATAAGGTAACCAGCGGGAGCGAAATACGGGACGAGATGATGACATAAGCAACCCAATAAATCAGATGTGATGCAGCGCCCCTCTTAATTCCATCAAGAGGGGCAAAAGAACTCATTACTGAGTGGATTTTTCGAAACGGCGCAGTAATTGGTTACCACGCTCAACAGAGGCATCGAGGGCTTGTTGCGGTGTCTTTTTACCTGACCACACGGATTCCAGCTCTTCGTCCACGATGGTACGAATTTGTGGCATATTACCTAAGCGTAATCCTTTGGTATAAGGTAACGGCGCTTTGTTTAACATTTGGCGAGTCGCAATATCCGCCCCCGGATTTTTGTCATAAAAGCCGGATTTTTGGGTCAACTCATACGCTGCCGTTGTAATCGGTAAATATCCTGTATTTTGATGCCATTTTGCGGCATTTTCAGGTTCAGCTAAGAATTTCATAAATTCCGCAACACCTTTATAGGTTTCAGGATCTTTACCGCCCATCACCCACAAGCTTGCACCACCAATGATGGCATTTTGTGGTGCCGTTGGAATTTGTGCATCGTAAGGCATCATGCCAACACCAAAATCAAACTTAGCATGCTTGCGAATATTCGCCAGAGAACCGGAGGAACCAGTAATAATGGCACAATCCCCGTTATAGAATTTCTCAGTTGGCTCGTCTTTACGCCCTAAATAGCTGAAGGTGCCTTTTTTATTCATATCTTGCAGCTGCTCGATATGCCTAACGTGATCTGGGGTGTTAAACTCCAGTACTGCATCAGTGCCGTCAAAGCCATTATTCTTCGATGCGACAGGCAACCCGTTCCATGCACTGAAGTTTTCAATTTGTATCCAGCCCTGCCAACCACTGGCGTAGCCGCACTTCATTCCTGATTCACGTAGCTTTTCAGTATATTGGGCAAGATCTTGCCATGTTTTTGGTGGGGTATCTGGGTTTAAACCGGCTTTTTTGAAGGCTTCTTTATTGTAATAAAGCACCGGAGTGGAGCTATTGAAAGGCTGGGATAGCAGATGCCCCGTTTTCGCATCGCTGTAATAACCCGAAACGGTAGGCACAAACTGAGATTCATCAAAATCAATTCCAGCTTCTTGGAAAACTTCGTAGACAGGTTTGATGGCTTTGGATGACATCATCGTCGCAGTACCAACTTCATAAACCTGCAGTATCGCAGGTGCATTGCCAGAACGAAATGCCGCAATCCCCGCAGCGAGGCTTTGCTCGTAGTTCCCTTTATAAGTGGGAATCACGTTGTAATCTGGGTGCGTTTCATTAAAGCGAGTGACAAGGTCATTCACTTCTTCACCAAGCTGACCTTCCATTGAATGCCAGAATGGGATTGTGGTGACTGCCACTCCTTGACTGCTAAAAGCCAAGCCTAACATCATTGCTAAAGCGGACTGTTTGATCGATGCCATGCCAATTCTCTCTTTTATTATGACTGAAGTTTATCCGCAGAGATTTACACTAAAATGTGCGAATTCACGCAGTTTATGTTCGAGAGAGAATTTATCACCGAGAAATGACAGAAATATCGCCAACACATGACAGATTAATGACTGCCATATCTCTAGCAAATGACGCTTACATGGCAATCGACGTGTTTTATTTTCCCGGTATATCGAAAATAAACACTCAATTTAATCTGAATAATGAATTTCTGATTATTGAATAATGATTAAATAACAAAAAATAGGAAAAATAAATAAAAAAATAAAAAAAGATGCCAGAAATAATTTTGCAGAAATTGTCATTCTATACATATTATTCACCTTACATTCATTTAAAATAAAAAATAAAAAGAAAATTGAGAATAAGTCTATTATTGACATAGCCATAAAAGTAAACTGACCTTCTAAATTAACTTTAGGATAATATTAATAGAACAACAAATATTTAACACTATAAATCCAACAAACTAATAATAGCCCATAAAATAAGCTATCTTATGATTATCACTTTATAGCCAATTTAAGATTCACATTCGAAAACAATAAAGAGCAAATAAAAATCTATTTGCCCTTATAAATTAATTATTAGATTAACTTCCAGGAGTAAAATAAATTGGTGATCCAGGTCCTACCGGTAATCCCAAAATAAATACCCAGATAATAAAGAACAGAGACCAACCAATAAAGAAAATAATCGAGTATGGCAGCATCATTGAAACCAGAGTACCAATCCCTGCATCTTTCTTATACTTGACGACAATGGCCATGATTAAGCCAAAATAGCTCATCATTGGCGTAATAATATTGGTCACTGAATCACCAATACGATAAGCCGCTTGGATAGTTTCAGGGGAATAGCCTGCCAACATTAACATTGGTACAAATATCGGTGCTGTCACAGCCCATTGTGCGGACGCGGAGCCAATCATTAAGTTAATAAAGGCACAAATCAGAATAAAGCCAACAAATAGTATTCCACCATGTAAATCAATACTATTTAAGAAATTAGCGCCTTTGACCGCAATCACTTGCCCGATGTTGGTCCAGCCAAAAAATGCAACGAACTGCGCCGCAAAGAAAATGATGACTAAATAGAGACCCAAAGTGCTCATTGCGCTTGCCATCGCATCAACCACATCTTTGTCGCTACGCATGGTTTTTGCAATATAGCCGTAAACAATTCCCGGAATCGCAAAGAAAATAAAGATAAACACCACGATTGCTTTTAAGAAAGGTGAATTACTCACTAACCCAGTTTCTTGGTTACGTAAAATCCCACTTTCAGGCACCACCATTAAGGCTAATACTGCCGCTAATCCCCAGAAAGTCACCGATGCCCAGAACAACGCTTTTTTCTCAAGCGGTGTCACTTCAGCTGAGGCACGGAGTTTATCTTCATCTTCATCGACACCACCGCCCTGATAAGGGCCTAACTGCGGCTCCACGATTTTCTCTGTGATGAAATAACCCAAGATAGTGATCAAGAAAGTACTGGCAAACATAAAGTACCAGTTTGCTTCTGCCCCGACGATATAAGTGGGGTCAATAATTCGAGCTGCTTGCTGAGTGATCCCTGACAATAACGGATCCACTGTACCTAATAGTAAGTTCGCTGAATATCCACCGGATACCCCTGCAAATGCAGCAGCAAGCCCAGCTAATGGATGGCGACCTAATGAATGGAAAATAATCGCAGCCAGTGGAATCAGTACCACATACCCGAGTTCTGCCGCGGTATTAGACATAATCCCAGCAAAAACAATCGCAACGGTGGTTAATTTACGAGGTGCTTTGATAACAATCAGACGCATTGCCGCAGATAATAAACCGGCACGTTCCGCGATCCCAACCCCTAAAAGAGCAACTAATACCGTGCCAAGAGGCGCGAACCCGGTAAAATTGGTGACCACATTAGACAGAATTTTACGGATGCCTTCCGCATCTAATAGGCTAACAATATGAATGATCCCGTCTTCAGCCCGACCTTTCGCACCTTCAGGGCGAGGATCCGGCACACTAATACCAAAATACTGACCAACAGCGGAAGAGACTAATAAAATCCCAATTAAGATAATGAATAGAATAACAGGATGTGGCAGAGCATTTCCCAACCACTCAACCGTTCGTAAAAAACGGCTACCCTCTTGCCTTTTTTGTTCCATGAATTCTCCTTATAAACAAGAGAAATGAACATTACACAATGTTTTTCTCTTCACCTAATTACAAGCATATAAATTCAAACCAACAAATTTGATACAAATCGAATACATTAACCAACAATAAACGTACTGATAGTAAAAATAGAATATTTACTTTGTTAAATTTTATTTATGTTAAAAATTAAAACCATAAAAATTAAATATCATAAAAATACAAAAATGTGGTCAAGCTAACATTTTAATAATATTAACCAACCATTTCTTATTATTTTTAACCAAATAGATATCAAATTTCGTCGATTTTATTCCATTTAATTCGATTAATACCTATTTTTACAGTTACAATAAATTTGAGTTAGATAAAACAAAGTAAAATACCAATTAGCCTGATTAATGTACGTTTTTAATCTAGATTAATCAGCGCTATAATCGAAGCCTATTCACTACAGGGCGAGCCATAATGTCTGTCATTGATCTTTGGGCAGAGCGTCATATTCAAGACGCTTTAAATAAAGGGGAGTTATCCAATCTCAATGGTGAAGGGAAACCTTTACAGCTTGATGATGACAGCCAAGTTCCTGAAGAATTAAGGGCGAGTTATCGTATTCTTAAAAATTCTGGGTATCTGCCGCCTGAACTGCAACAGAAAAAAGAAGCGTTGAATTTATGCCATATGCTGCAGCAACTCTCTGCTGATAACCCCAATTATGTTGCCATCAGCAAGCAATTGGCATTACTCGAACTAAAACTCAAGCAAGCAAATATCAATACCGACTTTTTATATGGCGAATACGCAGTGACAATTTCAGAACACTTAGAGTCTAAATAGCGAAGAATTAACGTTTGGGTAGGGATTGTAGGCGATATTCCTGAGGAGTTTTACCGTAAAACTTACGAAATGCTTGGCTAAAAGCAGAGTGAGAATCATACCCCACCAAGGTAGCAATATGTTCAATGGTTTGGTGAGTTAATAATAGACTTCCCGCGGCTTCCATCCGTTTTTGCAATAAAAATTGCATGACGGTGATCCCCATTTCAGCTTTCACCTTACGTTGTAAGGTACTGACTGACATATAAAACGCGCAGGCAATGTCTTCGCAGCTTATAGGTAAATGCAGACGTAACTCCACCCAATGAACTAGCTCATCAACCCAACGGTTTTCTGGTTTTAACTGGGCTAATAACAGGCGAGCAACGGCAAAGTTTTGTTCCGGTGCTTGCGGAAAGCGTTGCAACCAATTTAATAACCCCGCCGCCGCTGGCGTCAGCGTGAAATGCGTCATTTTTTCATTTAATGACCATTGCGCCGTTGCAGGCATTTCCAATACATAATTTTGATTCCCATCTTGTCCACTAAAAGCATGGCTAACACTCGGCGGGATCACGACACCCTGACCTGCATTTAGCAGCCAGTGTTGACGATGCATATTGATTTCCATCGCCCCTGATAACGCAAATACCACCTGCCATTGCCCATCATGTTGATGAGAAATAACCTCTTGAGAATATTGGCGATAGTGCAATTCAGGTAATAACAAGGCAAGCTCCTACTGGGTGGCATACAGTAGGAGTATACGGTTTTAATCAAAAAAATGCAGCCTGACAGCTTAGGTAGAGGGATAAAAGCGTGGTTTTTCCCTCTTTGTGTTATTAGGCGAAAATCAATAAATTGATTTTCCTCGTTAATTTTACAACCCAAACGAGCCATTTCCAAACCTGATGGGTTTGTCTATGGTCTGCGCCTTACGGCTTAAGCTAGGCGAGAACCATTCGGCACAGGTAGATTAAATTCAGCTAATACAATTGCACCTGTTTCATCAGGAGCACCTGTAATTAACACTTCAGATTTTATGCCAGCAATACGTTTAACTTCAAAATTACACACACATAAAACCTGTTTACCAATTAAACTTTCAGGGGTGTAATGCACGGTAATTTGAGCGCTTGAACACTTAACTCCCAATTCCCCTAAATCCACTTCCATCACATAAGCGGGCTTTTTTGCTTTACTGTTTACTTCTGCACGAATAATCGTACCAACACGCATTTCCACTTTCGTAAAGTCGTCCCACTCAATAATTTGCATATCTTTATTCCTAAATTAAACGATGGTAGTGGCTTAAATTAACATAGGATAGATAGCGGCTCTTAGCGTCAAACATTCATTTTATGTTGTGAAACAGTCATTGATTATCACCTGATAATGGCAGGCAATAATCAATGGGTACAAGAGAGATAAAACGTGAAGTTACATATTTGAAAAAGTATTCATAATGATGCCGCCGGAGATAATTAATCCCATCGCGAAGACGGCTGGTACGTCTGGTTTTTGTTTATATAAAATCATCGAAACTAACGTCACACCGACAATACCAAACCCACACCATAAAGAATACGCAACCCCAACAGGGATATACCCCATTGCACGTGTTAACGCGAAATAGCACAGGCAATAAGCCACAATCACTAAAATTGATGGGCCTAATTTGCTAAAGCTATTGGTTTTTTTGATCATCGATGTACCCGTGATTTCTGAACCAATTGATAATGCCAACCATAAAAATCCAGTAAACATAATATTTCTCTCTTCTTATTAATGAGCAACTTTGTTGGTTGAAGACAGTGACGCATCCGAATTTTCAGCCGGTTCCGCCTCATCCGAGCCCATTTTAGAAAACAGGTTCATAATCACGATCCCAGAGGCAATAACCCCCATTCCAATCATTGCTGCCATATCTGGGTGCTGCCCATAAAACAACATACCTAAAGTTGACACCATCAAAATACCGGTACCTGACCAAGTCGCATATGCTAACCCAACTGGAATATATTTTACTGCGCGGGAAAGAGAGTAATAACAGATAACATAAAGAATCACTATCAGACCTAATAATAATGATTTAGTTGTTCCTTCACTATTATCGAACATTTTCAATGTGGATGTTGCTGAGGTTTCAGAAATAATAACCGCTAGCATCCAAAGCCATGATTTTGCTTTAGAAGACATAGATAATACTCCTACATAGATAGATGTTTAAAATATTAAATTGAAATAAAATTTATTTTTTTAGAGACTTTAAATAATCCATTGCCGAATCTGTTAATTTATTTTTATTTAGGGAATATTCCTTTGGGTCATTCATTACTTCTCTCAAAGTAATATAGCGATCCTGGTTTGTTTTATTTTCACTCGATATTTCATCATTGTGAATGAGCATTTTGTTTTCAATATTATTAAATGTATCGAATTGAATACCTAATGAGATAGCCTTATTTATATTCTCTTTAATAAGGCGGTTATAATGTTCATTTTTATTCAAACCTAATATTTGGTTCAAATCACTGTCAGGGTAGCAATGATACTTCAATGCCATAATAGGAATATTTCGAGAAAGTGTTTGGATAATAATTTCGCTCTCTTCGCTAATTGCCAAGCCATTCACAACTTCATTCAGTACTTTAGTTCCTATAAAAGGGAGAAAAACCCCATGAAACTCTGCGAGTTTTTCCATATTAAAGGTATAAATATCAAAACATTGCCCAATTTCTTTCCATTGATTTATCGTCGATTGCGTTAGCATCTCCTTGGTGGCATAGAAAGAAAAAGACATTGAAGGTAACTGCAATAAACGCTGATAAACCGCCTGTTGATAATCTTGGCTTGGTGACAATAACACCAATACTCGCCGTTTCAGCCGTTGCAGTACCTGTAATACTATCTGCTCAATCATTTTTTCGTTCATATTGCCACCGCTCGTTTAGTCCTTAGCTGACAACAAACACGCTGTCACTGTTGCGTAACCCTGCCGCATTTGCTTCATCTGTATCAATATGAAATTCCAGGGAAAACCTTGCATCCACTCGAACAACCACCTCATCAAATACGAGGCTACGTTCCCCTTCAGTGCGAACACATACTCGCTGTCCATTGGAGACATTTAGCGACCTTGCATCCATTAAATTCATGTGGATATGGCGCTGAGCACAAATGACTTGTTCACAAAGATTAACGTGCCCAGCAGGACCGATTAACAGCGCACTCCCCGATTGGTTTAAATCTCCAGATTCACGCACTGGCGCTTTAATACCTAATGCAAAACAGTCTGCTTTCGAGACTTCCAGTTGAGTGGTTGGTCGTGTTGGTCCTAACACTCGTACTTTACTGATCGACCCTTTAGGTCCAACCACCATCACACACTCTTTTGCCGCAAATTGGCCAGGTTGCTTCAAATCTTTAAATGGCGTCAGTTGATAGCCTTCACCAAAAAGCGCGGTAACATCTTCTTGCGAAAGATGGACATGACGGTTCGAAACACCCACAGGGATAGCAATGGGGCTATCAATCATTGAGGCTGGGTTTGACATAGCTAAGCGAGACAGAATTTTTCCCATCAGCTGCTGGTTTATCATGATTTTTTCCCTTTACGCACGTCAGCTTTTGGCTCCACAACGGCAGTCTCGACAGTCATCGTCACAGGCGCCTCAACGGCCGGTTTTTCAACATTGTTCTCTTCTTCGCTCGCTTTATTCTTAGTGGATAACAGCTGGGTGATCACTCGCTCTTCTGGGCGAGCAATGACTAATGTGCCTTTTAATAGGTCTTGATGGCTGATAACCGATGCACCATGATCAACGGCGGTTCTTACTGCACTAATTTCCCCTTGAAAACAAACAGAAACTAAGCCAGAACCGATTTTACGGTAGCCAACAATCTCGACACTCGCCGCTTTGCATGCAGCATCCGCAGCTTGTATTGCTGATGTCAGCCCGTAAGTCTCAATGACGCCTAAACTTTTCATTTTTTTCTCCTACTTAGTGACGAACCAGTCGAATATCGAAATCGAATTTTTTAAAGAAAGCCTCTAATTGATCTAACTCTTCCGCGCTGTAGGTTGGGTCTTTCTTGATGGGATAAATCATGTCGAGTTTGTCGTATTTTCCGCGACCAAGCTGGTGATAAGGCAGAATATCAATTCGACTTAAATTGCCGCGTTTCGACAATTCCATGGCGTATTTAATTGCGCCTGTTATTGCATCAAAAGAATCGTTATATCCGCGAACTAAAGGCATACGCATCACCACATTTGCCCCTAGTTCCATTAATCTTTCGAGGTTACGACGCACATTTTCATTACCAATACCAAACAGGCTTTTGTGCTCAACGGTATCGATATGTTTAACATCAAACAGGAATAGGTCGACAACTTCGGCTAACTTTTCATAATTCGCTAATGACGTTGTACCTTGTGTTTCAATCGCCGTATTGATCATCATTTTTTTGCATTCACGCAAAAGCTCAACGGCAAAATCTGTCTGTAAACTCATTTCACCGCCACCAATCGTGACACCACCACCAGAGGAAATATAAAAATCGTAGTCCTGCATGATGATCTCCATCATTTCAGAGACCGTGACATCTTTTCCCATAATGTCTAGCGCATCAGAAATGCACACTTCCTCACATTTGCGGCAACCGATGCAGTCAATACTACGATTCACGCGGTGGACTGCTTCCCCTTGTTCATTGGTGGTCATGTAATGGATCCCCGCAGGGCAAACATCCACACATTTCCCACACCCAACGCATTTATCGTGGGAAAACATCACTTGGAACTGGCTACTTAGCCCTTCAGGGTTAGCGCACCAAGGGCAACGAATATTGCATCCTTTAAGAAAGATCAGGGTTCGAATGCCATCACCGTCATAAATTGAGTATTTCTGGATATTAAATATCCGCCCTCTGATTTCTGCCGCTGTGTTCATCATTGCATCTCCAAAACAGTTTCAAACTTATTGTTTTTATTATGTACGGTGGGAATAGCAGCCTATCCCCACCCAGATTTGGTTTAGAATTTCTCAATCACGGTACGGCTGATGATTTCGTCCTGAACCTCTTTACATAACTCAACGAAGTAAGCACTGTAGCCAGCAACACGAACGATTAAGTCACGATATTTCTCAGGTTCTTGCTGTGCTTTTTTCAGCATTTCGTTATCAACGTAGCTGAACTGCATTTGACCGTTACCCAAAATAGATGCCGTTCTTAACAACGTGATTAACCCATTGCGACCTTCTGGTGTATCCAATAAGCCTTTTAAGAACTTAAAGTTATGCACCATACCGATGTTCATCGTTTCCACGTTCATCTTACTGATGGATTTAATAATTGCCGTTGGACCTTGTTTATCTGCCCCTTGAGTTGGGCTGATCCCATCTGACAACGGCATCCACGCTAAACGACCATTCGCAGTCGCTGCGGTTAGCTCGCCAATCGGTGTGTTGTTAGAAATGGATAATGTGCCGTGACTCAATGTGGAATACAGCATGTCGTACTTACGGCACTCGCGTTCCGTCCATTCAGTAATATCCAATGCATATTGGTCGACATAGTTGTCATCATTACCGAACTTAGGTGCATTCAGGCAATCACGACGTAACTCTTCATAACCTTCAAAGTTAGCAAGCAGACCATCACGCACTTGCTCTAAGGTATAGCGCCCCTCTTCATAAACCACTTTGCGAATAGCCGCCATTGAGTCAACGTAAGTTGCTAGACCAGAGAAAATCAGCCCCGGACCGTGGTTAATCATTGCACCACCCGCCGCAACATCTTTTCCTTTCTCCATACAACCTTCCACCAGCAAAGACATCAATGGTTTTGGCGCGACATCACGGTGAACACGCTGACTGATGACCGTACCAATCGCCGACAGGCGAACAATATGGGCAATTTGCGCTTTCACAGCATTATCGAAATCTTCGAAGGTTTTCAGGTTACGCAGATCCCCGGTATCTAAACCTTGGTGGCTATCAAACAGCACCATCCGACCACGGTTCAGAACAAACTCAATGGCGATTGGCCACTGGGTGTAACCCGTTGATGTCCACTGATAAATTCGACCTGATTTTTGTGGTTCCACGCAGCCCATTAAGCAATAGTCGCGAGCATCTTCAAAATCAAAGCCTTTACGCAGCATCATTTTGATATGGGAATCGTCAAAGTGACAGGCAGGGAAGCCCATACCGGCTTTCACTACATCCACGATTTTTTCCATATATTTTTGTGGAGATTGGTTATGAATACGGCATGCTAATGATGGCTGGTAAACTTTAACGAAACGGACTGCATCCATAATTAAGTACGTTAAATCGTTACACGCATCACCACCCGAGCGTTTTTGACCACCCACAGTTAAGTTGATAAATGGCTGATATCCAGCGAAATATTTAGCGCCCAGCTCACTGGACATCCACATTAATTCCGCACATTTGATGATAAACGCCTGCATCATTTCCAGTGCTTGGTCTTGAGTTAAACGACCAGATTGAATATCGCTTTCATACATTGGGAAACAGTATTGGTCTAAACGACCTAATGATAATCCTGTTTGGTTTTCTTCAATTTCAAACAAGGACTCCACAGTCCAAATACTTTGCAGCGCTTCTTGCAATGTTTTTGGAGGGTTCGCCGGTACATTTTCGTTCACTTGAGCAATTGTCAGTAACTCTTCACGACGTTTCTGATCTGTCTCGTTAGAAGCCAGTTCACGAGCATGTTCAGCAATACGATGAGCATAAGCCACCACACCTTCACAGGTTTCAATTGAGGCTTTATAGAAATAGATGCGGTCGATGTCATCTGGATTTTGCATGCTTAACTCAGCCAGTTTTGCCTGAGCATCCGCTTTAATGCCATTCATGCCTTTAGTGAAAAGCAATACGTCATAACCAGGGCAAGTATCGCCTCCGCCATTGATTTGGTGATAAGACAAGTCACTCACAAAGGTTTCGCCGCTGAATTCCCAAACCCCGGCTTCACGATATTGCGCTTCACAAATTTCATCCAGAGAACGACCTTCCCAGAATGGCGCGATTTCTTCACGAATCACTTTTTTATCTTCTTCGGAGATCACAAATGGATCTTGTGGGCGGGTGCTCATTGTATCGAGCTCGTCCACCACCCAGCGCCATGCAATATCAGGTGAAAATGCACCTGCTCGCGCTTTACCACATGGATGACCGACAATCAGCTCTTCAGGCTGAATCAAGATAGGCGCAGTTTCACACGCACGACGGAACGCTTTTGCACGTAATAAAATCGGCGGTAAACCAGGGTTATTCTTCACCACTTCCGTAAAGGCTAATGCGCGATAGATAGACACGCTTGGACGCGCTTCTAAATAACGGTTACGCAAACGCTGTAAGCGAGGCGTTAACCCTTCCATCACTTTGACTTCATTATCTTGTTGAGCTGCTGGTGCTACATTGCTGGCTGAAGCCGCAGAATATTGAGGCTGCGTGCGTGCTTGACCACAATATAAACGAACTTTTAACCCAGCATTAATTGCACTGATATTTTCATGAGCAGAAAGCATCATCGCGGAAAGTTCGTTGATGCAGACTTGCGGATCATTAAGGTAGACTCCACCTTTAAGTGCATCAAACATTGGATAACCATCAATGGCGCGCGTTGCACGCACTTCTGACAACTCAGCCAGTTTTAGCCATAAGCTTTCAACAATCTCGTAAGCCTGTTGTTGAGTTAATCGACCTTGCTCAATATCGCGCTGATAGAATGGATAAACGGCTTTGTCGAAGCCCATTGGGTTCACGGCATAGCTGCCATTTTCTAAATGCAAAATCAGTTGTAATAGGTAGAACGCTTGGCAAGCTTCTTTAAAGGTTTGTGCAGGTTTTGCAGGAACTTGGCGTAATACTTCCGCGCTTTCTTGTAATTCAGCACGACGATATGGGTTAGCTTCTGTGGCCGCAAGATTTTCTGCTCTTACTGCTAAGGCGTTTGCAAAATGGATAGCAGCATCACAGGCATAAATTGCCGCACGGCAGTTGTTTGCCTCATCGATACTATTACGGCTAACGGCACTACCAATATTTCTGACGCGATTTTCTAGCTGATTTTTAATTTCTGCAAACCCGACATTCAGAACGACTAAATAATCCGGTGCGGCGATTGTGCTATCCCCCGCTAAAAACTCATAAATACTCTGGCTGTGTACTTCATCTTCCGTATGGAAGATTGCACCGCGAGGTGTTGAAGATTGGCTACCAATAATCAATTCATCTTGTGCAATAAAAGCGGGGAAATTACGAATAAACTCATAAAAACGCTGAGCGGGTTTAATCGCTTGAGGCGCCCCTGTTAATTGATTTCTGACAGTTTCAAGAATGTTGGCACGTTCGGTAATGATTGAGCAATTGCGAGCACTTAAACGTTCAGCCAGTGTTTTTACACGTGGGGTCAAAGCATATTTGGCCATGTTAGCCTCTCCTGATGTTCTTTCTAGTTCGTTATTCATCACATAAAAAGCGTTAACTATTAAAAAGACTGTCTGTACAGTGCTTCTAGCTGCTTTTCATTTACGTCCCGTGGATTAGTCGGAGTGCAACTATCGCGTAACGCCTGTCCAACCATTTCCCCTAAACGGGCATTAAAATCAGTTTCATTGACGCCTGTAGCGTGAATGCCTTTCGGCATATTCATTTCATCTTTCAATACGTTGATTGCCATAATTAAGCTCTCAACGCCTTCACGTATATTTGAAGCTGGTAAATTAAGTTTTCTGGCTAAATCGGCATAACGCTTCGCCGCGTTGGTTTCACAGCACCCTTCCAGGCCCGCGTTAAACGCCACCACTTGAGCCATCAATAGCGCATTCGCGCGACCATGTGGAATGTGGAACACGCCGCCAAGTGCGTGCGCTAAGCTATGGGTGATCCCAAGGGATGCGTTGGTAAATGCCATTCCTGCAATACACGATGCGTTATGCATTTTTTCACGAGCCACTAAGTTACTGCCGTCGCGATAGCAATCTATTAAGTGAGCAAACACCAACTGAACAGCTTTCTCGGCAAGCGCATCTGAAAAGTCAGAGGCACTGCGTGAAACATAAGCTTCTAGGGCATGGCATAGCACATCCATTCCCGTATCTGCCGTGATAGCGGCAGGGACTGACTTCACTAAAACAGGGTCTAAAATCGCCACATCGGGCAACATAAATTCATCAACCAACACCAACTTCTCAGAGTGAGACTTGATCACTGAAAAAGACGTGACTTCAGAGCCTGTTCCGCTGGTTGTCGGAATAGCCACAAAATGAGGTTTGGCTCTATGCCTGTCTTGGCGGGTATGCCATAGGGAGTAAATAACCGCTTTTGCCGCATCAATCACCGAACCACCGCCCAGTGCAATCACTAAATCTGGATATTGGCTATCCATGATTTTCATGCCTTTTACGATGGACGAGATTTCCGGGTCAGGCACGACATCGTCATACAGAGAAAATGAAATTCCCTGTTGAGATAATCGATGAATCACCTCGTCGGCTAACCCAAATTTCACCATCGCTTTATCGGTTACGATAAACGCGTGCTGGGCGTTAACCTGAGATAAATAATCCAAAGCATTCGCACCGAATTGCACCCTTGGTTTAATCAAAAACTGGTTCATGCGTTATTTACTCCCTACCGTCTCGATACACTTTTTCAACAATGGCAACCACGGACATAGCTTTGTATTTGTCTTTATTCAATGCGAAGTACTCTTCCGCCAGAACAAGGTCATTAATACCTGCGCCTACACTGTCCACCGCAACATACGTTTTGTCCTTCAACGGTTTGAGATCATCGCCAAGCGCCGTGATCATCAGTAAATTACTGCCACTAAGCTCTTGGCATTTCTGCGTTGCGACAACATGCCCTATTACCTTTGCCAAAATCATGATTTACCCGCCTTATCTCAATGAATTACTTATTTAGGCGTCCGAGAACGGCCTTAATAATCTGCTCGACATTCTCTTCCGTGATCTCCCCATGAGTGGCAACCGCTTCAACAACATCAACATGACTCACTGCATTAGCAAATCGGTTATCCGCAGTGCTATTACTCTGAGCTTTTACTGGTTGAGCCTGACGAAAACGGTCATCATCGAGAATGCTGACAGACGCTTGATTTCCATGCCCAGTCGGTGCAATTGGCGATGTTGAGTAAGCCGGAGCACTCACTGGTGCGCGTTGTCTCAAATCATCAATGGAACGCACGCCATAACCGACTTTACGGATATTGAGCAAGTTCATCGGACCGACGTTGTCAGAACTAGAACCACCTCCAATCGCTCCACATCCTAATGTCAGCGCTGGCGTAATATTGGTGGTTGCACCAATTCCACCCAGTGCGGCTGGCGTATTAATCAAAATACGGTTAACCGGTTTTTCGAGAGAAAACTGGCGAATAACATCTTCATTTTGAGTGTGGATCACCAGCGTGTGTCCTAAGCCTTCGTTAGTCAGCAAATCAACAACGCGGTGGCACGCAGAGCGCCAATCCTCTTCAACATACATGCCTAAGATTGGGCACAGTTTTTCCCGTGAATACGGGTTTTTCGGTGAGACAGTGTCTTGTAATGCAATTAATACTCGAGTGTTAGCAGGAACACTAAAGCCTGCACGTTGGCTCAACGTAATCGCGTCTTTTCCTACGACTTCAGGGTTAATCGTGCCATTCGCTCTCAGTAGCATGGAAGCCATACGTTTCGCTTCATCTTCATTCATGAAGTAAGCGCCTTGGGCTAATAATTCGCGGTGAACATCGTTGTAAATACAGCGTTCAACAATGATGGATTGCTCTGATGCGCAAATCACACCGTTATCAAACGTTTTGCTGGTAATAATGTCACTGACTGCTTTTTTGATATCCGCGCTACGTTCAATGAAAGCAGGACCGTTACCAGGGCCACCACTGATGGTTGGTGTGCCAGATGCATAAGCGGCGCGTACCATGCCTTCCCCACCCGTTGCCAGAATGAGAGAAACATCTTTGCTGTGCATTAATTCTTTTGTCGCTTCCAGTGTCAGCATCGTCACGCCATCTACGATACCTGCTGGCGCACCCGCTTCAAGAGCCGCTTTTTTTACGATATCAAGCGTTCTAAAACTACATGCTTTCGCGTTTGGGTGGGGGGAGAAGACGATTGCGTTACCGGCTTTCAAGGCAATCAATGTTTTATAGATAATGGTTGAGGTTGGGTTAGTCGAAGGCACCAGTGCCGTGATCACCCCTAACGGAACACCCACATCCATAACTTTATTGATTTTGTCATCATTAATGATGCCAACTGTTTTCAGATCTTTAATATGTTCATACACACGAACTGAAGCGAACGTATTTTTCAGGACCTTGTCTTGCCACTTCCCAAAACCCGTCTCTTCATTCGCCATTTTTGCTAACTCTTCTGCATGACGAGCAGATTCTGTCGCAATGTGTTTAACAATACTGTCGATTTTCTCCTGCGAAAAAGTCGCAAAGATTTTTTGTGCTTGCTTCGCATTTCTAACCAGCTCTCTAGCCAGTTGTCTGGATTGCAGATCTTTATCTAATGCAACCATGTCTTCCCCCGTACCGGAGTCAAAAGATTAAACTTACTAATTTGTTGTTTTATCTAATACTTCTAATGATTAAGCTTTGTGCTGCTGCGCAATTTTGCCGATATCATTGTGTGGTCTTGCTATCACACGAGAAGTCACTACGGTGCCAACACGCTTCGCAGCTTCGACACCGGATTCAACCGCAGCATTAACGGCACCCACATCGCCTTTTACCATGGCGGTGACGAGCCCAGAACCGACATTTTCATAGCCGATTAGCTCGACGTTAGCGGCTTTACACATTGCATCAGCAGCTTCGATACACGCCACTAAACCTTTGGTTTCAATTAAGCCAAGAGCTTCTTTCATAAGTAAATTTCCTATTTATTCTGCGACTTTATACTGAGAGACAATTTTCTGGATGTCGCTATGTGGACGAGCGATAACCAGAGAGGTCACGACGGTGCCAATGCGAGATGCAGATTCAACGCCAGAATCAACTGCCGCTTTAACTGCGCCAACATCCCCTTTCACCATGGCGGTGACTAACCCAGAACCCACATTTTCATAGCCAATCAGTACCACGTTAGCGGCTTTACACATCGCATCAGCTGCTTCGATACAAGCAACGAGTCCTTGTGTTTCAATAAGACCTAATGCATCACCCATATTTCCCCCGCAAACGCTATGCTTTATGTTTAATCACGATTTTGTTGATATCGTTATGTGGACGGGCGATGACTAACGATGTCACCACTTCACCAACACGCTGTGCAGATTCAACACCGGAATCTACTGCCGCCTTTACTGCGCCAACATCACCTTTCACCATGGCAGTCACGAGACCAGAACCCACGTTTTCATAGCCGATTAGCTCGACGTTAGCGGCTTTGCACATTGCATCAGCTGCTTCAATACAAGCCACCAAACCTTTTGTTTCAATAAGTCCTAATGCATCACCCATTGTTGTTTCCTCCAAGGAAGCCGTTACGTTTTTCTCTACCCGCAGCACCTAAGAGCCATGTTCCAGAACGTTGATGCCTCTTAACTGTGAGTAAACATTTATGCCAATTGAGTCTGCGTGGTGATTAATTGAACGCAGCTTTTGGCTTCAAAATCACTATAATCCCCAAAAAATAAAACAAAATATAAATCCATGAAGTGAAGATAATTAGAATAAAAATCCAGAATTTGTAATTAACAGACAGCAAATTCACACCTCTATGCTAATAAACTGGAAAATTCACGTATCTATCTGGTGGAAGAAAAAACCATAAATGCGGATAACAGGTTTATTGGAGGAATGGTTAACAAGATGTGATTGAGCTGATGCGAGAAGGTAATTTGGTCAATAATAAGTGTGGTTTGCCTCACGCCCGAGCCATAAGCTAATGAGAAATGGGAGGATCAGAATATAAGAAGAAAGGGGAATACTGTGTTTTACGAGGCACACCGCGTGATAGCACTGATTGCCAGACAGTAAAATCATATCAACGTGTTAGTTAACATTGCCCAGTAAACCAATAGGAATGAATGAGTGGGTAAGCTCCCACGCGGTATGGACTATCAATCAAGTCCACCCGCTTATTTAGGCGTACAGATAAACAAAGGGGAATTAATGGAACTCAAGAGTAGCGCTTTATCATTGAGTTTTTGGGCATTGATAAATAAGCCGTCATGGCTATCTGACATTTCCCGCATAAAATAATCAAAAATCACATTAGGGGATTCATCAATCGAGGAAGCACTGGCTTCCCAGTGGCTAATATTATAGTGCTGTTCCGTTGGCGAAATACGTTTGCTGGTGTATTTGAATTTGACATATCGTTGTAAATAAAGCCATCCAGCGCTGGAGGTCGTATATCCCTCGACAACAATAGAGCCCTCGCCGTTCGCCCCAAAATTAAAGTGAATATTACCGTTAACGTTTTCATCTTTCATATTCTCAAAACGCATAATCCCCTTGGTTGAACACGCCATTTGACCGGAATTTTTATTGGCCAATACAACTGACTGTGTATAAATCACAACACACGCGAAGATCAGCGCACTCACAAGACATAATAGCTTTCCCGATATTTTCATTGTGGCTTCCAAGAATAATAAAAATAATTATCACAATAACTAAATGGGTTGGATTCATTGGCAGCGCAATGGGCGAGAAAGACGCGCCCTAAACCATTTTTTTGTAATTTATCCCCATAAAAGAAGACAAAACGCTCTTTATCATTACACGCCAAATTTAAATTTTTTCTAACTTTATCAAAGTTTTGCACGTAATTATCAGCAACGAAAGCGTTAATCATTTTTTCATTAGATAACACATCGCAGCTGGTATGTTCTAACGTTGGCAAAATCATTGGTGCGGAGGGCTGAGATGAGAAATAGCTCATCGTTGCCAATAAAATGGAGCAACATAAAAAAGCCGCACTGGCTAGATACCAGCAAACTTCACGTTTCTGTTTTGGTAATGAATGCGGTAATTTTTCAGAAGGAGATTCGGTAGGTTTAGTCTCTAAAGAAGGTGCCAGAACCACTTCGGCTTTTTGTATTTCACTTAAACTGTTTAATAAGCGAGTGGTATTGAGCGTCTCTTCATCGAGTAATTCCAATAAAATCTCAGAATTAAACTCTAAACGCCCACGTGCAACGGTGACAATAATATTTTCAATACCGTATTGTCGAAATGTTTTCCTTAGCAGGCTGAGATATTGATTTAAATTACTATTTGATGAAACCAGACCATTATCATCCCAAACCGCCTTAAGTACTTCATCACGGGAAACTACGCCTTTTTTTTGAATCAAATAGAATAAGAGTGCATTAGCCGTAATAGACAACTGAGTATCCACCTCATCTTTTTTTAAAGATAAAGTGCCATCAGCAGCATCATAAATAATGAAGGCATTGATTTTATATTTCATTATCGCCTCATTGTATGTTTAGACGTATTTTCCCTTGGAAAACTAACCCATTTCTTCAAACGAAATTTGTGTTAATCGCTGAATGATGGCATTACGCTCTTGGCTCGATAATGTAGGACCTTCCGTTAACGCAGATAACCACAGTCCATCGGCGGCATAGCGCACTAAAGCCCCCAAATAGCCATTATCAAATGCATCACCTTGGGCTAGATGCCCTAACATCCAATCACGCCAGCATTTACGCAACACTGGCTCTGTGGGCATAGCCAATGATAAAAGTGCGAGCTGAAAACTTTCATCGGAGTCTTTAAGCTCGCCAACGTAGTGCAAATAGGCGCGAGAAAATCGCCCATAAGGATCGGAATCATTCGCCATAATGGCGGCAATACGCACGTCCATAATGTCTAATAGCTGAATAAACAATGCATGAATAAGTTCTTGTTTGCTGGGGAAATGGTGCATTAATCCCCCTTTGCTCACGCCCGCTTCTCTGGCGACAGCATTCAGCGAAAGTGCCGAAATACCTTCTCGACCAGCGATTATCCTAGCTGCCTTTAGCAACTCTTCTTGTCGTTTGATTGGATCTTTTTTTCTTGGATGCGTGAGTGTGTTCATGGGGATGAATAATACCGACCAGTCGGTATGTTCTATTTTGACTCGTATCAATGAAGATAATATTGAGAGGAATTAAATACGAATAGTGTAATTGAGGTCACAGTATTCTTTTTTAGCCACCCTAAATCACAAAGTTAATTTGAAAATATAAACAAATAACGCAATGAATTTCCTGCAATTTACAATTGGATAAAATTAAATTTAACTTAATTTATTTTTAATGAATTTTATTATGCTAAATTATTAAAGAAATTCCTATTCCAAAGAAAATATACGAACTCGTTGTATTTTCACAACATAAGAAGAGGTTTTGATTATGTCCAATCAGTATAATATCGGTGTGGTTGTTGGTAGTTTACGTGCTGACTCTTATAATCTAAAAGTCGCTAAAGCCATCACTAAATTATTCCCATCTAATTTCACCTTTAAATTTATCAACATTGCCGATTTACCTCTCTATAACCAAGAAGCCGATCAAAATGTACCCGCGGTAGTCGCTAATTTTAAGAGCCAAATCAAAGCCTCAGACGGTATTATCTTCGCAACACCGGAATATAACCGCTCAATGCCAGGTGTATTAAAGAATGCGATTGACCAAGGTTCACGTCCTTGGGGTGATAACTCATGGGATGGTATTCCTGCGGGAGTATTAGGGGTTTCGATTGGTAATATTAGCACCGCAATTGCCCAACAACATTTACGCAATAGCCTTGCATTTCTTAATATGCCGACGATGAATCAACCTGAGTGTTATTTAAAATGGTATGACGGCATGGTGGATGAGCAAGATACTATTTCCCCAAAAAGTAAGGATTTCTTGCAGCCTTGGGCAGATAACTTTGCCAAATTTGTTATCCATAATAGTGTGCGTTAATCACTGATTTTATATATAAAAAAGGCATCACCAAGGTGATGCCTCTGACCATTTCCAAACAGAATCGATATTAACGCCCTGCTTTCAGCTTTTGGAAATACTCTTCATACAGAATATTAGTATTCCCCACATCGCTTTGCCATTCTCCTTTTTTCAATACCTCTTCCGATGGGTAGAGAGATGGGTCATTGGCGATTTCCGTAGGCAGTAATTTTTTCGCTTCTAAGTTTGGTGTCGGATAACCGATAGACTCCGCCACTTGCGCCGCAATTTCAGGGCGTAATAAGAAATCAATAAGCTTGTGCGCCCCTTCCACGTTCTTCGCATTGGCAGGGATAGCTAAGCTGTCCATCCAGAAAATACCGCCCTCTTTTGGCCATACAACTTCAATCGGTAAGCCCGCTTGTCTTGCCACAAATGCCGAGCCGTTCCACAGCATACCGACATCCACCTCACCTTCAATATACGGAGTGGCAGGGTTGTCTGAGTTAAATGCCAGAATATTTGGACGCAATTTTTGCAGTTCGTTATAAGCTTCTTCAATCTGCTTTGGATCCGTAGTATTGCCAGAATAACCCAGCTTTGTCAGCGCCACTTGGAACACTTCGCGGGCATCATCCATCATCAGTAAGCTGTTTTTGTATTCCGGCTTCCAAAAATCTGCCCATGAAGTGACGGACTTAGGATCAACCGCGTCACCATTAATTCCAATCCCTGTTGCGCCCCAAATATAAGGCACTGAATAATCGTTATTTGGGTCAAATTCTTTATGAATAAGGTTTGGATCGAGGTTTTTAAAGTTAGGCAGTTTTGTCTTATCAATCTTTTGCAGCATGCCTTCTTTGCTCATTTTGTCGATAAAATAAGTCGATGGCACCACTAAATCGTAAGCCCCTTCTTTATAGGTTTTCAATTTAGTGTACATGCTTTCATTGGATTCATAGGTGGAGTAAATCACCTTGATCCCAGTCTCTTTAGTAAATTGCTCTAATAAACCGGGGGGAACATATTCTGTCCAGTTATAGAAATACAGTACGTTTTTGTTATCGTCAGCGGCAGTTGCCGTGCCAATGCTTGCAGCCATTAAACCTGCGGCTAGCAGATAGGACCATTTTTTCATCACTGATTTTCCCTCAACAAAGTGCTTTTTATCTATCTTCATAGGCTCAGTTAAAGCCTACCCTCTCGCCTGATGGCATGGAAAGATGGGGTGCCCAAATGACACCCACCAAGTACAACTTAACGTTTTGATGACTTCGCGACAGCATTTTTACCGTGTTTATCGCGCATAACCCACTGGCTTAAACAAACCAAAACCAGCGACATCAGCAACAAGACCGTTGCCAGTGCATTCACTTCTGGGGAGACCCCTACTTTTACCATTGAGTAGATTTTCAATGGTAAGATTTCATAGCTTGGTCCCGTCACAAAGGAAGAAACCACCACATCATCCATTGATAAGGTAAAGCTCAGCAGCCACCCTGCGACAATCGCAGGCAGCGCTAATGGCAGAATGATTTTCCGTAAAATGGTAAATTCCCCCGCCCCGAGATCCCGCGCCGCTTCCAACATTTTCACATCAAAATCTTTCAATCTCGCGTATACCGTCACCACCACAAAAGGCAGGCAGAAGGTGATATGTGAAAATAACAGCGACCAGAAACCTAATGAGACGCCAAGGATCATAAACAGGACGAGCAATGAAATTGCCATCACAATATCGGGAGACATCATCACCACAAACAGCATTCCGCCGACAAATGGCTTGCCTCTAAAACGATAACGAAAGAGAGCAACAGCGGTTAATGTGCCGATAATGGTCGCAAACGTCGCTGAAAGTACCGCCATGGTCAATGAATGCCCTGCCGCTTCAAGCAGGCTGTCATTATTGCTCAGTAACTCATACCATTTGGTCGAAAAACCTTGCCACTGAATACCAAAACGCGATTCATTGAATGAGTTCACAATCAAGATAATGATTGGAATATAAAGATACGCGTAGATGGTGGTCATAAAGCCACCACGCAAAATACGTCCTATCATTCTTCATACGCCTTTTTATTCAAAAGCTTAGCAGCTCGGTAGTACACATACAGCAGCAGCCCCATCATCACCGTGAGGAAAATACTGGTTGCAGCCCCAAACGGCCAATCGCGAATATTCAAGAACTGACTCTTAATGACGTTACCAATCAGCAGGTTTTTCGCCCCGCCCATTAAATCCGCCACGTAGAACAGCCCCATTGCTGGCAGCAACACTAATAAGCAGCCCGCAATAATTCCCGGCATGGTCAGTGGAATAATAATCTTCACAAAAGTTTGGCATCTATTGGCGCCCAAATCCCGCGCCGCTTCCAAGTAGGATTTATCCAGCTTTTCAATACAGGAATAGAGCGGCATCACCATAAATGGCAATAAGATATAGATTAAGCCCAATACCACCGCTTCTGGGGTATACATCAATTTCAACGGCTTATCGATAATGCCAATCCACAGCAAAAAGTCATTCAAATACCCTTTGGTACTTAAAAACACTTTTAAGCCATAAATACGGATCAATGAGTTGGTCCAAAATGGCACAATCAGCAGAAATAGCATCAGCGGTTGGATGCGCTTAGGCAGCTTCGCCAAAATAAACGCAAAGGGGTAGCCGATCACAAGGCAGAAGAAAGTGGCGATCAACGCCATATTCAACGAATGCAGCATCACTTGGGCATACATCGGGTCTGACAGACGGATGTAGTTGTCCCAAGTAAACACCAGATCCACCAGATTCGTATCACTGCGCGTGAAGAAACTGGTGCCAATGATCATTAAGTTTGGCAGAAAGACGAAGAGTAACAGCCAAGCGACGACGCCCGTGATAATCACATTCTGCAAGATTTTATGCTTACGAATGATCATCCAGAACTACCTCCCAGCTTTCAACCCAAGTCACAGCAACTTTTTGGTTAAGGGAGTGGTCGACATCAGGGTCATCTTCGTTAAAGAACTCGCTGACCATAATAATTTTGCCATCTTCCATCTCAACCACTGAGTCTAACGTCATACCTTTATAGTTACGTTCTCGCACGTAACCGATCAGCCCTGGGTGATTATCGGCGTCATTGACTTCTTCAACGCGTAAATCTTCAGGGCGCAATAAGACGTTTAAATGCTGACCTTCTATGACCGGTAAATCGGTGAAAATATCACATTCATGCCCTTCAACGTTAGCACGAATACGTTGTTCATCAATACGATGCAACACTTTTGCATCAAAAATATTGATTTCACCGATAAATTGAGCAACAAACAGGTTTTTCGGCTCTTCGTAAATTTCACGCGGCGTACCATCTTGCTCAATTTTCCCTTCACGCATCACAATGATACGGTCAGACATGGCCAGTGCTTCTTCTTGGTCATGAGTCACAAAAATAAACGTAATCCCCAGCTTGCGCTGTAAGGCTTTCAGCTCATTTTGCATCTGCTTACGCAGCTTATAATCCAGCGCAGATAAAGACTCATCCAATAACAGAACCTTGGGACGATTGACAACCGCACGCGCAATTGCCACACGTTGTTGTTGACCACCTGAAAGCTGGTTCGGCATACGCTCTGCAAAATCCGCCAATTGCACCATATGCAAGGCTTGCTCCACTCGTTTTTGAATGTCCGCTTTGGGTGTTTTTTGCATGCGCAAACCAAATGCCACATTTTCAAATACGGTCATGTGTGGAAATAATGCATAGCTTTGGAAAACAGTATTCACGAAACGTTGTTCCGCAGGAATATCTGTAATGTCCTGACCATCAAGAATAATTTGACCGTCATCCACATCTTCTAATCCAGCAATCAGACGTAAAACCGTCGTTTTACCGCAACCAGAAGGCCCTAAAATGGTGAGAAACTCCCCATTTCGGATCGTGAGGTCAAGCTCAGAAATAATTTGTTTGCCATCAAAACCTTTATTTAAAGATTTTAATTCGACGAGTGGTGTGAGAGAAGTTGTCTCAGTCATTTATAATACACTCTATCCCTAGGAATAATGCAGATAGAACCGCCACCGTTAAAGACTGTTAAGCCCCCAGGAGAACCCCAGCAAAGCCCAAAACCAGTAGCGCCATTTTTAATAAAACAATAAGGGCTGCATAATAAACACTGTTAATGAAAATTGAAAGCCATTTTCAACACTTTGTTTGCCTTTCACTATGAATTTAAAACAAATAAAAGTGATTTATGATAAAAATAAGTGACATAGCCATATTTTTCATAGCTTTGTGCTTATCTATCATTTTTCATTATAGAACCAGAAATAAAAGAAACATTAAAAGAATATTAAATTCAATACGTTAAATAAAAAACCAAACCAAACTATCGATTAAGATAACTTACCCAAGTAATAATAAAAGTCCACTTTCCTTTTATTTTCACTCTGTATTTTATTTATTATTTCTAGAATGCTAACCAACCATAAATGATCAATTAATCCGCTAACCTATTAGAGTATTTATGGAAAAATTGAATGCATAAAATCTAAATTAACTGCCCCTCGATAACATGAATAACAAATAGTTAAACCCAATACCCATAATTAATTTATGTGATTAGCTTCATACTTTGAATTTGAATATTAGTTTCTTGGCAAAGTTTAACCAAAGTCATATTTTCTTTTACATCCCTTTGAATATAATGGGTAATTATTCTAATTGCATTCAGACTATTATCCCTATAAACGATTATCCCGCCTGACAAAACAAGCGGCATTTAGAACAAAAAGCCTATAAATAATTTATTTCTTATATTTTCCGCTAAAATTAATATGTGAGTGAGCAAAATGGCTAATAAAGAGTTTTTTTACCAAGAACCTTATCCGCTATCTGAGGATAAAACCGAATATTACCAAGTCTCTGATAAATATGTTTCTGTAGAACAATTTGCTGGGAAGCAAATGTTAAAAATTGAGCCAGAGGCTTTAACCCTTCTTGCTGAACATGCAATTTACGAATCCCAGTTCTTTTTAAGACCTGCCCACCAAAAACAAGTCGCCGCGATTTTGCACGATCCAGAAGCCAGTGAAAACGACAAGTATGTCGCCCTGCAATTACTGCGTAACGCCGAGATTTCTGCGAAAGGTGTTCTGCCAAACTGTCAGGATACGGGAACCGTTGCCGTCGTCGGGAAAAAAGGCCAACAAGTTTGGACTGGCTGTGATGACGAAGAATACCTCTCTCGAGGCATTTATAACGTTTTCCAACACGAAAACCTGCGTTTTTCGCAAAATGCCCCGCTGGATATGTTCAACGAAGTCAATACAGGCACCAACTTGCCCGCACAATTTGATATTTTTGCCACCACGGGTGATGAATACCATTTCTTGTTTGTTAACAAAGGTGGCGGCTCTGCAAATAAATCTGCCCTTTATCAAGAAACTAAAGCAACACTGACCCCGGCTAAGTTGAAAAACTTCTTAGTTGAGAAAATGAGAAACTTAGGGACAACTGCTTGCCCACCGTATCATATCGCATTCGTTATCGGCGGCACTTCGGCAGAAACCACGCTGAAAACAGCCAAACTGGCTTCGGCAAAATACTATGATAACCTGCCAACGACGGGTAATGAGTATGGCCGTGCGTTCCGTGATATTGAGCTAGAAAATGAGTTATTAGAAGCGTCACGCCATCTCGGCTTTGGTGCGCAATTTGGCGGTAAATACTTTGCCCACGATGTGCGTGTTATTCGCTTACCTCGCCATGGTGCTTCTTGCCCGATCGGTTTAGCCATTTCTTGCTCTGCTGACCGCAATATCAAAGCAAAAATCACCAAAGACGGCTTGTGGCTGGAGAAAATGGAGCATAACCCAGCACAATATATCCCTGAATCGATGCGCCATCAGGCAGAAGGAACCGTAGTTCATATCGACCTCAACCGCCCAATGAAAGATATTTTGGCCGAGTTGAGTAAACACCCTGTATCGACCCGTGTATCCCTCAGTGGTCCACTGATCATCGCTCGTGATATCGCCCATACCAAACTCAAAGAGCGCTTAGATAATGGTGAAGACTTACCACAATACTTTAAAGATCATATGGTCTATTACGCAGGTCCTGCGAAAAAACCTGAAGATATGGTGTCGGGTTCTTTAGGCCCAACAACGGGTAACCGTATGGACCCATACGTTGACCTATTCCAATCCCATGGCGGTAGTATGTTAATGTTGGCAAAAGGTAACCGTACCCAAGCCGTGACTGACGCCTGTAAAAAACACGGCGGTTTCTACCTTGGTAGCATTGGCGGCTCCGCGGCTATTTTGGCTCAAGAATTCGTGAAGAGCTTAAATTGCCTCGAATACCCAGAGTTAGGTATGGAAGCGGTCTGGAAAATGGAAGTGGAAGGGTTGCCTGCCTTTATTCTGGTGGATGATAAAGGTAATAACTTCTTTGATATTGTGCAGAATGACACCTGCAAGAAATGCGTTAAATAATGACCTAGTACGATAAATCTTCCACATCATTGCCTACTTTACTCACATTAAAGTAGGCAATTTTTTGTTTCGCGCTTTTTATCTTCGGTCATTATGCACGGGTAATTGATGAGTGACACAGTGTATCCCACCCCCTCCCGCTGCAATGACATCAATATTAAGCATGATAATGTCTCGGCCTGGGTATAGCATTTCAAGGAGCTGCTTCGCATCATGATCTGCCTGCTTGTCCCCAAATTCAGGCGCAATAACGGCACCATTGATGACAAAGTAATTAATGTAACCCGCAGCGAAATCAGGGTTATGTCGGCTAAAGCGAGTTTGTCGCAGAGTGCTAGGTGGCGACACCGTATAAATTTTCAGTTTTCGTCCGTCAGCATCCGTCGCATTTTCTAAAATCTCCATGTGCTTGCGCGTGACTTCATAGTCAAAAGAGTCCGAATCATTATCGAGATTTATCAAAATAACCCCAGGCTTCACAAAACGAGCGTAGAAATCGACATGCGCATCCGTAATGTCTTTTCCTTTAATACCTGGCAACCAGATGATTTTACGTAATCCTAATGCTTTTTTTAGCTCTTCCTCTATCTGATCTCGGGTTAAATTAGGGTTTCGATTATCATTTATCCAACTACTTTCCGTCATTATCCCTGTACCATGACCATCAACCTCAATCCCTCCACCCTCTCCAGTTAAGCGACTGATAAGTGGGGTAATCACACCAAAATGCTGCGCTTGGAACTTTGCCAATTGGGCATCGTTATCATGTTGCTGCTTATTGCCCCAACCATTGAAATTAAAATCAACGGCATTGAGTCCCCCTTTTGGATTAACCACAAAATTGGCTCCGATATCACGCATCCATATATCATCGAGCTCTGTCGTGATAAAACGCGTATTTTGGCTACCACACATTTCCTCAGCTAACTGACGCTCATTTTCTCGACAAAAAACCACCACAGGCTGGTACTCAGCAATCGCTTTAGCGATACTCCCTAATGTTATTTGCACATCTGTAGTGAATTCACCCCAAATTGCTTTTTGGGCACCGAAGGCAATGAAAGCACACTGCTGTAATTCCCCTTCATCTGGCATCATTCCCCATTTTTCACTCTGCGAACTCCCTATTGCAACTGGTGATATGCCAAAAGAGGCTGCAACGCCTATGGCACTAATGACTGAGGTTTGTCGGATAAACTGACGACGAGTCGGCATACTGGGTTCCTTAATACTCATTATGATAAGCAATACTATTCAGTGATTTTCAATACACCTATCTTAATACCCTTGATAGCCATAAAACTAACGATATAATTAGCGCACAACTGATTAGATGAGCTTATCAAGAATGCTAAAATATTGGCCACCATTAAATGCATTACGCGGGTTTGAAGCGGCCGCCCGGTTGGGAAGTTTCCATCAAGCCGCAGCGCAATTGCATGTCACACAATCTGCAATTAGTCAGCAAATTCGTAGTTTAGAAAGCCAGCTCGAGCAGCCACTATTTATTCGACAAGGACGCAGTGTCACGCTCACGGATGCCGGGCAGGATTTTTACACTAGTGTTCAGGATACATTGAAACAATTAGCGATTGGGGTACGCAGGCTCGATCAGTATCGAAAATCTAACCAACTTATTGTGAACACAACACCTGCATTTGCTCGTCACTGGCTATTACCTCGACTTAGACAATTTCAACAACGACACCCTGACATTGATATCTGGTTATTCACTACCTATGACGTGCCAAATATGGAAATGGAAACTATTGATATCGCGATCCGTGATGACCTAGCCATACAAAATGAATGTACTTTTGAAGTGTTATATCAAGATAGTCTCTACCCAGCTTGCCACCCTAGCCTGCTTGGTGCTAAATCGCCTTTAACGCTACACGGCGAGCGAGAAATGGATTGGAGTAACTGGGTTATTGGCGGTGGTGAATCAGTTGGACAATCACAAAAAGGAGTGAACTTTTCAGATCCGAGTCTGTTATTAGATGCCGTCAGCCAAGGATTGGGGATCGGATTAGTCAGTCAATTACTCGCGACACAAGCTCTAAATTCAGGGCAATTAATACCACTCACAGAGCAGCGCGTAACAGGCGCTAAATGGGCATTGTTAATTCATAAAGACGCTGAACTCAACCCATTAACACAATATTTCCGCCAATGGTTAACAGCCGAAATGGCAACATGTTCAGCGCAAAGCGAATAAAACCTTGGGCCTTTTGCGTGCAGCACCCAAGGTTCTTTCAACTTATTTATCAACGACAACGTTCTTATTCACCACATCCTGCTCGCTATTGCCTACCATCAAAGCAAATTTGCTAATCGGGTCAGTGCTGTAGGCATACAGGCGTTTTAGTGCATAAGGGTTATCACCGAGCTTGACCTTACCTTGGATGGTAGACACCGCAATATGTAAGCCCGCTTCTTTTGCTGCATCAATCGCCGTTTGGTTATAGGCACCGAACGGGTAAGCTAAATAGCGCTGGTCTCTTTCGAATTTTGCCAACGCTTTCATTGAACGTTTAAAATCCAGCATGATCGTGTGCTCTTTACGGCTAAAAATAATCGGGTTATTACGGTTATCTAAGCGATGTAAAAAGTGCGTATGGGATTGAATGTTGAAAACATCTTGGCTCTCTTTAATTTCTTGCTTACTCATAAATTGCAGAGAATCCGGATCCCATTTTTGCGGCTGAGTTTTGATACGCGAAGAGATGACAAACAGCGTCGCCTGTTGCTGGTTATCTCTTAAAATAGGCAATGCATAGCGATAAACGGATTTAAGCCCGTCATCAAACGTGAGTACCACAGCACGCCCGGGTAAATTCGCACTCTTATTTAAATAACCTTCCACATCTTCGAGCGATAATGTTTGATACCCCATCTCTTTGAGGTAATTCATTTGCTCACGAAAAGCATCAACCGAGGTTGTCGTCGAAGTATGGCGAAAGTTTTTATTTTCACCGTCCTCGAGAATATGGTGATAAGTAAAAATAGGAATGCCTTTATCAATCGCCACATCATTTAAGCGAACATAACCCAGACGATCCCCGAGGCGAATGGTTAACCATGAGGTTTTGTCCCCATCTTCATCCGTTTTGATCATTCGAGCTAATACGGGATAGCGAAGATTTTCCCATAAAGAGGCGATTTGCCGCGAATCTTCATCAGTTGCACTGAATACCGGCGTTTTTTGGCTTGTAATCAAATAATCATAAACTGGGTTTTTAAGATCGTTTAAACGGTCATCTTCAGGGATATTCCGAGGCTTCTTTTTGGATATCTGAGTGCTTTTAACATAGGCGAAATCATTACCAAACTGTAGGGCATTATAGTCACCATTTGGACTATAGGCGTAAAAGCCATTGTCTGGATTGATCTCTCCAACAATACGCATTTGACCGCCTACAATAGCAAAGATGTTTTCTGGCGCTTTTGTCTGAATCAATTTGGGAGGTACATCCACAAGCTCCCAATTATCAAGATTGATCGCTTTTGAACCACTGATAATTAAATTATTATTTTTTATATCCGCAGCATGTGAAACAGAAAAAAGATTAACGAAAAAGATCAAAAATAGAAAAAGTACTCGATTAGACATGTCCTTTCCACTCAGTATCACCAATACACCGCGCCAGTTTAAACCGACTTACAATTTAACCCTATACCCTGATAAAAATATTTTTGCATGGCAAAGCCACGATAATACGTCCGTGGCTGTTGTTATAGATAATTTGCTATAGGTAATTTGTTATGGATAATTGTATATGGCATTCAATAGACACTGAGCGAGTTAAAACCTTTCAATTAAATGAAAAATAAATTTATCAACTTATTAACAATAAAATGAATAGTCTTAAAATAACGTATTTAAAAAGAAATAAACTCTACTTTTGCCCGTAATACGCATTTTTTCCATGTTTACGTAAATAATGTTTATCCAGTAACTCTTGCTGCATATCGTCAATTTTAGGTGTCAATTGACGCGTAAATAAATTCATATACGCAATCTCTTCCAATACCACTGCATTGTGTACCGCATTATGAGCATCTTTGCCCCAAGCGAATGGACCGTGGCTATGGACTAATACCGCGGGAATATCCTTTGCAGAAATTCCGAGCTGTTTAAATGTTTCAATAATCACATACCCAGTTTCTCTCTCATATTCACCCGCTATCTCACTTTCTGTCATTTTACGGGTGCAAGGTATTTCACCATAAAAATAATCGGCATGTGTAGTACCTAATGCACTTAGTGGTAGGCCAGCTTGTGCCCAAATAGTTGCATGGCGCGAATGGGTATGAACGATACCACCAATCTCGGGAAAAGCTTGATATAGCGCTAAATGGGTATCAGTGTCAGAAGAAGGCTTATATTTTCCTTCGATGACTTCACCAGTGGTTAATGAAACAACCACCATGTCATCCGCTTTCATGGTTTCATAATCCACCCCGGAAGGCTTAATCACCATCAAACCGGCTTCGCGGTCTACTCCACTTACGTTACCCCACGTAAACGTCACTAGCTTATGTTTGGGTAATTCAAGATTCGCCTCAAATACTTGCTGTTTTAATGTTTCCAGCATGATTACCTCCCTAGGTGTAAAAAGATGGCGTGAATACGATATGAAAATAGCGAGTCATATCAACGACAAGGTTCTCTTTTATTCTCTATTTACTGTCGATGAATAGACGTTGTTCTTATTATTAAGGTAAACAGATTTAGCTGAATAAAAAAGTCCGACGCTTTACAAATCATTAACAAAACAACATAAATCAGTCACACTCGGTCATAATCGGTCTAATTAAAACAAAAATACGCCTAATAAAAATGCCCGAATATGTGAAAGTTGATTAATGCTTCGTCTAGTTTCTGTCTATATACCGCCATATTTAGTGATCTAATTAACAATAAAAATGAAAATATAAATGTTTGTTTCATATAAACGTGATCAATAACTCTATAAATAGCTTTGTTTGTTTCTATCCGTTATTACATGAGTCGAATCACGACAAAAAAAATTCAGCGCTGGCACACTATTTATCGTGGAAAGAATGTTTATCGCGGAAAGAATGTTTGTCATAGATAATAATAAACGCCATGGGCTGAATAGGAGTTTTGAGATGCTACAAGCTGAACGCCACCGATTAATTTGCTCCCATGTTTCTCAACATGGCTCAGCGTTAGTGCGCGATTTAGCTCAACTTTGTCACGTATCTCAAGAAACTATTCGCCGGGATTTAACGGTACTAGAACGTGAAAAACGTTTAATTCGTAGTTTTGGTGGTGCTGTTGCCACTGAACAAGATGAAAGCCCGGTACTGAATGTAATGCCCTCTTCGGTCAAACTCAGTCAAATGGTCGATGGTGCAGAATCCTTTCGTAAGAGAACGGAAGAAAACCCAGATGCGAAAATGAAAATCGCCAAAGCAGCATTGAAGTTTATTCAGCCGGGTGACTGCATCATGATGGATAACAGCAGCACATGCTGGTTTCTGGCGAGGCAAATACCCGATATCGATATTACGGTGGTCACCAACTCCGTCAAAATCATTCAAGCATTAGCATGCCGAGATCGCGTTCGCGTCATTGGCATTGGTGGAGAATATTCAGAACGCCATGATGATTTTCATGGTCCTATTTCTGAAAGTATCATCCGTAGCTTTCAAATTAAAACGTTATTTTTATCATGCCAAGGATTCAATATTGAAACTGGCGTTCGAGATGGCAGTGAAGTTAATGCCAAATTAAAAAATATTATGATTCAGGTTTCTGAGAATTGTGTGTTATTAGCGGATAATAATAAATTAGACCAATATGCTTTTAGCCAAGTTTGTACCTTAAATGATATTAACGTGTTAATTACCAATAAACTTAATGATAAAAACTTCAAACAAGTATTTCCGAAGTTAAACATTATTGAATGTGATAAATAGTATTCAGTGTAATAAAGAGTATTTATATCGATGATAGTCGCAGCGTAACTAAATGAGTAAATTAAGCAATTTGTTTTTATTTTAAATAACCGAATTACACCAGGCAGCAAAGAAACCTATTAATTAAATTAACGATTAATAGAAATTAATTATATCTATCCGATTAAACAAAACATTAACCCTATGTTGATGAGCATGGCTGTATATGCACATCATCTCTGAGGAATATAACGATGAATATGAAAAAATTAGTTTTACCTTGCTTAATGGGCGCCGCACTGTTTTCCAACATGGCGATGGCTGAATCACAGAAAGCACAAAAGCCATTTACCATGGGTGTTGTGGTGAAAGTGGGGGGGATTCCTTGGTTTAACGTCATGGAGCAAGGGATCACTGAAGAAGGTAAAAAACTCGGCGTTAATGCATTCCAAGTGGGTCCAACCACCGCTGACCCTGCAGAACAAGTTCGTGCAATTGAAGATTTAATCGCGAAGAAAGTCGATGTTATCGGCGTCGTTCCTAACGATGCAAAAGTCCTTGAGCCGGTATTAAAGCGCGCCCAAGAAGCAGGCATCAAAGTGATTACTCACGAATCCCCAGATCAAAAAAATGCGGATTGGGATTTCGAATTACTGGATACCCAAAGCATGGGCGCTAACCATATGAAAGATATGGCAGCATGTATGGGTGAAGAAGGTAAATACGCCATGTTCGTGGGCAGCCTGACGGTACCTTTAGTCAACGAATGGGCTGATGCGGCAATCGCTTACCAAAAAGCACACTATCCAAAAATGCAAATGGTCGATGACCGCTTTGGTGTAGCAGAATCCGTTGATGATTCTATGCGTACTGCAAACGACCTGCTGTCTAAGCATAAAGATCTGAAAGGTATCATGTCATTTGGTTCTCAAGGACCTATCGGTGCGGGTCGCGCTATCGACAAACGCCGTAAAAACGCTGAAACCTGTGTATTCGGTACATTCACGCCGGGTCAAGGTATCAAACTGTTAGAAAAAGGCGCAATTGACGGCGGCTATATCTCTAACCCGAAAGTGGCTGGTCAAGTTTTCGTTCAAGTCGCTACGGCAATGATGAATGGCGAAGAGATCAAAACTGGCGTCAGCATCGGTGATATGGGTGAGATAAAAGTGAGTGGCAACACCATCCTCAGCGACAACCCAGTTAACCTGAATATTGAAAACACCAAAAAGCTGGTTGAAGTCGGTCTGTAAATTCGCGCTACATAATAAAAATACGACAACAGTATTATTTTGTTCCACATAGTTTAAGTGACAACAGCACCCTATTTAGGTCTGATAGCGGTGTCTGTTGTCACTCTGAATCTGACGACACAGTCAACACCAGGACTCCACTATGACAGCCGAAAAAAACTCCCCACTGATTACGTTACGGGATCTTTCCAAAAGCTTTGGTGGTCATCGTGCATTACGCAATATCGACTTGACGCTAAACAAAGGTGAAGTTCATTGTTTAGCGGGCACCAATGGCTGCGGAAAAAGTACGTTAATTAAAACCATTAGCGGCGTTTATGCTCCCGATGAAGGTAGCGAAATTGAAATAGATGGCAAACGATACTCTCGCCTGACCCCAGACAAAGCGCGAGAGCTTGGCGTTCAAGTTATCTACCAAGACTTATCCTTATTTCCTAACTTAACCGTGGCAGAAAACATCGCCTTTGAACTGAATTTAAACGGTTATTTTGGTTGGTTTCAAAAAGGGAAAGTGAGGGAAAAAGCGTTACAAATTCTCAAAGAACTTGAGTTCACCATTGACCCTGATACCCCAGTGCAGTTTCTCCCCATTGCCCAGCGTCAGCAAGTAGCCATTTGCCGCGCACTGGTTGCGGATGCACGCTTAGTGATCATGGATGAGCCAACGGCCTCGTTAACTCGCACCGAAGTTAATCAGCTACTTTCTACCGTGAACTACTTAAAAAACAAAGGTATCACCGTTGTTTTTGTCAGCCATCGGTTAGAGGAAGTAAAAGAAATTTCTGACCGCATTACCGTTATTCGTGATGGGCAAAAAATGGGAACATGGCCAGCAGAAGACCTGACAACGCGCAAAATCACTGAGCTGATGACAGGGCTTGATATTGTTCATGAACGCAAATCACCCAATAACGCAGAAGAAACTCACACGGTCTTAGAACTGAAAAACCTCAGCCGTGCTGGGCAATACCAGAATATTTCCCTGTCATTAAAGCGCGGTGAAGTACTGGGACTTTGCGGATTATTAGGCTCTGGTCGTACCGAGCTTGCCCTTTCTCTGTTTGGGATAACCCGCCCTGACAGCGGCGAAATGATCGTCGAAGACAAGCCAATTATCTTCAAAAATAATGCCCAAGCTATCAAACATGGTATTGGTTACGTGTCTGAAGACCGCCTGACACTGGGGGCAATTTTGCAGCAGTCTATCGCCGACAATATGGTGATTTCGATTTTAGATCGCCTGAAAACCCCTCTTCATCTGATTGATGAGCAAAAATGCCAGCAAATCGTCCAAGAGTGGATCGCGGATTTGGATATTAAAGTGACCGACCCAAACAATGCTCTCTCCACCTTATCAGGGGGAAATCAGCAAAAAGTGGTGCTCGCCAAATGGATCCTGACGCGCCCTAAAGTGCTGATCCTTGATGCCCCTACCGTGGGGGTCGATATCGGTGCTAAAGACAGCATTTACAAGCTGATACATCGACTTTCTGGTGTTGGGATCGCCATTTTATTGATCACCGATGAAGCCTCTGAAGCTTTCTACAACTGCGATCGCATTTTACATATGAAGCAAGGATCTATCGTCAAAGAAATTGTGACGGATTCCATGACTGAGCAACAATTGGAGGAAATCATCAATGGCTAATTGGCAAAAACTTCGTCCGCAGTCTGTTGAAGGCTGGCTAATCTGGGTGATCCTCATCATGGTGGTGTTTTTCACCTTAATGAGCCCACAATTTCTCACTATTCAAAACTTGCTCGACTTAAGCGAAAGCTATGCGGTCACCGGTATTTTTGCACTGGGATTATTTGTGGTACTCGTCACTGGTGGTATTGATATCTCTTTCGCCGCCGTTGCCTCGGTTGTCCAATATGTGATTGCCACTTTCTTACTGCAAGGATTACTCGAAAGCCCAACCCTGAGTATCGCCCTTGCGATTGTCATCGGGATCACCTTTGGGTTGATCAACGCAATTTTGATTTACTCCCTCAATGTGGTGTCGATCATTATCACTATTAGTATGCAATCTTTGCTGTTCGGCATGCTGATGTGGCTAACCAACGGACACAGTATCTACGACTTACCGGATTGGTGGGTTGATCCTGTCACCATCCTGCCTTTTGAAGTGGATGGTGAATATTATCAAATTGGTTTGCCATTGATCGTGATGTTAGGGATCGCGTTTTTAACGTGGATCTTAATGAACAAAACCCACATTGGTCGCCAACTGTATGCGGTAGGCGGCAGCCAAGAATCAGCTTCACGTATTGGTATTCGCGTCTGGGTGATTTATCTGTTTGCTTACGGTTATCTCGGTGCGATGGCCGCTATCGGCGGCATGCTGCAAACCTATCGCATGAGTGAAGTGGTGCCTAGCGCCTTAGTGGGTGGCGAGCTTGATGTTCTCGCAGCCGCGGTATTAGGTGGCGCGAGTTTATCCGGCGGTCGCGGTAGCGTTATCGGTACGCTTATGGGGGTTTTCCTCATCGGTATCTTGAAAAACGGTCTGAACTTGATCGGGGTGTCTAACTACTTCGTCAATATCGTCATCGGTATGGTCATTCTTATCGCTATTTGTATTACTCACTACAAAAAGCGTAAAGAAACGGACGTAGGCTTTGTTTAACAGGAATATCACCATGAAAAAACAAGATTTTTTTAAAATTGATGGCTCTGTTATCGGACTGCTTTCAATCTTTTTGGTCGCTATTGCGGCTTTCAGTATCGCCATGCCAGGGCACTTTTTTACCCAGAATACCTTTTTAAGTATTACCTTTCAGTTGCCAGAGCTGGGTCTTCTGACCTTCGCCATGTTTGTTCCGATGTTGAGTGGCGGGTTAAACCTCGCCATTATCAGCACCGCTAACTTGACTGGCTTGTTTATGGCTTGGGTATTTATCAATTACCTGCCTGTTGATGCAGGAACGGGCACGCAGCTAATGTGGTTGGTCTTTGCATTAATCGGTGCCACCGTTATCGCCGTTATTATTGGCTGCTTAACAGGGCTAATGATTTCCCATATTGGCGCTCATCCTATTTTGGTCACACTTGGTTCCATGACTATTATCAGCGGTATTGGTGTTTACCTTACCAAAGGTGCCGCACTCAGTGGGATGCCGCCAGTGGTTCGCGCCATTGGCTCTGACACCGTTTTCGGTATGCCGATCGCCATGATTATTTTCATTGTGACCGCGATTATTTTGGCTCTGTTTTTAGGTCGCACCCGCCTTGGTAAAAATATCTATATGAGCGGCAGCAACATCAATGCTACGTGGTTTAGCGGCGTGCGTACCGACCGAGTGATGATCGCGATTTACACCATTTCAAGCCTGCTGTGTGTGTTGGCAGGGCTGATCATGATGGCGCGCTTTAACTCAGCCCGCATGGGATACGGGGATTCTTACTTACTGCTGACCATTTTAGCCATCGTATTGGGAGGCACAAACCCATTTGGCGGCGTCGGTAAAGTCAGCCGCGTCTTCTGCGCATTGCTCGTTCTGCAAGTCATTGCAACTGGTCTTAGCCTGTTGGGCGTCAGCCTGCACTTCAATCTCGCGGTTTGGGGCATTACGTTGATCCTCGCTCTCGCCTTCAAATTCTTTAAAGAAAAATGGAGCGCTAAGCGTGCAATGACACGCAATCAACGCCTCAATAAAGCATCCGTACAAAATTAACTTACAGGGAATAAAGATGACTATTTCACGAAAAAATCCGATTGGTATCTATGAAAAAGCCCTTCCAAAGCACAGTAGCTGGAGCGAAAAATTAGCTATCGCAAAAGCGGCAGGATTTGATTTTGTCGAGATGTCGGTTGATGAAACGGACGAGCGTTTAGCCCGTCTAGATTGGAGTTTGGAACAACGCTTAGAGTTAGTAGCTGCCATCCAAAAAACCCAGGTACGCATCCCAACGATGTGTCTATCGGGTCACCGTCGTTTTCCATTTGGTAGCCATGATGCAGATACCCGTCAAAAAGCCCGTGAATTAATGACAAAAGCCATTAAATTGGCTCAAGATCTGGGTATCCGTACCATTCAGTTGGCTGGCTACGATGTGTATTACGAAGAGCAAGATGAAGGCACCATTGCGCGCTTTGAAGAAGGCATGAAATGGGTCGCTGAAATTGCCGCAGCTTCTCAGGTGATGTGCGCCGTCGAAATCATGGATACGCCATTTATGAATTCGATCACGAAATGGCAAGCGCTTGCCGATAAAATTCGCTCACCGTGGTTCCAAGTTTATCCTGATGTCGGTAACTTAACCGCTTGGGGTAGTGATGTGGCTGCCGAGTTAACCAAAGGCATTGAAAATATTGTTGCTCTGCATCTGAAAGATACCTACGCCGTAACAGACAGTTGCAAAGGTCAATTCCGTGATGTGCCATTCGGCGAAGGGTGCGTGGATTTTGTGGCACTGTTCAAACAGCTTAAGCAGCTCAATTATCGTGGCACCTTCTTAATTGAAATGTGGACGGAAAAAGCCGATGAACCGCTGATTGAGATCATCAAAGCGCGCCATTGGATTGAAGAAAAAATGCAGCAAGCGGGCTGGGAAAACTAAGGAGCTAACAATGAGCACATTTTTCATGGGTGTCGACCTTGGAGGCACCGTGATCAAAGCTGGGATCTACAGCCCTGAAGGGCAAGAACTGGTGGTTGCTGAGCACCCTTTTCCCACCGAAAGTCCACAAGCTGGGTTTAGTGAGCGTAATATGGAAACCCTGTGGCAAGTCACCTGCGGCGTTATCCGTGAAGCTATCGCCAAAAGCCAGTTGTCTGCATCACAAATCGCAGGCGTCAGCTTTTCCTCCCACGGCAAAGGGCTATATTTACTGGATAAACACGGAAAACCCGTCAGAAACGGCATTGTTTCTTCGGATTCCCGCGCACAAGCGATTGTCGATCAATGGCACCAAAATGGCACCACAGAGCAAGCATATCCCCTAAGCTTGCAGCAACTTTGGGCATCACACCCCGTTGCCTTGCTAAATTGGTTAAAACAATATGAGCCAGACAGCTATCGCGATGGTCGTTATGTTTTAATGGTTCACGACTATATTCGTTATCGATTAACTGACCAGCTCACTTGCGAAGAGACCAATATTTCAGGCAGCCAACTCTATAACCCAACAACCTCCAGTTACGATCCTAAACTCTGTGAATTGTTTGGTATTGAAGAGGCTAACGACAAACTCGCCCCCGTGATTAACTCCGCACAGTCAGCGGGCTGCGTCACGACTCATGCCGCAAAAGAGTGTGGTCTTAAAGAAGGAACGCCAGTATTTGGTGGGTTCTTCGATGTGGTGGGAGCCGCGCTGTCATCGGGTGTCAGCCAGAAAGATAAGCTCAGTGCCGTCGCTGGAACCTGGACTATCTCCACGCGTGTTTTTGATAAAATCATGCCTGCCGATTACCCTTATGTGTGGGGAAAATACTGTATTCCAGGCACCTATTTTGTTCATGAAGGAAGTCCAACCTCAGCCAGTAACCTCGCTTGGTTCACACGACACTTTTTCGACCAACGCTTGCAAGATTACAAAGTACTCAATGCTTGCGTTGCAGAAGGAGCCACACGGCAAAACGATATTCTATTTTTCCCTTGGTTATATGGTTCTAACTACCACAGTAACTTGCATGGCGGGCTACTTGGGTTAAGCTCCCATCATACTGAAGGGGATATTGCCTACGCCATTTATCAGGGAATTGTGTTTTCTCATTTGCTGCATCAAGACCGTATTGTTGGCATTGATGACTGCACTCAGGCTATTCGCTTTACTGGCGGTCCAACCAATTCGGCGTTATGGATGCAAATGTTCTGTGATGCCAGTAATTTGCCTCTTGAAGTGGTGGATGTTCAGCAGTCAGGCTGCCAAGCCGCCGCACTGTGTGCCGCAGTCGGCTCTGGATATTATTCAGGGTTTGATACCGCGATTGCATCAAGCACACCGAAAATCACCGCGTATCAACCTAACCTTATAGCTCATCAGCAGCTACGGGATAAGTTCGTCCGCTTTAAAGCGGTAGCAGATGCGTTGAGTTGCTAACCATAATTGCCTCCCTTAACGTTCATCAAAAGGGAGGCATAACCTATACCCCTCACCAATTATCCCTCTCATTTTAGATATATTTATCTAATAACCAGACTTTAAATATTTATTTTTTAACATTTTATTAACCAGATTTTTTGGCTTAAAAACCAATCAAATGTTAAATTCTAAAATAAATAAAATTTTTCCCAATTAATTAATATGAGCAAATTATCATCAAAATAAAAAAATACATTCGCTCTTTATATGAAAAATGAAAATGCAAAAAATCAGCATAAATAAAATCATTACACTTAGTAGTGTTAATAATTACATTTATACATGGATAATTAACAACCGAATACTCTCAAGAATGATGTGGGATTTATTTAGATTAAGGATTGGAAGCAAAAAAATTATCAAATAAATAATTAACCTATTATGCCAAGAAAATCACAGTAAAAATAAAAAATCATATTTTTCATATTGATATAAATAAAAATGCGTATAGAGCAAAAAAGAATCATCTATAACACTATCAGTAAATATACGGTGCAACTAAACGTAAATTAATTGTATGCAAATCCATCAGGTGATTATAAAATAGCTAAAAAATTTAACTTAACTTTTATTTTTTACGATAAAAACGAAATCAAACTTAATCTAAATTCAGCATAATCAACTGATATTAATTATTTGGCACTTCCTTAATTTGGGCTCTGAAATATTTAACTTATCTGAAATTTAGATATTTACACCTGTACACTTTTACTGACATTCACAATTAAAATTGTCTATTTCTGCTATTGATAAAATAATCCAAATTGCGACAAACCCCCAACAACACTGACCAGATCAAATAACCCACTCAAACTTTTCACTCAATTTTATTAACAAATACTTTCGATACTTAACAATTTCAAAATATATGATAAGATCATCATCTCAATTTGAAATTATTTACTATATAAAAAACAAGATTGTTATTGAGGTTATAGATGAAAATCTCGAGAAGAAAACTATTATTAGGGGTTGGTGCTGCTGGTGTTATTGCTGGGGGCGCAGCTGTTGTCCCTATGATCCGCAGAGAAGGTCGTTTTGAATCTACGCCATCACGCGTACCTGCAGTCGCGGGTACCGAAGGTAAATTACCAGCATCTGCTGATGCGGTTGTTATCGGTGCTGGTCTGCAAGGCATCATGACTGCGATTAACCTGAAAGAGCGCGGCTTAAACGTTGTTATCTGTGAAAAAGGCGTTGTTGGCGGCGAGCAATCTGGTCGCGCATACAGCCAGATCATCAGCTATAAAACCTCCCCAGCTATTTTCCCATTACACCACTACGGAAAAATTCAATGGCTCGGCATGAACGAAAAAATCGGTGCTGATACCAGCTACCGTGTTCAAGGTCGTGTTGAAGTTCCTTCAAGCGAAGAAGATCTGGAAGTTGCAAGAGCGTGGATCAAATCTGCGTCTGAAAACCCAGGTTTCGATACCCCGCTGAGAACCCGTATGATCGAAGGTCAAGAACTGGCTAATCGTCTGGTTGGTGCTCAATCTCCATGGAAAATTGGTGGTTTTGAAGAAGATTCTGGTAGCCTTGACCCGGAAACTGTTACCCCAGCAATGGCTAACTACGCAAAATCAATTGGTATTCCAATCTACCTGAATTGCGCAGTTCGTGGCTTAGAAACCGCAGGCGGTAAAATTTCTGATGTTGTCACTGAAAAAGGTGCAATCAAAACCTCTCAAGTCGTTCTGACTGGTGGTATCTGGTCACGTCTGTTCATGGGTAACTTAGGTGTTGATGTCCCTACTCTGAACGTTTACCTGTCTCAACAGCGTATTACTGGCGTTCCAGGCGCACCAAAAGGTAACGTCCACCTGCCAAACGGTATCCACTTCCGTGAACAAGCAGACGGTACTTACGCGGTTGCACCACGTATCTTCACCAGCTCTATCGTGAAAGACAGCTTCCTGTTAGGACCTCGCTTCCTGCACGTATTAGGCGGCGGTGAATTACCATTAGAATTCTCTATCGGTAAAGACCTGTTCAACTCATTCACTATGGCAACTTCTTGGAACTTAGACGAGAAGACTCCATTCGAAGAGTTCCGTACAGCAACTAACACGCCAAACAACGACCACTTAGATGGCGTTCTTGAGCGTCTAAGAAAAGAATTCCCAGTATTTAAAGAATCTAAAGTTGTTGAACGTTGGGGTGGCACCGTTTCTCCAACTGATGACGAGATTCCAATCATTTCTAAAGTTGAACAATACCCAGGCCTGGTTATCAATACCGCGACTGGTTGGGGTATGACTGAAAGCCCGGCGGCGGGTCGATTAACTGCTGAATTGTTAATGGACGAGAAGACATTTATCGATCCAACGCCTTATAAACTGTCTCGTTTTAACTAATTAAAACGAAACACAATTAGATGGAACCTATCGAGCCCCTTACGGTCTTAATAGGTTCCTACTTTCATATATAAAGGAGTTATTATGCGCTACAAAACTTTACTGCTTTCCTTACCTTTAGTTTTAGGTGTAGCAACTGCAAACGCAGCAGACGATGTGAAACGTGTTCCAGTTAAAGGTTTCCCAATCGCTGAATCAGTAGAAATCAGCGCGAACAACAGCCTCATCTTCCTGAGCGGGAAAGTTCCTTCTAAAATCTCTAAAGATGCTCCAGAAGGCGTTTTAGAGTCTTACGGTAACACTGAAGTACAAACAATCAACGTTCTGAAACAAATTCAAGCGACTCTGGGTGAAATGGGTCTGACTATGAATGACGTTGTTAAAATGCAAGTTTTCTTAGTTGGTGGTGATGAAACTAAAGGAACTATGGACTTCGCTGGCTTCATGGCTGGCTACAACAAGTTCTATGAAACTGAAAAAGTGACCAATCTGCCAGCTCGTTCTACCTTCCAAGTCGCTAAACTGGCTAACCCAGCTTGGAGAGTGGAAATTGAAGTAACCGCAGTTCGCCCAGCAGCTAAAAAATAATTTTTAACTGACAACGAATGCTTAAAACGGCCGACTATTTATTTCCGCTTTGGCTTGGAAGTAAACATTAGCGGCCGTTTTTGTTTTCCTTCTCTTTGTCTCCCTTCTCTTTTATTGCCATCCACATTACTATTGTTCTTCCTTGATAAATACTTGCATCGTATTCACTCCATATTTGAATACACTGAAACACCGGTAGGAAGACCATGATTAAAGAATCTCTGAAAATCCACGGTAAAAAGCAGTTTGAAATCAAACAGCAAGTCTTTTTCCCTCGAAAATCAAAAGAGATCCGCTACCAAGTTGAAACCTTCTTTTTTCTTCCGGCATCAATGCAAGTTAACCCCGATCTCTACACCCCTTCAAATCTTCAGCGCAGCTTAAAAAACTATATCCGGCTGCGAGCCCCTACGGTGCAGCTCTCTTCTATTCCCGCTGTAGGTGGGTTAGTCGATGAATTGAAAAGCTGGTTGGAACGGTTAGATCCTGAATTACCGCCAACATTAGATGAATATGAAAACCATCTAAAACGCTTTGCACTCACCTTTAAGCGCAGCGTGCGGTTAACCCTAAAGATGGTCGCTCAAAACTCACAACGGCAAACTGAAGAGTATATAACGGGGGTGTTGGCAGACATTGAGCATGGGCTCAAACGCTATCGAGAACTCAGCGCCTATGCAGCACCAATTGAAAAGGTCATTAAATCCAACGCTTTCGCCTATTGCGATGAGTTTATGTCCCATTACACCTTGTTTTACTTACAAGATTTATTAAAAGACAAACAACTTCCTCTACGCGATGAAATTCGCCATCTGTGGTATCAAGAAATGCGTTACTTGAAAAAGCTAGCACCAGATAGCTTTCCACACGATGAAAACGACGCGGAAATGGTCACCTACCGCCGCAATTTACTGAAAAAATATATTAACCGCTACCTCTACTTAGAGATCCGCCACAAACGAGGTCTCCCGCTACTTTTACACTCTATTTATGGTATTGCAGCCGCAATTTCGATGGTTTTCGCTACATTTATTGCCTTTATGTGGCAAGGTAAATACGGTGCGCTCAGCGCTAATTTATTCTTAGCGATGGTGATTGGTTATATCTTTAAAGATCGCTTAAAAGAAATTGGACGAGAACAGCTATATCGGTTATTTCAACGCTGGATCCCTGATCGTCAATTGCGTATTTATCGGGAAGGGGTAAAAGAGCCCGTTGGGGTTTGTAAGGAGTCATTCCGCTTTCTAAAAGAAAGTACCCTATCCCCTGATATTCATGAAATGCGCCAAAAATCCCACTGGGTGAATTTGGTCAATGTGCAGCGCGTGGAAGATATTCTGTATTACCGCAAGGATGTCACCTTGCACAGCAATTCTGCGGCCTTTATGCAGACTCAATCGTCTATTGTGGATATTACGCGGGTTAATATTTCAGACTTTTTGAAATATCTCGATATTAGCTATGAAGAGTTGATGGTTAATGATGATGAACCCGTAATTATCGGTGAAAAGGTTTACCATATTTATCTATGCCGCCGCGTCATCATGAATAAGAAAGCCTACAATGAATTAGCGCGTTTAGTGGTGAATGCTGATGGCATCAAACGCCTTGAGATCCTTCAGCCACTGGATGAGCTCGACAGCGACGAAGATATTACTATCCCACCGCAATAACACACCGCTCCAATATCATCTATTGGAGCGGATAAAATCAGTAATACAGCGCGATCCGTTGTCCATCCAGTTCTTTGACTTCCAGCGGCGTATCGAAAATTTCCTCTAAAATCTCGGATTTCATGATCTCTTGAGGCTCGCCATGATAAGACAAACGCCCATTTCGCAGCGCCACAATATAGTCTGAATACACAGAAGCAAAATTAATATCGTGGATAACCAGAATGATGGTTTTGCCTAGCTCATCCGCCGCACGGCGCAGTAATTTCATCATGATCACCGCGTGCTTCATATCCAAGTTATTCAGTGGCTCATCCAACAGCACATATTCGGTATCTTGGCATAACACCATCGCCACATACGCACGCTGACGCTGACCGCCCGAAAGCTCATCAAGATAACGATGGCGAAACTCAGTTAAGTTCAAAAATGCCAAGGACTCGTCGATTTTCTGTTTATCATCCAGTGTTAAGCGCCCTTTGGTATAAGGATAGCGCCCGAAACCAACCAGCTCTTCCACCGTTAAACGACTAGCAAATTGGTTTTCTTGGCGAAGTACCGATAAGCAGGTTGCGAGCTGGTCGCTTGGTGTAGTCGAGACATCCAAGTTATTCACTTTGACATAACCGTGATCCGCCGATAATAGCCGGCCAATAATCGACAACAGCGTTGATTTCCCTGCACCATTTGGACCGATGATTGAAGTGACACCGCTATTTTTAATATTGGCTGTAACGTTATCTAAGACCTTAGTATCTTGATAACTTTTCGATACCTGATGAATTTCAATCATACTAAAACCTTCTTAACACCATATAAATAAAGAATATTCCACCGACAAACTCGAGTACCACAGATAAGGTACCCGCTTTATTCAATCCATATTCAAGAACCAACTGTCCGCCCACTAATGCAATCACACCGAGTAGGAAAGAAACTGGCAATAAATAGCGATGCTGGCTGCTTCCTGCGATGTAGTAAGCCAAGTTAGCTACCATCAAGCCTAGGAACGTGAGCGGCCCCACCAGCGCTGTGGAAATTGCCACTAGGACAGAAATCAGTAATAAGATTACGGTGACTTGCTGACGGTAGTTAATCCCTAAGTTCACCGCATTGGCTTGTCCCAGTGCTAGCACGTCGAAACAGTAGCGCATACGCCAAAGCAAAACGCCTACAATCACGGTGATCACCAACGTGAATAGAATCAGCTCCGGCGTTCCTTTAGTGAAAGTCGCGAACATCCGGCTTTGCAAAATGGAAAACTCATTCGGATCCATCAAGCGTTGCAGCAAAGTCGCCACACTGCGAAACAGTGTTCCGAGGATAATTCCCACCATCAACACTAAGTTGATATTCATTTTGACGGAGATAAACAGCCAGCGGTACAACAATACAGAGAAAATCACCAGCAGGGAGGATTCCAGCAAAAACTTACCAATATTCAACAACCATGATGCGGGAAAACTATCGGTATAAAACACAAAGATAGTTTGCAGCAGGATGAACAATGCCTCTAACCCCATAATGGATGGCGTCAGAATTTTGTTATTGGCGATAGTTTGAAACAGAACCGTCGATACCCCAGACCCAAATGCCACAATGATCATCGTCAGCACGATATAACCACGATGAGGCAGAATGTACGCGAGATTACTGCCCAAATTAATGGTCATATACAAAATTATAGACAGCACTGACAGCGCAGCCAACAAACCGATGCGCTGGATTGGCGTAAACGTTCTTTTCACTGGCAAACTTAATGAATTAACTTTTTCCATAACGCTGATGCTTTAACAAGAGATAAAGGAAAATAACCGCGCCTACGACACCTAAAATGACACTCGCAGGAATTTCAAACGGATAACGAATTAAGCGACCAATAATGTCACACAGCAGCACTAAGCCGCCGCCCGCTAAACAGATCCACGGGATAGTTTTACGAATATTGTCCCCCATCATCAAGCTAATCAGATTCGGGACAATCAATCCTAAGAACGGCAGTGCGCCGACAACGACCACCACCACACCGCTGATTAAGGCGATGATAGATAACCCTATGGTCATCACTTTCTGGTAATTCAAGCCGACGTTAACGGAAAACTCACGCCCCATCCCTGCCACTGTAAAGCTATCAGCAATTAAACAGGCTGCCAGTGTTAAGCCGCCCACCAGCCAAAGTAGCTCATAGCGACCTTGTAAAATGCTAGAGAAATCGCCGCTCATCCAAGCACCGAGTGATTGAAGCAGGTCGAAATAGTAGGCGGTAAAAATGGTAAGCGCACTGATTACGGCCCCTAGCATGATACCGACTAACGGCACTATCAGAGCGGACTTCAAAATGATCCGGCGTAAAATCAGCATAAATAGCGCTGTACCTAGCAGTGCAAATCCGCTCGCCACCACCATTTTGGTCATGATAGAAGCCGTTGGATACAGGATCATCACGAACAGTAAGCCAAGGCTGGCAGATTGCGTGGTACCCGCAAGGGAAGGTTCGATAAAACGGTTTTGGGTGAGTAGCTGCATAATCAGCCCCGCGACGCTCATGGCGCTTCCTGCAAGGATCAGGGCGGCGGTGCGAGGGATACGGCTCACGAAAAAGATATCTTGCATCTCGGGGTCGGTGAAAAGCGAAACGGGTGACACGTCACCCGCTCCAATAAACAAGCTTAATACCGCTAATACCAATAACGCGAGAATACCAAAAGAGAGATAAAGCGTTTTCATTGATTAATTCGTTTTTTTCTTCTCTAAAGCTTTGTTTACATCATCCATTAATTGGGAATAAGTTTGGATACCACCAGCGATATAAACCGCTGAAGAATCTAAATAAGCCACTTGGCCTTTTTCCCATGCAGAGGTTTTTCTGACTAAAGCATTGTCTAACACGTCTGCCGCAGGTTGTGCATCTTTCGCACCAATCGCGCCATCACGGTCGATAACAAATAACCAGTCTGGATTCAGTTTTAATAACAGCTCTGAGTTTACGATATTACCGTGACGACCAGTATCTTCCGTGAAGACATAAGCAGGTTCGAAACCTAATACATCAAAGATAAAGCCAAAACGAGAACCTGGACCGTAAGCAGAAATTTTACCGCCGCTCACTAAGATCACCATCGCTTTGCCCGCATCAGGGGTTTTGCCTTTAATATCATTAATTTTGTTTTTGAAGTCAGAAACGAGTTTATTCGCTTGTTCTTCTTTACCAAATAAAGAACCTAACAGCGCCGTACGCTCCATCAGGCTATCAATGAAACGTTTGTTATCAATGTCTAGAGAAATCGTTGGTGCGATACCGCTTAATTTGTCATAAGCATCGCGAGCACGGCTACCACCTAAAATCACATCCGGTTTTGCACTGCTAATAGTTTCATAAGCCGGCTCAAATAAGCTCCCGCCATTAACATATTCTGAGGTGCTATATTTCTCTAAAAACTGCGGAAAATGGGCGTTAGTTTGTGGAACACCAATCACCGGAATACCCAGCGCATCGATGATGTCTAAGGTTTCCATGTTCATCACAAACGCACGTTGTGGATGGCTAGGAATTTCAGTTTTGCCTTGAGCATGTTCAACGACAATCGTTTGTTTTTCAGCTGCTTTTTCTGTTGCTGGCTGCTCGGTCGTTGGCGCTGCTGTTTGTGTTTGCTTAGCGTCATCACAACCCGCTAACGCAACAACGGATAATAAGGCAAACCCTGAAACTAATGATTTTGCGAACATCTAAATTCCTCCACCTTTCAATGTGATTATCGTTAGTCACGTCATTCATGACCCGAAGATGGCGGTTATCTTACATGAAACATAGCGCTAATGATATTAGTTTGCATTTGCATTTCGCAAAATAATGATACATCGCACAAAAACACACATTGCCTATATTTAAAGCAACTTACTGATATCTGATTTTGATTAAGGAGAAAATAGATGGCTCAAGCCTGGTGGAAATCTGCGGTGGTATACCAAATCTACCCCAAAAGCTTCTATGACCATAATGGCGACGGTATTGGCGATCTCTCTGGTATTACCGCCAAGCTAGACTACATTCAATCTTTGGGTGTAAACGTGATTTGGCTATGTCCAATTTTTGAATCGCCGATGAAAGATAATGGCTATGACATCGCCAACTATGACAGGGTCGATCCAGTTTTTGGTAGCAACGACGATCTTGATATATTGATCAGCCAAGCTTCACAGCGTGGTATTAAAATCCTACTGGACTTAGTGCTTAACCACAGCTCAAACCAGCACCCTTGGTTCGAAGCTGCCCTTGCTGATCCCAATAGCCCTTATGCTGACTATTACCAATTTATTGAATGGGATAAACCCACTCCACCGAACAATTTACGTACCTACTTTGATTGCCCGGTGTGGACTCAGGTTCCAGATAGCACTCGCTGGTACTTCAACTCTTTCGGACCCGAGCAACCGGATCTTAATTGGGAAAACCCACAATTACGCCAAGAAATTATCCAAATGATCAATCGTTGGATAGCCAAAGGCGTTGCAGGATTCCGCATTGATGCTATCGGCAATATTAAAAAATCCCCTGAAGCCCTCTCGCCTTACCAATTCCCTCCCGATCGGGAAGATGGCACCGCGTCTTTAGTTCCTTGGGTGGTTAACCAACCAGGCATCCATGAATTTTTAAAGGAGCTCGCCAGCCAAACCTTCCATCCTGCGAACTCAATGACGGTGGCTGAAATCGATGTTCCACCGCAAGATCTTGCTGACTATATCGGGGAAGATGGGACATTTTCCATGGTGTTTGATTTCAGTATTGCGGATCTCGACATTACCAAACAGCCCCCGTTCGTCATTGATCCAATCACAGGCGAACGTTTGAAGCCTGTTTTTCTAAAAAGCCAACTCACGACCCAGCAAGTGGGTTGGAGCGCACCTTATTTAGAAAATCATGACCAACCGCGCTCACTGAACAAATTCTTACCGAAAGGCGACATCTCCCCTGTCGCCGAAAAAATGTTGGCAATGTTTTTATTGACTCAGCGCGGTACGCCGTTTATTTATCAAGGGCAAGAAATTGGCATGACGAACTGCCCAATGACGCTCGACGAACATCACGATTTGCATCTTTTTAAACTCTACCAATGGGGTCAAAATCACGGGTACTCTCACACCACCATGATGAACTATTTTACCCAGCGTAGCCGTGACAATGCGCGAACGCCATTTCAATGGAATAGCCAACGCCATGGCGGATTTACAACAGGAACGCCATGGTTGAAAGTTAATCCTAACTACCGAGAAGTTAATACCGCCACCCAACAGCAGCAACCCGATTCACTTTTCGCGTTTTACCAACAATTGATTACCCTGCGCCGCCATTCTCCAATTAGCGATATCTTGGTTGAAGGCGAATTCTCAGAAATTAGCGCCCCTGAACCTGTTATTGCTTATCGGCGAACATTAGGTTCACGCGCCATCGATATTTACTGTAATTTCAGTGATAAACCGCAAACTATTAACCAACATTATCGCCAAATACATTTAAGCAATATCGCAAATACCCATGACGACAATATCCATAACGACAAGCAGCAAATTGCCCTACATCCTTATCAATCAATAATTTTTGAAGTAGAGAAAAGTGAATAACTCAATTAATCACTCTAAATAAGCGTAATTAAAGATAAATAATCACCCGATATTTCGATATCAATAATAATCGGGTGATATTGATTACATTACGCATTTAATTACGTTAAGTATTATTAATTGATAACTTAATAATACTATTCAAAAACAAACTAACACATTGTTAAATAACGAATTTAATAGATTTTAAAGCTAAATATGTGAAGCCTATCAAATACAAATTAAATAATTTAAGTAAAGTTTAAATTGCTCATTTCACTTTTCTTGAGGTTATTTATTTGCCAAATAAAAATCGCGAAGTTATTTCTCAAATAACTTCAGGGCGTCGTTCTGCTGAAATATCCTCCGCAGAAACCCAAGCAATTAAAAAGCGCACTGATGGCTTTGGCACTCTCATTCGAGACATAGATGGTTGGCTACTGGCAGAAGGCACCCATCTACGTCCCTACGAATGTCTTGGTGCCCACCCCGTCAACTTCGACGGTGTTGATGGGGTGACTTTTTCTTTATGGGCACCCAATGCCCAACAGGTTTCTGTCGTCGGTGAATTTAATCAATGGGATGGGCGCATTCACCCAATGACATTACGCCATGAAGTGGGCATTTGGGAGCGGTTTATTCCTGAGGCAAAAATCGGGCAAGCGTATAAATATGAATTACAAGATAGCCGAGGTTATATGCGGGTCAAAGCTGACCCTTACGCACTCAAAAGCGTGCTATTTCCTCATGTGGAATCAGTGATAACGGCCTTGCCAGACAACCAAACTCCGCCCCCCTCTGCCAACGCAAATTCGCCACTTTCTGCGCCAATCTCAATCTACGAAGTGCATTTAGGCTCTTGGCGCCGTCATCCACACAATAATGGCTGGCTCAGCTACCGACAACTGGCTGAACAGCTTATTCCTTATGTGGCAGAAATGGGGTTTACCCATCTGGAATTGCTCCCTATCAGCGAACACCCGTTTGATGGTTCTTGGGGCTACCAACCTATTGGGCTCTATTCCCCAACCTACCGTTTTGGTGGCGTTGAGGATTTTCTCTACTTGATTCAAACCGCCCACCAGTATCACCTCAAAGTGATCCTCGATTGGGTACCCGCCCATTTTCCTAATGATGAATATGGGTTAATCCAATTTGATGGTACCGCACTGTATGAATATGCGGATCCGCGCGAAGGCGTCCATCAAAACTGGCATACCTTGATTTATAACTACAGCCGCTATGAAGTGGCAAACTTTTTGGCAGGTAATGCCCTATATTGGCTAGAACGCTTTGGTATCGATGGGTTACGTGTCGATGCGGTCAGCTCAATGATCTACCGCGATTACAGCCGCGAAGAAGGGGAATGGGTACCCAACAAATGGGGAGGCAAAGAGAACCTAGAAGCCCTCGATTTTCTGCGTTATACCAACCAAATTGTTCAACAGAATTGTCCCCATGCGTTAATGATAGCCGAAGAATCAACCGCCTTTCCCAATGTCACGGGCTCTGTTGAAAATCACGGTTTAGGTTTTGATTTCAAATGGGATTTAGGCTGGATGCACGACACTCTGCGCTATATGTCCCTTGACCCGATTTACCGTCAATATCATCACCAACAAATGACCTTCGGCATGTTTTACGCCCATAGCGAGCACTTCGTTTTACCCCTTTCTCATGATGAGGTGGTGCATGGCAAAGGGTCACTTCTGAGTAAAATGTCCGGCGATACATGGCAAAAATTCGCCAATTTACGGGCTTACTATGGATTCATGTGGGGACATCCCGGTAAAAAATTATTGTTTATGGGGGGAGAATTCGCCCAAGGGCGAGAATGGGATCACGACACAGGGCTAGATTGGTATTTACTGAATCCTGAATATGATGGCTGGCACACGGGTGTACAGCGCCTTGTACGCGATTTAAATCATTGTTATCAGCAGCAGCCCCCGCTGTACCAACTCGATTATTCCCCACAAGGCTTTGAATGGTTGGTGGTTGATGACCACCAAAACTCAGTATTCGCCTTTGTGCGTCGAGATACCCATAACCATGAAATTCTAGTGGTATCCAACTTCACCCCTGTTCCCCGCAAAAACTACCGCATTGGCGTTCACCAATCGGGTTGCTATCAAGAAATCATCAATACCGATTCTCACTACTATCGCGGCAGTAATGTGGGTAATCAGAGCGCAATATCCACCCAGCAAATAGCGGCTCACGGTAAAAATCACTCCCTAAATATTACGCTTCCCCCTTTGGCTACCCTGTATTTGAAACGGGAGCGACCGAATGACACATTTTAATTTTCGGCAAGGTCATGCTCACCCACTTGGTAGCCACATGGACGAACACGGCGTCAATTTTGCTATTTACAGCGAGCGTGCCGAACACATTGACCTGTGCGTGCTGGACTCACTCGGTGCTGAAATTCGTTACCCGCTTTATCGGGGAGATAACCATATTTGGCATGGTTATTTAATGGGCGCAAAAGCGGGTCTACATTATGGTTATCGAGCTAGAGGGAAATGGGAACCAAAAGCAGGATTATATTTTGATGAAACTCACTTACTGATTGACCCTTACAGCCGCGAACTCACTGGTAAACAGCATCCTTATTCGGTCGTCAGCCATGAACCTTATGACTGGCAAGGAGATACCCCTCTTCATACTCCATGGTCAAAAACCGTGATTTATGAAGCTCATGTTCGCGGACTTACCAAGCAACACCCTGAAATTCCACCCGCTTTACGGGGAAGCTATGCTGCTATCGCACACCCTTGCATAACCCAGCATTTAACGCGACTTGGCTTGACGGCACTGGAGTTGCTCCCTGTGCAATTTCATCTGGATGAGCCGCGATTGCAGGCTAAAAATCTCACTAATTATTGGGGCTATAACACGCTGGCACCGTTTGCGATTGAGCCTCAATATTGGTCTGGGCAAGCAGGCTCTACGCCGTTGAGTGAATTTCGCAATATGGTCAAAGCCTTACATCGTGCCGGCATTGAGGTTATCCTTGATATTGTGTTTAACCACACTGCCGAATTAGACTGCTCAGGACCTTGCTTATCGTTTCGGGGATTAGATAACCCCACCTATTATTGGTTAAACGACAATGGCGAATATGCGGATTGGACAGGCTGCGGCAATACGCTGAAATTGTCTCACTCAGCAGTAAGCCAATGGGTGCTCGACTGCCTGCATTTTTGGGCGATTGAATGCCATGTTGATGGCTTTCGCTTTGATTTAGCCACAATATTAGGAAGAACGCCGAAATTTAATTCTCAGACTCCACTGCTTAAGGCTATCACCCAAGACTCGATTCTTGGGCAACGGAAGCTGATCGCTGAACCTTGGGATCTCGCCAACAACGGTTACCAATTAGGGCAATTTCCACCGCCTTTTGCCGAATGGAATGACCAATTTCGCAATGATTGCCGCCGTGCTGTTTTATATCGTGATATTCCTATCGGTACCTTGGCAAGCCGCTTAGCCGGTTCGCGGGATGACTTTTCACAAACCCGCTTTTCACCGAGTCATTCCCCTTGTTTTGTTTCAATTAACCACATCACCGCACACGATGGCTTTACGCTGAGAGATTTGGTCAGTTTTAATCACAAACATAACCATGCCAACGGTGAAAATAACCAAGATGGTAGCGACGGTAACAACAGCCATAATCATGGTTTCGAAGGGTTAAACGCCCCTGAAAAAATAATATCGGAACGCCAACAGAGTCAGCGCCATTTACTAAGCTTACTTTTACTCTCATTAGGCACACCGATGCTGCGCGCAGGGGATGAGCTAGGGCATAGCCAACAAGGAAATAATAACGCTTATTGCCAAGATAACCCGATAAGCTGGCTTAACTGGCTGGAAGCGGATAGTGCTCTTATGGAATTTACGGCACAACTTACCGCTTTGCGCCAACAAATCCCTGCACTGACGTCGGGGCAATGGTGGCATTCACTGCCCCCCCATAAAACCGTTGAGTGGCTAAATGCCCAAGGCTCTTCCATAACCCTTGAACAGTGGCATCAATCATGCCCCATCCAAGTGTTACTTTCTGGTCAATGGCTATTACTGATTAATTTCACTGAGCAAGCCCATTCGCTCACGCTTCCCGAGGGGGATTGGCACCCTGTCCCACCTTTTTCTTGCCACTTAATTGGTTCTATTCCTCCAAAAACTTTCGTGGTCATGCAGCGCCACCATTTTTCGCCAAATGCTCATTAAGGAATTGATATGTCAGAAAAAATGCCTTTTTACACCTACCCAAATCCCATTTCGAGGCAGCTATTATCCAAAGAACTTCCGAGCAATACAGTTGCGCTTATTTTGGCAGGTGGTAAAGGTTCTCGTCTCAAAGCCCTGACTCAGAAGCAGCCAAAACCTTCACTCCACTTTGGCGGGAAATTTCGAATTATCGATTTCACTTTATCTAACTGCATTAATTCAGGTATTTATCGCGTCGGGATACTGACCCAATACTATTCCCATCACTTAATCCAACATATTCAGCACAGTTGGTCATTTCTAAACGGGAAAACCAATGAATTTATTGAAATTTTCCCTGCTCAACAGAAACAGGATGCCGAAGATTGGTATCAGGGTACTGCCGATGCCATCTTTCAAAATCTCGATGTTATTAGCCAATATCAAGCCAAATACATCATTGTGTTAGCAGGGGATCATATCTACAAAATGGATTATTCCCGCATGTTGCTAGACCATGTAGAAAAAGGGAGCCAATGTACGGTGGCCTGTATTGAAGCACCCTGTAGCCAAGCATTTGAATTTGGCATTATGGACATTAACGATGACGAACAAATCATTAATTTTATTGAAAAACCTCAATTTCCTCCATCGATGCCCGGGAAACCTTATTCCGCATTAGCCAGCATGGGCGTTTACGTTTTTGATGCCCAATACCTTTATCAATTACTCGCGGAAGAGCAGCAGCAACAGAATACACAACATGATTTTGGCAAGAATTTAATCCCTAAAGCAGTACAGCAAGGTAAGGCTTGGGCGCATCCGTTTAGCCGTTCCTGCGTCTATTCTGATTTTAATATGGGCACATCCCCCTACTGGCGGGATGTGGGCACCATTGATGCTTACTGGAACGCCAATATTGATTTAGTTTCAGCGAAGCCCGCACTGGATATGTATGATCCTCATTGGTCGATTCGGACGGGTCACTCCCCATTGGCACCAGCTCGGTTTATTCAAGGTAAATCGCTGCAATCTCCTCAAATTACCAACACATTAATTAATGCTGGTTCTATCGTTGAAGACGCCAAAATTGCTAACTCCGTGATTTTCCAAAATGTCCGCGTGAATGCCCACAGCCAACTCGATGCCTGCGTGATCCTCCCCGATGTCTCTATTGGATACGCCTGCCGCTTACAACGCTGCATTATCGATAGCGGCTGTGTATTACCCAACAAACTGGTGATTGGTGAAAACCCGCAATGGGATGCACAACATTTCTATCGCTCTGAAGGTGGCATCGTCCTTGTCACTCAAAAAATGCTTGATAACCTTGCGGCTTAAAGGAGATTCAGATGCGCATACTTCATGCTGGCTCAGAACTATTTCCCCTTCTAAAAACAGGCGGCTTAGCGGATGTGCTCGGCGCATTACCCCAAGCTCAAATCGCTGAAGGGGCGGATGTCCGTATCGTATTACCCGGTTTTCCCGCGCTACTGGATGCGATTCACCACACCTTAGTTGGCAACCATATCAATACATTTGCAGGCCCCATCACTCTACGTTTTGGTTATTATGATGGTGTCGGTCTCTATTTAATTGATGCCCCACATCTCTATCAGCGCACAGGCAGCCCTTATCACGACAATCATCAACACGAATACAGAGACAACTATCTGCGCTTTGCCTTACTAGGCTGGATAAGCAGCGAACTTGCCTGTGGTTTTGATGTCGATTGGCGGGCTGACATTGTTCATGCCCACGACTGGCATGCAGGACTCTGCGCCGCCTATCTTGCCGCCAAAAATTACCCTGTTCCTTGCGTGTTTACCGTCCATAATCTGGCTTACCAAGGGCTGTTTTCAGCAACCCATTTTCCTGAATTACAATTACCTAATGGCTTTTATTCCCCCGAAGGCTTAGAGTTTTATGGGCAAGTTTCCTACCTAAAAGCGGGGCTGTTCTACGCCAATAAAATCACTTTTGTCAGCCCCACTTATGCCAAAGAAGTCACTATTCCCGAATACGGTTATGGACTCGCCAGTTTATTGAAACAGCGCCAATCTCAAGAGGATATTTTAGGGATCTTAAACGGCGTGGATTACCAAGTCTGGGATCCGCAACTTGACCCGTTGATCTCCCACAACTACGGGCGACAAAACATGCTCGGCAAAGCCATCTGTAAAATGACTCACCAGCGAGAAAACAAACTTAATGTCACCGATAAAGTTCCATTGTTCGGCGTTGTCAGCCGCCTCAGTACACAAAAGGGATTAGACCTCTTGCTAGAAGTGATCCCCGATTTGCTACACCAAGGTGGGCAGCTGTCAGTTTTAGGCACTGGCGACGCTGACTTACAACACGCCTTTGAGCAATTGGCTCACCAATTCCCAAAACAGGTTTCTGTCGTTATTGGCTATGACGAACTCCACGCCCATAAATTGATTGCTGCCGCTGACGTCATTGTGGTGCCAAGCCGCTACGAACCTTGTGGTTTGACCCAACTTTATGGTCTGAAATATGGCGCTCTTCCACTGGTTCGCCACACGGGCGGGCTAGCCGATACTGTCACCGATTGCTCCCTCGAAAATTTAGCAGATCGCACGGCAACGGGTTTTGTATTTCATGACTATCACGGCTATCGCTCCCACCATGGAAAAACTACCGAACTCAATGATGCTGTGCGTCGCGCTTTCGCGCTTTGGAATGAACCGACTCGCTGGAAACGCGTACGCCGACAAGGTATGCAGATGAATTTTAGCTGGCAAGCTTCCGCCAAAAAATACCTTGCGCTTTACCGGAACTTAATTGAGCCAACGACGGAAGGTGCTGACCATGAATGATCCATTTACCATCCAAAATCGCGAACAGCGAATCAACACTCTAATCGACTCCATCCAAACCAAATTGAAGTTTATGATTGGCAAAGACCCCATTATTGCCACTCAACATGATTGGCTAAATGCCATCTCCTACGCTATCCGCGACTTAACCGTTGACCGTTGGTTGCGTGCCATTCGCCGTTCTCTGTCTCAATCGGATCGCGCTGTCGCTTACTTATCCATGGAATTTCTGATTGGGCGCACCCTTTCCAATACTTTATTAAATTTGGGCATGTATGAGGATGTGTCTGATGCTTTGAAAAAGATGGGCTTTGAACTGAGTGCGATTTTAGAAGAAGAGGATGATCCTGGTTTAGGCAATGGAGGTCTAGGGCGCCTTGCTGCCTGCTTTTTAGATTCTCTCGCCACCTTAAAAATCCCTTCCGTTGGGTTTGGTATCCGCTACGAATATGGCATGTTTCAGCAAAATATTATTGATGGCCAACAAGTTGAGTCCACCGACCGCTGGCTACAATATGGCAATGCATGGGAATTTCCACGCTATAACCTTAGCTATAAAGTCCGCTTTGCGGGTCGCCTTCAGCAAGAAGGCAAAATCGTTCGCTGGGTGGAAACTGAAGAAGTGCTTGCTCGCGCCTATGACCAAATCATCATGGGCTATGGATGTGATTCCACCAACACTTTGCGCTTGTGGTCTGCCCATGCCACGAATGAGATGAACATCAACAAATTCAATCAAGGGGAATACTCAGCAGCCGTTGAAGAGAAAAATTTCTCTGAGAATGTCTCCCGCGTACTCTACCCTAATGATTCTACGGAATCGGGGAAAATTTTACGTCTTGGGCAAGAGTATTTTCTTGTATCAGCAACCTTGCAGAATATCCTCGATGTCCATTACCGAATCCACGGCACGTTAAGTAACCTTGCCGATAAAGTGGCAATCCATTTGAATGATACCCACCCCGTTTTAGCGATTCCTGAACTGATGCGCTTGCTTATCGATGAGCACGAATATGAGTGGGAAGCCGCATGGCAAATGAGTGAAAAAACCTTTTCTTACACCAATCACACTCTGATGGGAGAAGCATTAGAACGTTGGTCTGTCGACCTTCTTGGGCGATTACTCCCCCGCCACCTACAAATTATCTTTGAAATAAATGACCACTTTCTCACTAAGATCAAACAGCGTTACCCCAACAACCCAGAACTTTTAACTCGCTTATCTCTGATTGATGAATCCCATGGGCGCTATGTTCGCATGGCATGGCTTGCCGTCGTGGGCAGCTACCGAGTCAATGGCGTGTCCAAGTTGCATTCGGAGCTTATGACTCAAGAAATTTTCTCTGATTTTTCCAAAGTATTTCCTGAGCGTTTTAGCAATATCACCAATGGCATTACCCCACGCCGCTGGCTGGCGTTGTGCAATAAACCCCTTGCGAGCTTGATTGATGAAACCATCGGTGAAGGTTGGCGGGAAGATCTCACAGAGCTTTCTCGCCTACAGCAGTACACAGATTTTCCTCTATTTATCGAGCGGTTAAAAACCTGTAAGTTAGAGAACAAAGTTGCCCTCGCCGACTATATCGCTAAAAACGTCAATATCATCGTCGATCCTCACGCCATGTTCGATGTACAAATCAAACGCATTCATGAATATAAACGCCAATTACTCAATATCTTGCAAGTCATTGGGCGCTACCAGCGAATCTTGCAACTTCCCGAAAAGAATTGGGTTCCGCGCGTGGTGATTTTCTCGGGAAAAGCCGCCTCATCCTACGTTAACGCCAAAATGATCATCCGGCTTATCAATGATGTCGCTAACGTGATTAACCACGACGCCCGAATCAAAAATCGTTTAAAAGTGATTTTTATCCCGAATTACAGCGTCAGCTTAGCGGAGTTAATTATTCCCGCCACCGACTTATCCGAACAGATATCCCTTGCAGGAACCGAAGCGTCAGGAACAGGTAATATGAAATTTGCCCTCAATGGTGCATTGACTATCGGTACATTAGACGGCGCCAATATTGAAATTCGCGAACATGTTGGAGAAGAAAATATGTTTATCTTTGGGCATACCGCCGAGCAAGTTGACGCGATTCGTACACAAGGCTATGACCCAAGAAAGATTTACCAAGAACATGAAGACCTACACAATGTCCTCAATTCCCTTGTTTCGGGTATTTTCAGTCCCGATGACCCTAACCGCTATTACCCGCTTTATGATTCTCTGATTAATTTTGGAGACCATTATCAATTACTTGCCGATTACCACTCTTACGTTCAATCCCAAGATGCCGTCGATAAGCTATACCAATACCCAACGTTATGGGCGCAAAAAATACTCAATAATATCGCTAACATGGGCTATTTCTCTTCCGATAGAACCATTAATGAATATGTTGAAAAGATATGGCAAATGAAACCCACTCAGTGAAATAAACAAAAAACATAAAATATATATTCTTGCCGTTTTATTACTTTAATTAAAATTATCCCGTTATTGTGAGAGCCTCATTTATTCACTTCGACTGATATATGATTTAATAAAAGTTTGAATTGATATATGAAGGGGAATACCTATTGTATTCCCCTTTTTACTATTAATATTCGCTGTAATCCACTTCTTCGTCATTCAGCTCAACCATGACGTCAAAATGTTCCATGATGTCCATAAATGGTTCGAAAATACCGGAAGGAATTAAGATCTCATGGTAAGCATCATTACCGGAAGTCAGACCCAATAAATAGTAACCAAGAGCTTGTAGTTGCTGATTAGCGCGAACAAAAATTTGGTCTGGTCTTAAATCGTTTTTAGGGTCTTTAACGGCAAAATCTAGCTGAATATCCAATCCTTCGAACTCAACCGCATTTTCCAAAAAGCCTACAGCAGACTCACTGTCTTTCCAGTCTATCCAAAAGCTGTTTCCCATATTCGACCTGACAATAAGATCTGCCATTAAATAGCCAATTTCACCCTCTTCGATACGTTCGACGAACCCCTCTTCGTCTTCACTGATCGACTCTTTTAACTCTTCCTCAAATGAAGAGATATCCGTTTCCATATTCTCGATTGAATCTGGATTTAACAGCTTCGCCAGCTTGTTAACCACCTGCATAATATCATTGAAATGGTCGAGCGCTTCTGGGTTCATGCCCTGCATCGTTGTTCCTTATTTTTAGCGTAATTATCTGTATTCTCACTAAAATAGGTGATTCGGTATATCGACTAATTCCGATATTTACAATGAATTAATCCTGCACTGGCGTGCAAATTTCGATCAAAAAGCCATTTAGATCATGAACATAACCGATGGTTTGTCCCCAAGGCATCTCCTGCGCATCTTGTACCAACTTAGCACCTGCTTTAACCGCTTGAGCCAAAGCGTTTTCCACATTATCAGTCTCAAAAGCAAGTTCAAAAACAGGAGCATGCGGATTGGGAGCAACCGCGCCTTTACCTAGTTGGTTCATTAGTGCCAATGAAGAAAATGAAATCGTTGTGCTGCCAGTATCCAGCTCGCCATAATCACCACTTTCATGGAGAAAGGATTGTTTAAAACCAAAAGCTTGTTGGTAAAAATCGAGGGTTTTCTCTACATTCTCGACATACAAAATAGCATATTTGAATTTCATTATTTTCTCTCACGTCATAGGAAGTATTAGATAGGGAGTATTAGGCTTTGTCGATATCAAATTGCTTGGCAATATCCACCAGCCATTTTCGGATCACTTTTTCATCAGACTCGCTCACTCCACTTAATAATCTATTTTCAGTGGATTTAACAGCACCTTTGCATTGAAGTAATAATGCTTTCCCTAATTGGGTTATTTCAATAATTTGGATCCGCCCATGCTCAGGGTGCGGCAACTTAGAGATCATTCCCGCCTTTTCGAGGTTTTTCACAATCACACTCATGGTCTGCGGCGTTAATAATGATAGCCTCGCTAAATCAGCCCCTGAGGCTTTAGGATATTCTGCAATCATTAGCAACACAGAAAATTGAGGAAGCGTTACACCCACATCCTGCAAAACTTGTTCCATGCGAATACGATGAGCCGCGTGAGCCTGCCGCAGTAAATAGCCAATATGACCTGATTCCCCACGTTTGCCTTCCCCTATTTCAGGGATCATCGATGTATTAACTTTTGACTTGCGCATAATGTAAGAATTCGAATATTATTATCAGAGTTCTTATATTATCTGTTTGGAGCACAGAATGAAACCTGAAATTATTGGAAGAAGTGATTGGAATCAGTTTGAAAAAATCGCCCCTGAAGTCGTTGCTGCGATGGGAGAACTGGGAAAAGCCGTTAGCAATTCAGGGCTTGAAAAACCGCTCACTGAGTTACTGAAAATACGCGTTTCCCAAATCAACGGCTGTGCGTTTTGCTTGCAGTATCACTTAAACTTAGCCCGTAAATTAGGGATTGAAGCCGCTAAATTGGATCTTTTACCAACTTGGCGTGATGCCGGTATTTATACTCCCCGCGAACAAGCGGCGCTTTCTTGGGCAGAATCACTAACGCTAATGGCTGCTCAGCATGTTTCTGATGATGTTTATCAAGCACTACAGAATGAATTTACTGAATCCGAAATTGCGTTTCTAACCTCAGCGATTGGGGCGATTAACGCTTGGAACCGCATCGCGGGCGCTCTGCAATTTGCGCCACCAATTCCTAAATCGAGTTTGTAAAATCGTGCATCCCAAGGTGAATATCGCCCTTGGGATGGTTGATTAACGGCTATACCGCTGCTGAATAAATTGCGCGCACAGCATCAAGGTTAAGCTTATCAATACTGCCAGACAGGCCATCGCCATACCGCTGCCGATGGAACCTTGCTCAAACTGGCGCCAAACAAAAATCGACACGGTTTGCATACCCGCAGGCGCCAGTAACAACGAGGAAACCAGCTCTCGTGATGCCACCGCAAACACCAACATCATCGCCGCCACTAAACTCGGTAAAACCAACGGAAATAAAATCAGTCTCAGTGACGTCATTAACCCTGCGCCATGAACCCGTGCCGCATCGGATAAACTGCCGCCAATTTGCGTGAATGCCGCACTGCAATAACGCACGGGATAAGGCAGTAATAAGCAACTATAAGCGAGCAATAAAATTCCCCAAGTATGATAAGGCGTGATGGGCCAAAACGGTTGATTCCACGCCAAAATAAGCCCCACTGCGACCACAATGCCGGGAATGGCAATTGGCAGCAATGAAAGCCCATCCAGTAAGGCTGCTCCACGGATCCGCTGCGCGACGACCAGCCATGCACATAAAAAACCCAATATCCCCGTCAATATCGCTGTTGCCGTTGCGAGAGAAACGCTCGTCAATAAGGCATCGAGGGCTTCCGTATGGCTATTTAATAGCCCAGAAAAATGCCGGAGCGTTAGGTTATCCAGCGTCAATCCGCCAGAAACCGTATTGGAAAATGCCGTGCCAAACATAGCCAGTAACGGCATGCCAACCGCGCAAAGCGCCACGAAAGAAAACAAACACACCACGGGAATACGCCAAATACCCAATGAGCGTGTCACCAATGCCGCGGCTTTGCCCGTATTCGTCGCCACATTGCGCCCAGATACTAACGAACGCTGTAAGGTGTAAGCCAGTAGCGCCAAACTGGCTAATACCAATGACAGCGATGCTGCTCCCGGTAAATCTATCGGCCAATCGGCAAGACGCTGCTCGATATCCGTTGTCAGAACCCGAATACCATTCGGCGAGCCAATCGCTGCGGGGATCCCATACTCTTCAATCGCTAAAGTGAAGACCAGCAATAAACCAGCGGCAATCGAGGGCAAAGAGAGAGGCAATGTCACTCGCATAAATGCCTGCCATGCGGATGCCCCATGAACTTGCGCCACATCCGCCAGCCGGTTGCCATTCGCAGCCATGCTGCGAGATACCGCAAAGTAAAGAACGGGAAATAAATTCAATGACATAATCACCACCATTCCCCCAAGGGAAAATAGCGCGCTGCCGGGGCTAATACCAAATAATTGCTGAGAATAACCATTCGGTTGCAAGGTTAACATCCATGAAAGCCCTGCAATATACGGTGGAATTAAAAATGGGATCAAAAATAGTAAGTCCCAAATACGGGCAAAAGGCAGGTTAAATAACCCACGTAAAGCCCCTAATGGAATGGCTATCACGGCACTCACCAGCGCCACACCTAAACCCAGTAAAAGCGTATTTTGCAGTAAATTTGCCAGTTCCGGTTCATTAAATAGATGGATAATCGGTTGGAAAATTTGGCTGAAATCCCCTTGTCCAAAATGCGGAAATAGCGCTTGTAACACAATAAAACTCAAGGGAATAATCACTAAAATCGCCAAGGCGATTAAGATCGAGAATGGCAATAAACGACGAGTCATCATCAGAAAATCAGCTCCTGCTGGGTCGCTAATGCCACCCAGCGGCGAGGAAGAGAAAACCGTTAGCGGAAAATCCCACTAAAGCGAGATAACACGCTGCTGCGCTCTGCACTATCAGTGGTCGGTTCTGGCAACAGTGTTAACGTCGAAAAATCAGGGCGCTTACCGGCAACATCCATTCTGGCTGGCATCAACCAGGCATCTGCCACGATTTTCTGACCTTCAGGGGAGAGCACGTAATCAATAAAAGCCTTGGCTTCATTTTGCTGTTTACTGCTATTTAAAATCATCATTGGACGTGGTGCGATGGCCGTTCCGCTGCTTGGGAAAATCACCTCGATGGATTCACCTTCCGCGATGCTACCATAAGCCACATAGTCGACTGCACCAAATACAGCCGCTTTTGCTCCTTGCAACACAGGCGTTAACGCTTGCGCATTCGGACCAGAAATCACCATGCCGTTGGCTTTTAATTCAGAGAATAGTGTCCATGCGGCTTCTGGTTTCGCATTCTGTAATCCCAACAATAAGTCTAACGATGCCCCTGACAATGCCGGGTCTGGCATGGTGACTTTATCCTTAAAGACGGGCTGCGCTAAATCTGCCCAGTCCGTTGGTTTCGGCGTGCCACTTTTACTGTTCCAAACGATCCCCAATGCGGAGATCCCTTGCGCCACATAGTATGGCGTTTTAAATTGCGCAGGCACTTTTTCGGCATTCGGGCTTTCATACGCCAGTAACCAACCTTTTTGTTGAAGGTCTACCGCGGTATCCCATGAAGCAGAGATCAAGACATCCACACGCGGGTTGGCTTGTTCCGCCTCTAAGCGCGCCATCACTTTACCTGTCGTAGCCTGAAAAACATCCACTTTCACGCCCGTTTGCTTTTCATACCCTGCCGCTAACTGTTTTGCCATCGCCCCTGGACCTGCGGTATAGACGGTCAATGCCTGGGAAGAAGCGGAAAATAGTGCACAGGATAATCCTAAACTCATTGCGATACCTTTCATGGAAAAATGATTTGATAACATTAGCTTTTGCATAACAGAGTCTCTCTTCATAAGGTGGTCAAACTGTCTATTTTGCCGTTTTGGATATGGGCAATTTGATGCGCCAATGCATGGGCTTCAGCCGGATCGTGCGTGACATAAACGGCGGTAATTTCTAGTGAACGAAGTAACTGCGCCATCTCATCACACAGAGCACGGCGCAAGGCAACATCGAGGTTAGAAAGGGGTTCATCAAACAGTAAAATTTCAGGTTCCGCGATAATGGCGCGGGCTAATGCCACCCGTTGCTGCTGTCCGCCTGAAAGGTCGGCAGGTTTACGCTTAGCAAACCCCGCTAATCCAACCCGCTCTAAGGCTTGGTTCACCCTATCCTCTATCGCTTGACTCGCCACTTTGCGCATACGTAAAGGAAATGCCACGTTCTGAAATACGGTCATGTGCGACCAAAGTGCATAATCTTGAAACACCATACCAAGATTGCGCTGTTCCGGCGGGACAAGTCTCTGGGAACTTGCGACCAGCTTTTTATTCAAGAAAATCTCACCTGAGCTTGGTTGCAATAACCCCGCTAACAGCTTCAATAAGGTACTTTTACCGCAACCAGAGGGACCTAATAGCGCTAAGATAGAGCCTTTTGCAACAGTCAGATCAATCCCATCCAACACCGTTTGATGAGCAAAAATTTGAGAGAGTTTGTGAATAGAAATCATCGGATGCTGCGAAGCAAATTGCGCATTCGCTGCGTTAGCTTTTTGAAAAGCATCCTGACTCCCATTCAATGAAGAGAGTGCGTTTAACATACATTGTTATCCTCTTTGGGACTTAATCGTTATCGAGGATGCTACGAAAGGAATGGGTCAGTGAGATGACAAATTTATGATGGAATAATGACAGGGTGAATAATACTGGCGGAACTATTAATAGTATAAATAAAACAGGAAAGGATGAGTCTTTTCACCCTTCCCGTCATTTTATTCAGTCGTCGATTGCGCTTGATGGACTGCAATATAACGCTGATAACGCTGCGGTTTTAAGCGGCTTAAATCCACCAAAACTAAACCGTCGATGCAGTCGTTGAACGCAGGGTCGGTACCAAAATCAATAAACTGCACCCCACCTGGCTCACACAGCTCGGTGTACTGTTTATACAGCGTCGGAATAGAGCAGCCAATATTGCTCAGTAAGCTTTTTAGCTTCACCAAATCTTCTTGGTAATTATTACCATCAAACTGAGCTAAAACCTGTGGTAGTGATGCCGGGTAAGGCTTACGAGATTGCGCCATTGCCAACTCAGAGGAAAAATAGAGGCGATAAAATGCAATCAGTAAATCACGCGCAGCAACGGGCATGCTTCCAGAGATAGACACTGGACCAAATAGATAACGATATTGCGGATACTTCGCTAAATACGCGCCAATACCTAACCAAAGATAATCTAAGCCGCGTTTACCCCAATAGGCAGGCTGAATAAAACTGCGCCCTAACTCAATCCCTTGAGCCAAAATAGGCATCATGTCTTGGTTATAGTGGAACAGGCTATTACTGTAGATCCCCTCTAACCCTTTTTTCTCTAGCTGCTGCTCCGTCGGCACAAATCGGTATGCGCCCACCACTTCTAAATCCTCTTCATCCCATAAAATAAGATGGTAATAATCGTCATCGAAACTATCGAGATCACGGCGTCGACCGGAGCCTTCCCCCACCGCACGAAATGCGATTTCCCGCAATCGTCCTAGCTCACGTAAAATTGGCGTTCGCTCTTCTTGCTGACGCTGATAAAGGTAAATAATTTTACCATCGGGAGTCACGCCTAGTTGCTCACAAGCCGCTAAAGCCTTTTTCAGTTCAATACGATCTTCGGGTAACGCGATTGGGGCTTCACAGGTAAACAGCCCCGCTTTTCCTTTACCTAGCAGATACACATGACGACGAAACCGCTCTGCCAGCTCATTATCATTCGTTCGCCCGTCATACCATTGAGAAAACGGGATGCGCCCACCGATACGTAATTTGATGCGATTATTGCGCTGCTTGAACATTTCGTTCACCAGCATCAAAGCCGATAGTGGCTTATACACCAAGGATGTTGTGTAGAACAGCAGGCTGTTACGAGCTTGCACATGCACAGGAACAATCGGTGCGCGAGATTTGGCGGCTAAACGTAAAAAACCCGTGCGCCAATGGCAATCACTAATGCCTTTCGTGCTCCAGCGAGATACTTCCCCCGCAGGGAAAACAACCAAAGCTCCTTGGTTATCAAGATGAGATTGCATACCGACGACTTGCTGGCGGTTGGTGCGGTTGCCAACATTATCAACAGGAATAAATAAGCTTTGAAGTGGCTCAAGGTAACTGAGCATTTGATTGGCAACGATTTTGACATCTGGTCGAACCGTTGCGACTGCGCGTAAAATGGCGAGCCCATCAAGAGAGCCAATCGGATGATTTGCAACAAATAAAACCGGACCTTGGCTTGGGATGTTTTCTAAATCCCCGTCGCCTAATTCGCAACGGACATTCAAATCATTCATAAATTGCTCGACAAGATCGAGCCCTTTTAGATGTGGGTAATCTTCAGCAAGCTGCTGGAAATCTCTTTCATGTAGTAAACGCTTTAATAATTTCCGTTTCCAAGCGGGCAGTGTTTGCTGCGGAAAAGCACTTTCCAGTAAAGCATCAACACTAAACATAATGAAGTCCTCTCACATGCGCGTTATTGGCAAATTTAAGTCATAATAATGACGAATAAATAACCACTTTGTGACAAGATTATGAAATAAATTATGCAAGAACTATACGTCATTGTCCGAGAAACCCTCGACACTTTTGACGATTTCCTCTCCATTTAGCTTTTGTTTACTTTTTACCTAAAAATATTTCCTTTTTATTCAGTTAATTACAAATTCAATCTCCGCTAAAAAAACTGGCACAAACCCTGCATTAGCTCTCCTGAAAGAGCGGGAAACCGCTACACAAAAATAGAGGAGCAATGTTGATGGAAAAAGTCATCACCGTCTGCCCGTATTGCGCCTCAGGCTGTAAAATCAACCTGAAGGTGGAGAACGGGAAGATCATTGGCGCAGAAGGCGCAAATGGTCACACAAATGAAGGGGAACTTTGCCTGAAAGGTTACTATGGCTGGGACTTCATTCATGACACGAAAATTTTAACGCCGCGTTTAAAAAACCCGATGATCCGCCGTCAGCGTGGTGGCAAATTAGAGGTCGTTTCTTGGGAGGAAGCCATTGAATTTGCAAGCTCCCGTTTATTAGCAATCAAAGAAAAATATGGTCCAAAAGCCATCATGACGACAGGTTCTTCCCGCGGTCCGGGTAACGAAGCTAACTTCGTGATGCAAAAATTTGTTCGTGCAGCGGTCGGTAGTAACAATATCGACTGCTGTGCTCGTGTCTGACACGGCCCTTCGGTTGCAGGTCTGCAGCGTTCGGTCGGTAATGGCGCAATGAGCAACTCAATTGTTGAAATTGAGGATACCAAATGTATTTTTGTCTTCGGTTATAACGCCGCGGACTCACACCCTATTGTCGCTCGCCGGATTTTAAAAGCGAAAGAAAAAGGGGCACAAATTATTGTCTGCGACCCGCGTTATATTGAAACCGCGCGTATTGCAGATATTCACTTACCACTGAAAAATGGTTCGAATATCGCGTTATTGAATGCGTTAGCCTACGTTATCATCGAGGAAAATCTGTATGACCATGCCTTTATCGAGGCACATACCGACAAATTCGACGAATATCGTGCATTAGTGGCGCCGTATACCCCTGAGTCGGTTGAAGAGATCACTGGCATCAAAGCTGAAGATATTCGCAGAACCGCACGGATGTACGCTAAAGCTGAAAATGCCACCATTTTATGGGGCATGGGTGTCACTCAGTTCTATCAAGGGGTGGAAACTGTTCAGTCTCTCACCAGCTTGGCATTACTCACTGGTAACCTTGGTAAGCCGCATGTGGGTGTGGGTCCTGTACGTGGTCAAAATAACGTACAAGGTGCCTGCGATATGGGGGCTTTACCGAACACGCTACCGGGCTATCAGTATGTTTCGGATAAAGCGGCTCTCGATAAATTCGCCAAATTCTGGGGCATTGACGCTATGCCGGATGAAAATGGTATTCCGCTGAGTGAAGTCCCTCACTTTATCGATGAAGGTATTCTAAAAGCGCACTATGTGATGGGTGAAGATCCACTACAAACTGAGCCGGATTTAGCAACGATTCGCCGCACGTTCGACAAACTTGAGCTGTTAATCGTGCAAGATATCTTTATGACCAAAACCGCGTCGATTGCAGACGTGATTTTCCCAGCAACGTCTTGGGGAGAACATGAAGGTGTCTATACGGCAGCTGACCGTGGTTTCCAACGCTTCTATAAAGCAGTTGAACCTGTGGGGGATGTGAAAACTGACTGGGAAATCATCAGTTTAATGTCAACTGCAATGGGCTACCCAATGCACTACAACAACACCAAAGAAATTTGGGATGAGCTACGTGAGCTTTGCCCGATTTATTTTGGTGCGACTTACGAGAAAATGGCGGGATTGGCATACATTCAATGGCCATGCCGTACATTAGAAAGTGAAGGCACCGAGTACCTATATGAAGGTGGTAATTTCGATACACCAAATGGTCGAGGTCAATTCTTTACTTGCGAATGGCGCCCACCAATCGACCAAGTCAGTACTGAGTACCCAATGGTTCTTGCCACCGTGCGTGAAGTGGGTCACTACTCTTGCCGCTCTATGACCGGTAACTGTAAAGCCCTCGCATCTCTTGCTGACGAACCGGGTTTTGTTCAGATCAATACAGCCGATGCGAAAGCGTTGGGCATTAAAGATCAGGAACTGGTTTGGGTCTGTTCACGACAAGGTAAAGTCATCACTCGCGCAAATATCAGCGACCGCCCAAATAAAGGCGCTGTATATATGACGTATCAGTGGTGGATTGGTGCTTGTAATGAACTGGTCGCCGAGAACTTAAGCCCAATAACCAAAACACCAGAATACAAATATTGTGCGGTGCGTATTGAGCCAATCGCGGATCAACATAAAGCCGAGCATTATGTTGTTCAGGAGTATACGGGGATCAAGCGTCGCTTACGTGAGGCAGCCGAAGGTTTGTAGTTTATTTTGACGCTTTGCACTGTAGGAATGCGTCTATAAAGCAGACCTACAGTGCAAATTATATTAAAAGCTACCGATATTAAAAATCACATAGCGATAATAAACATCGCCCTTCAATAAGTGATTAAAATAAAATATTAATCGCCATTAAAAACTATTTAATAAAAAAATAACCTTCCAACAAAATAATCAACATCCTTTATTTTCAATTCTTTTTTCCCTTTTTCTTTTTTCTGTTTTTTTAATACTCTCCAATCTCTAAATAATTCGCGTTGTGGCTAGGCGGCAGACGCAGCTAAGCCCTAGGAGCATACACAAGTATGTGACTAGGGTTAGTAAGGATAGCCAACAACGCCACGGCGTGAAGTATGACGAGATTAAGTATGTGACTCGAGTTAGCAAGGCCAGCCAACAACGCCACAGCGCGAATTATGACGAGATTAAGAGATTACTGGAATAGATCTTGAACACTAATCCCAAGTCTCTGCATCCTCGACAACAGCGTTGTTCTCTTTAATCCCAATCTCATAGCCGCTCCTCTCGCTCCGGCAACCACCCCATTGGTGGCTTTCAGTGCTTCAATAATGCGGTTTCGCTCATCATCGTCGCTCTCTGGTGCATCCGTCTGCATTTTTCGCTCTAATGCACTGGGCTTATTCAGAGCTTCTTTAATACGAGATGGCTTTGGGATATTTAACTCATGCAATTGAATATTCAGCGTATTCCCACGGGTTAAAATCACGGCACGTTCAATCACATTTTCCAGTTCTCGTACATTGCCTGGCCATGGGTACAAGGATAGCTGCGCCAATGCATCGCGAGGAATACAATCAATTTTACGGTTCATACGCTGCGCCATTTTCTTGGTAAAATAGGTCGCAAGCAGCGGAATATCTTCTGGTCGCTCACGTAATGGCGGGATAACAATCGGGAACACATTCAAACGATAATAGAGGTCTTCACGAAACTCTCGGCCTTCCGTCATCGCCTTTAAATTGCGATTGGTCGCTGCCACAAGGCGCACATCCACAGGGATAACTTTATTGCCACCAATGCGCTCAATCTCACGCTCTTGCAAAACACGTAATAATTTTGGTTGTAAATCCAATGGCATATCGCCAATTTCATCTAAAAACAGCGTGCTTTTGTCCGCCATTTCAAAGCGACCAATATGGGTGCTCGTCGCACCTGTAAATGCGCCTTTATCATGTCCAAACAGGTCGCTTTCTAATAAACCTGTCGGAATCGCCGCACAATTCATTTTAATCAGTGAACGTTGATGGCGATTGCTAAGCTGATGAACGGCTCTGGCAATTAACTCTTTACCAGTACCCGTTTCACCCAAGATGAGCACAGTGCTATCGCTACGCGCTACTAAATCCACTTGTTCCAGCACTTCACGCATCGCCTGACTTTGAAAGACAATTTCGCTGAAACTATTGGTGTTTTGGATTTGCTCATTGAGCCATAAATTTTCATTTTTCAGGCTATCTTTGAGGCGCGTGATCTCGCCATACGCTGCGGCATTGTCTACGGCTATTGCAAAGCGTGCCGCCACTTGTTTCAACAAAGTGCAGCTATCTTCGGTGAAAATCCGGTCATCTTCATGAGATAATACCAAAACACCCAATGGCTTATGATTGAATGCCAACGGTAACAGCAAAGTTTCCGTCATCCCTTCAGCACACAAATTTTGATACAGAGGGTCTTGAGTTTGACTATCGAGCGTTAAGCGCAGCGGTTTGTTGCTCTCTAAGACTTGAGCGAGATCCGCATGCAGTTCATTAAGATGATACTGGCTTTTTTTAACCGGTTTTGAGCGTTGATAATGGCTTGAATAACAAAGATAAACCGCGGAACTGACATTATCACAAAGGGCAACGCTAATTTGGCTAATACCAAAAAATCGGTAAATTTCTCGCGAAACTTCAGCCACTAACCCATCCATTTCAAGATGAGAAAGCACTGAGTTAGTGATGTCCACAAGGATCCTGAATTGGTCACGTTCATGACGAATTTGTTCGGTGGTTTCGGATATGCTCACAAAATCTCCAATCTCGTCCTAATCCGCTACATTGCTAAGTCATTTATTTATTTTTCTGACTAACAATAATGAGAATTAGTTAGAGTTTTAAATTTTCATTTATAAACGACTTATTTATCAATAATAAAAATAAAAAAGTTTAATACTGTGATTAATGCGATTGCTGTTTTTGATTTAATACTAATATTGTAGTCATTATTTGAAAAAATAATATCAGAGTCTGATTTAAGTTTGATCCATTCACCTATTTTAGATATTGGCTGATTTAACCCAATATCTGCTTAATATCGATTTCATGCCTCTCGTCAATAATGTCGAAAACCGTGTCGAATATGAAATTTCTATTTTTTCGTGATTACCCTATAATATCTAACCGAATGATTTTATTAAATTAATTTATTTAACGAATTTGGCACGATCCATGCTTATCTCTAGGTATTGTCAGGATAAGACGAGGCAACCGAAATAAACCGGATCCCATGCCCGTTTACGATCATTCAGGAGAATATGATGAACCGTTTCATCATTGCAGACCCAAAGAAGTGCATTGGCTGTCACACCTGTGAAGTGGCTTGTGTGGTCTCCCACCAAGAGCAAGAAACAGGGATTGCCACCGTTGTAAAAGATGAGTTTTTTCCACGTATTCATGTACTCAAAGGCTATACCGTCAGCACAGCAGTGGTGTGTCGCCAGTGTGAAGACGCCCCGTGTGCCAATGTTTGCCCTAATGGCGCCATCAGCCGTAAAGATGATTTCGCGTATGTAGACCAATCTAAATGCATTGGTTGCAAAACCTGTGTTATCGCTTGCCCTTACGGCACCATGGAAGTGATTAGCCGCCCAGTTGTACAGCACACCACCGCACTCAATACCATTCCACAGTATCGTGCTGAGGCGCATAAATGCGACTTATGCCATACCCGTGAAGGTGGACCAGCTTGCGTAGAAGTCTGTCCTACAGAAGCCTTAATGGTCGTCGACAGAAATAAAATGGATGAAATTATCAAGGAACGCCGTCGTCGCGCAGCCTTTGAAAATCCAGCGGATATTTTGTCTTAAGGAATGACAAATGCATGAAGTTGCCTTATGCCAAAGCGCATTTGAGATTATTGAACAGCACGCTAAACGCAACCATGCTCGGCGGGTGACGGGTGTGTGGTTAGAACTCAGCGCCGTCTCTTGCGTAGAGGAATCCGCCGTGCATTTTTGTTTCGATATTATCTGCCGTAATACCCTCGCCCAAGGTGCCGAATTACATATCGTGATTTCCCCTGCACAAGCACAATGCCGAGATTGTCAGTATCAGGTACAAATAACCAAATTTGGTGAAGGATGCCCCCATTGCGGCAGCCAAAATTTAATTGTCGACAGTGCTAGCGCCATGCAAGTGAAGCAGATTGAAGTTGAATAACCCGTTTAGGAGCCAGTTATGTGTTTAGGTATTCCCGGTCAAGTGGTTGCCGTTGGTCAAACCCCCATGGATAGTGCCCAAGTGGATGTTTGTGGTGTCCAGCGTGAAGTGAATATTGCCCTCGTATGCGAAGGGGATACCGAGAGCATGGTCGGTAAATGGGTATTAGTTCACGTCGGTTTCGCCATGAGTATTCTTGATGAAAAAGAAGCTAGAGATACCTTAGAAGCGTTAATGGCAATGGAAGAAGTTGAGGAAGATGTAGGGTATTTTCTGCGAGGAAACGCGTGATAGCACGTGTTTATTCCCCCCACTGCTTTTTGTATTTTGCACCTTTTTACGCATCAAAAAAACCTGACACACTTTTGTGTCAGGTTTCATTAATTACCGTTTTACTCAATCAAACTATCAATCACACTCTGTAATTAGATAGCTTCAACTGGCACATAAACTGGCCACCAAGATTATGTTCTCACCATTTCGACTTCAGAATCACTGGCGTTAACCCCTGCTACGCCTTGGCTTTTCGCCATACGTAAAACAGCAAGAGCAACGATACTTGAAGTGATACGTAAATCTTCATTCGATGGTAATAACGATGCACCTTCTGAGCCTAATGTTGCTTGACTTGCCACGGCTTGAACTGCGGCAAAAATCATTTCATCGGTAATTTTAGTGGCTTTAGACACGATAGCACCGAAGCCTAGTCCCGGATAAAGCGCAGCGTTATTTGCCTGACCGATTTTGTAGCAAACACCGTTATACATCACATCATCAAATGGCGCGCCCGTTGCCACAAACACTTTACCTTCAGTCCATTCAATTAAATGCTGTGGTGTTGCTTCATGCAGTAATGTTGGGTTTGATAATGGGAAAATAATTGGGCGTTCAACGTGGCTTGCCATGCTGCGAACGATATCTTGAGTGAAAGCACCCGGAGTGGTTGATGTACCAATTAAAATTGTTGGTTTTACATTCTCGACAACTGTTGCTAAGTCAATAATACCTTTAGCTTTATTCTGTTTCGCAAGGATATCCGCCATATCCGGCCAGCGGGTTTGTGCTTCAACAGAAACATCAACAATCTTTCTTGGATAATTGGCAACATCTTGGCTGTTTTTCGCATAATCTTTTTGGAAATACAGTAAGCTGTCGACCATGTCAGTTGTCAGTAGTCCCGGCAAGTCAATTAACCAAATGCGAGAAATGGCTTCTTCACGAGATAGGCCACTACGGATCATTTGGTCACGAATTTGGTCTGCAATACCACAACCCGCAGTTCCTGCACCAAAGATAACCACCTTTTGCTCCGTCCAAGGCGTTTTACTTAATTTCACCGCATTCAATAAGCCCGACAATACAATGGCACCCGTGCCTTGCACATCATCGTTAAATGTCGCGAAATTCGCTCTGTATTTATCCAAAATGCGACGCGCATTTGTTGAACCAAAATCTTCCCAGTGCATCACTGCATTTGGAAATAGCTTTCTTGCCGCTTTGACATAAGCATCAACAAAATCGTCATAGACTTTGCCTTGAATACGCTCATGACGATTACCCACATACGATGGATCATTTAACAGTTTTTCATTGTTAGTCCCGACATCGAGAACAACAGGAATAACACTGTGAGGATCTACACCCGCAGCGGCAGTATAAACAGCCAGCTTACCGACTGAAATATCGATACCATTAGAACCCCAGTCTCCGATACCTAAGATTTCTTCTGCGTCAGTGGTCACGATCAATCGAATATCACCACCTTCAGCACCGAATGCACGCAGCTTTTCTTCGATTAATTCAGGTTCATTAATACTGAGGAAGATCCCGCGAGGACGAGTAATAATCTCGCTATAGTTTTCAATAGCATCGCCGACAACTGGGTCATAAACAACTGGCAGCATTTCCAGCATATGACGTTGTAATAATGCATAGAACAATGTCACGTTATTATCGTGCAAACGCCACATGTAAATATGTTTATCTAAATCAGAATGGCATCCACGGTAAGCGTGATAAGCACGGTTTAATTGTGTTTCCATATCCTCAGTTACAACAGGAGGAAGAATACCATTTAAGTCCAGCGCTTTGCGTTCTTCTTCAGTAAAAGCCGTTCCTTTATTTAATGATGGATCGCGTAATACTTCATATCCTCTTGCAGTGGTTTTAATTTTACGAATGTTATTTTCCACAACAACTTTAGCTTGTCGATTATACATAATTAATACCTTTTAATTTAAATATTATAATTCAGAGAAAACTACGCGCCAGATAGACCATTTCCTGTCATATCAATCGGATTAACATATTTATTAAAATCTTCTTCACTTATTTTTCCAGAAGCGATTGCAGATTCTTTCAATGTGATATTTTTCGCTATTGCATTTTCAGCAATATGCGCTGCATTTTGATAACCAATAATTGGGGATAATGCCGTCACTAACATGACACTATTGTCCACATACTCGGTTATTTTCGTATTATTTAATTCAGTGCCTTCTACTGAATATTCCATAAATTTACGACAACCATCAGAAATAATACGAATGGAATGCAGGAGGTTATTAATAATTACCGGTCTCATCGCATTTAATTCAAAATTACCTTGGCTACCTGATATCGCAATCGCAGCATCATTCCCCATAACCTGAATACCAATCATGACCATCGCTTCACATTGGGTTGGGTTGACCTTGCCGGGCATGATAGATGAACCAGGTTCATTAGATGGCAATATTAATTCGCTGAAACCACAACGAGGACCCGACGCTAGCCAGCGCATATCATTCGCAATTTTGATCAGTGCCACTGCCAGTCCGCGAATAGCCGCATGTGTGCGAACTAATGCATCAAGAGAGCCTTGAGCCGTAAATTTGTTGGGTGCTGTTATAAACGGTTTTTGAGTTAATTCCGCTATCTTATCTGCGACATCTTTTGAAAAGCCTTTTGGCGCGTTTAATCCTGTACCAACAGCCGTGCCGCCAACAGCAAGTTTATAAAGATCTTGCTGACTACGTTTAATGTCATCTAGCGCATCGCGTAATTGACCCGCCCAACCGTGCCACTCTTGTCCCACGGTTAAAGGCACTGCATCTTCGAGGTGGGTACGACCGATCTTAACGACAGCCATCCACGAATCAGCTTTCTTTTCAATAAGTTGAATTAAATCTTCAATGCTCGGAATTAATTGTTCATCAAGCGCAAAAATAGCGGCGATGTGCATTGCAGTAGGGAATGTATCATTGGAAGACTGACCCATGTTGACATCATCATTGGGTCCAACGGGCAATTGTGTTCCTAATGAGCCACCGAGTAATTGAATAGCTCGGTTAGAAATGACCTCATTCACATTCATATTAGATTGTGTGCCAGAGCCTGTCTGCCATACATAAAGCGGATAATGCTCATCCAATTGACCATGAATAGTTTCATCAGCAGCGATAACGATCGCTTCTTTTTTCCATTCAGCTAATCGACCTGCTTCGCAGTTAACCAACGCACAAGCTTTTTTTACATAGCCATACGCGTGGTAAACCGATTTTGGCATTAAATCATCGCCAATATTAAAGTGCTGTAATGAACGTTGAGTCTGTGCCCCCCAATAACGATTTGCAGGAACATTTACTTTTCCCATGCTATCGAATTCTTCACGGGTGCCTGTTTCATTAATACCAATAGGGATGCTCTTATTTAGAATATAATCTGTCATTACAATAACTCCATTTTAAATATAAAACATATGAGCAATTCCTATACTAAGTTAAAAGAATTAATTAAACATCAAATACCAAACATACGTTTAAATAAGACATTAAAGGTATCAAGATAACAAAAATGTAGTTTAAAATATAAAAAATAAATTACCTGCCAATTTTTTATAAAAAATAATTATCGCAAACAGACTGTCTATTTCATCCAAAAATCATATAAAGACTAAAGTTTCAAAATAGCATTAAAAACAATATAATGTATTATCAATCTTATCTTTTAATGATAATTAAAATAAATTGAATAATTTAATTATATTAAGAATATCGTTAAATCACTGACATAAAAATAAATAACTCATTTATTGAGTTAAATATTTAAATTAAATAAACTTGAATTACAAAATAAACCAACAGAACAAAAATAACTACTGAAATATAAATGAAATAATAATATTTATTATACATAACATTATAAAAAAGAGCTAAAAACATGTTATTCATTTAAAATACAAGGTGATATGCCCAATGAGTTTATCTTCAGTTTAATATGCATTAATCTCAAAAAAATCATCCTTAATTATGCTTATGCAAAAATAAAGATCATCACAACTCAACAATACTGAAGAGAAGCACTTTATAATAGTGATAATACCCGCCTTAGTTAGTCATTGAACCGAGATTCACGCACAAAACGAGTGACGAGTTTAATATTCATATCGATGCCATATTAAACACTGGATTTACGCAATTTTAGAGGAATAACCAAGTTTTCAGGGTGGAAAGTTGTGGTTTTCAGTAAAAACCGCACTGCATCCCTGTAGCGCGGTCTATTTATTCCCTTAATATTCTATCCTTTAATTAAAGGCTTCCAGTTTATCGTTACTCACCCTCAAATAACCGGAATCCCCCTACCCCTTCCCATGTTGGTAAGGCTTGATAAACTTGCTCGACGGCGGCAACCACTTTGTCATTCATCGGCATATAAAAACCTACTAAATCGGGCTGAATGCCTAAGAAAATGATTTCTCCGACATCCTCTTTTAACTGGTCGATAAGAAAATTCAGCGGCAGGTTATGGGTGCTCATAATAAACATTTCAGCGATATCATCGGGGTCGATAACCCGGATTTCACCAGGTGCTAAACCAATATCCGCAGCATCCACAATTAATAAACGCTGAGGTTTTAACGCTCGCACTTGGTGAGAAACACTTTCAGGACTGCTGCCACCGTTAATTGCCACCCAGCCATCAATCGGGGCTTGCTGCATGAGGTCGAATAGCATTGGGCCTGCGCCATCATCCCCCATCATGCTATTGCCCACCGCCAGCATCAGGTTTTGCACGGGTGATGGGTTTTCTGAAAGAGGCTGATTTTCCGCTGAAGCTTTGGCTTCCATTGAAAAGGAAGGTTGAATTTGTCTGGCGACATCGCTCATCGGCTGCCGTTTCACGATCAAATATATTGCCGGCTCGCGCTCAATTTCACCGAGCAATCGAATCAGTGTGGCGCTCCATGCCTGATAGGGCGAGTTACTGTCTTTAGCGAAACTATCTAATGCTAACGCCAGCATATTAGTGTGGGTAGAATCGATATTAATCTCGCCGAAGGTGATCAAGCCCTGTAATTTGCGACGCGCCTCCCCTTCAGGAAGCGCATTCACCCATGCTTGGAAGCCATCTAACGGGCACTCTAACTCGGTTTTAAGGCAGTCAATCATCCCAACATGGTGACCAATCGCCAGTGAGTAATACATGACTTGTTGCGCATCTTCTGGCACGTCATCGTCACTGTCGACAAACTTCTGGCGCAGTGACCAGAAAATTACTTTCCCCGTTTCAGTCGCTGACTCACTCATTAATGCCCCCTTGTTGCAACACGGTCACGAGGCGGTTCACAATCTCACGCAACCGTGGGTCTTGCTCCTCGTCCATCCATGTTTGCATCGTGGCTTTCACTTGGCTTGGGGTTGCCCCATCGAGCAGCGTCAGGAAGCGATCACTGATTTCTCGACCTTGGTAATACCCCGCTTGGCGGCGCGATTCACGCTCGATCATCACGCGAGTGGCTAGAGGAATAGATGGCAGTAAAAGCTCCACTTTTTCCCCATCGGCTTCGCGGTGATCTTGCCCAACCAATTTCTGATTCAATAACCCTAATGCCACCGCGAAACCATAAATAGTCGCGGCTGGCGTTGGCGGGCAACCCGGGATCCACACATCAATCGGCACGATGTGTTCGCTGCCGCCCCAGACACAATACAGATCGTGGAAGATCCCCCCACCACAACCACAAGCCCCATAAGAGATACAGATTTTTGGATCCGGTGCAGATTCATACGCGCGCAGTGCAGGCATGCGCATCGCACGGGTAACTGCCCCTGTGAACAGTAAAATATCTGCATGGCGCGGAGACGCCACCACTTTGATCCCGAAACGTTCCGCATCGAAAACGGGGGTGATTGCCGAGAAAATTTCGATTTCACATCCGTTGCAACCGCCACAGTCCACGCGATACACATAGGCTGAACGCTTAATATCTTTCAGCAGCGTGCTTTTCAGTTTTGCCACCTGCTCATCGAGAACGATAGGCTGGCTAACGTGATGGTTTACGGGGATATTTGGCAGACTCATGATTTATCTCCCTGAATATGCAAACGAAAGTTCTGACGATCATTATTCAATAAATTGTTTTTTTGCTTACAGGATGGGCAAGTTTCATACATTGGGCGCAGGGCTTCAATACCGCCTTCCTCAATCCCCGATGCCACCATCAGCGCCATGGCATACTCCACGGATTTTTTCGGGGCGAATGCCTCACCGCATTGGCGACAATGTTGCAGGCGGAACGTCCCTTTCATGTACAAATCCGCTTTGTTCATTACTGCGGTTTCAAACTCTTCCGTTAAGTGAATGGCGCGAGTCGGACAAACTTCTTCACAGCGCGCACAATAAATACAGCGACCTAAAAACAGCTGCCAGCGGCGTTCACCACTTTCTAAGTCAGTTTCCATGGTTAACGCATTGGCTGGGCAAGCGGAAATACACGCGCCACACGCAATACACTGCTGCGGGTCGTATTCCGGTTTGCCTCTAAATCCGTGAGCCACTTCCAGCGGTTTGAACGGGTATTTCACCGTTGCGGTACCCGCATTACGAAGGGTTTTGAAAAGTTTAAACATGGTGTCCCTCCGTTATTTCATAATCGAATGTTTGCGCTCGATACTGTGCTGTTCGAGCTCTTTGTATGCCACGGTTTTCGCTTTGCGTTTTTTCACATCCACCAGCGTCACCCGGTCAGTACAGGAGTAGCAAGGGTCGAGGCTACCGATAATCAATGGCGCATCAGAAACGGTATTGCCTTGCAGCATATAGCGCAGCACTGGCCAGTTCGCGTAAGTGGCAGCACGGCAGCGCCAGCGATACAATTTTTGGTTATCGCCGAGCATGCTCCAGTGAACATCTTCACCTCGCGGCGCTTCGGTATAGCCCAGTGCAAATTTATGAGGCTGATAGGTAAAGCCTTCGGTCAGAATTGGACCTTCCGGCATATTGTCGAGGGCATATTCAATCATCGACAGAGAGTCCAATGTCTCTTTAATGCGTACCATCACGCGGGAATAGACATCGCAACCATCTAAAGTGAATAAGGTTTTTGGTAAATTGCCATAGTCAGCAAATGGATGATCAAAACGTACATCGCGCTTGAAGCCGCTGGCGCGGATCATCGGCCCCACAGGGCTGTAATCACGGGCAACTTGCGGGTCGAGGCGACCGACACCAACGGTACGCTGCTCCATATTTGGTGTGCTCAGCAACATATCCACCAGCTGGGTCACATCTTGGCGCATCTCTTTGACCAACTGAATGGTTTTCACGCGCTGCTCTTTTAAGAAGTCACGACGAACCCCACCAATTAAGTTGGTACCGTAAGTTTTACGGGCGCCTGTCAGTAATTCCGCCATGGTCATGGATTTTTCACGGACACGGAAAAATTGCATGAAACCAGTATCAAAACCGGTGAAGTGGCTCGCTAAACCTATATTCAGCAAGTGGCTGTGTAAGCGTTCTACTTCCAGTAACACACTACGAATAGTATGAGCGCGCTGAGGAACATAAATACCTAATGCGTTCTCAACTGAGGTGGTGTACGCCACGCTGTGGGTGAAGCCGCAAATACCGCATACGCGATCAGATAAGAAAGTGACTTCGTTGTAGCCCATACGGGTTTCAGCCAGTTTTTCCATTCCGCGATGCACGTAGAACATACGGTAATCCGCATCCACAATGCGCTCGCCATCCACAAACAGGCGGAAGTGCCCCGGTTCATCGGAAGTGATATGCAAAGGGCCAATTGGCACGATGCGGCTTTGAGTTTTGCTGTCGTTGATAAACTCGTAGGTTTCAGTGTCAGTGGTTGGCGCAGGGCGCTGGCGATAATCCATGGTGTCTTTGCGCAGCGGATACAGGTCTTCCGGCCAATCATCCGGTAGCACTAAACGACGCTCATCCGGCAAGCCCACTGGGCGTAAGCCGTACATATCTCGAATTTCACGCTCTCCCCATACAGCCGCAGGTACGCGCGGTGTAACCGATGGAAATTCTTGAGTGATTGGGCTGACATAGGCTTTCACCGTCACCCAACATTTTTCCCCCTCTTCCATCGACAGTGCGTAATAAACCGCAAACTGCCCATTTAGAGGACGCTCATCGTTCCCCCACAACACCGGCAACCAACCGCCGCAGCCGTAATAGAGGAATTCCACCACTTCTGGCAGCATCTCTGTTTTGACGGTAATGGTGACTTGGTTGGCGGTTTGCCACTCCTCTTCCAGCATGGCATGAGGAAATTTCTCGCGCACTTTTGCCAGATAGCCCGCGCCTTTGCGAACGCCCTGAAGGGTATCTGTATAATTCTGATAGCTCACGTTATTTCTCCTGCGATGAAGGTTCGGAGGTGCTTGCACCCCACGGCCATTGGTAATTTAAGGTGGTAATTTGGTGGTCGACTGTCGCGCTGTCTTTGAGCACGATCGTCGCGGCATTTTCCAGTAAGCGACTGACAGGCTGAGGAATATACGTCCCCATCACCAGCATCAGTACAATCAAAATCGCCATCGGTAATGTGGTTAAAATGCCCAGCTCACCACGCGCTACGCACTCTGGTTGTTCGCCAAATAGGGTTTTAGAGATCATGCGGATCAACCCGCCCAGCACCACCGTAATTAAGATCAGCACCAGCAAGGTTAGCCAGAAATGGTTAGCGACCAGCCCTGCCACCACAATCATAAATTCACTTAAAAAGACGTTGAATGGCGGCATACCGCCCAGTGCTAATGCACCACCCGCAAACACCACCGCGGTAAATGGCATAGTGCGCAGTAACCCTTTCACCACCGTAATATCGCGAGTGCCATATTTCAGTAAAACGTTACCGGAGCCGCAGAACAGCAAGGTTTTACCCAAACTGTGGTTTAAGGTATGCAGCAACGCAGCCAGTACACCCAAAGGTCCACCAATACCTAATGCCACCGCGATCAATCCCATGTTTTCCACACTGGAGTACGCCAGCAAACGTTTCATATCTTTTTGTACCAAGATAAAGAACGCTGCCACCGCCACGGACATTAATCCGAATACCAGCAGTAAGGTTTGCGTAAATTCGCCACCAATTGATGAGGTCACAATGATGTAGTAACGGATGATAATCAGCAGTGCGCAATTCAGCAGCACCGCAGACAGCAGCGCCGACGTTGGGCTTGGTGCTTCACTGTGCGCATCCGGCAACCATGCGTGCATTGGGAACAGACCCGTTTTGGTACCAAAACCGATTAACACAAATACAAAGGCAAGGTGCATCAGGGTTGGATCGAGAAGGTCGGTATATTTCAGGACTTCCGTCCAGAAGATAGCCATTTCAGGATCCGGCATGACGTTCACCGCATTGGCATACACTAAAATGGTACCGAACAGACCGAACGCCACACCCACGCTACAGATAATGATGTATTTCCACGCGGCTTCCAGCGAAGAGCGTTGACCGTAAATGCCCACTAAAAACGCGGAGCTTAAAGTGGTCGCTTCGACCGCTGCCCACATTAAAATCAGGTTATTACTGGTGATCACCAACAGCATTGTGAACAGGAACAAGTGGAAGAAACCGTAATAGTTACATAAGGTTCCAACACTGATTTCCCCTTCATGCACTTCATGGTTCATATAACCGATAGAGTACAAGCCAGTCAGGAAACCGACGATCCCCAAGATAGCGAGGAATAACCCTGCGAGGCTATCAAGGTGGATCCAATGACCTGCCATCAGCAAGTCACCGACTTTATCTATCGTGCCAACCATCCAGAGCGATAACACCAGTAATACCGTGATCCCAATGGCATGGATCAAGGTGACGGGGATTTTTGCCCCGTTACCCATTAAGCGGCAGGCGAACGCCAGCAGTGAAATCACCAGCGGAGTTGCCATCAATAAGGTTAATAACATTGTTTGACTCATCTCATCACCCCTTCAGCGCGGTCAGTTGATCCACGTTCAGTGTGTTGAGCGTGCGATAAATTTTACGAGCCAATACCGCCATAATGATCACCGCAAATATGGCGTCTGTGGCGATACCAATTTCCACCAGCTCAGGGGCTTTATACGCCAGTAACGCGAGGGTTAGGTGGGAGCCATTTTCCATGAGGCAGTAACCAAAGGCTTGCTTGAGAATATTGCGTTGAGTCACTATACACAGCAGCCCCAACATAAAATGCCCAAGAGAAACCGCTAATGCAGGTTTTAAATCCGCCGCCAACGGCAATTTAATTGGCTCGACCACAAACCAGCACAGCACCACAATCACCGCTGCTGCTAACATCAACCAAGCTGGGCTAATCACCCCGCCGTTCGCGGTTGGGTCAGACAATTTTCGGAAGGCGTAGCCCATAATCAGCGGAACCAAAACCACTTTGGTGGCAAACGCGGTACCTGCCCACATTGCCAATTCAGGTGCATTTAAGGTGTAGGAAAGCGTGCCGAAAATCGCCACTAACACCAGCGACTGCAACGCATAAAACCAACAAGAGATCACCGGCTTTTTCGCGCCGATCACCAGCAGAGACGTGATCATCATCAGCCCTGCTAAATTATTTACAATCATTGAACCAGTCATACTTTCTCTCCCTTAACCGAGCCAGATGACGGCAATAACACTAGAACAGAAGGACATCACGATCAGTAAGCCGATAACCCACTGCATTGCCCAAGGAACTGCGCTGCCGTTTGCCACTTCTTCGCTAGGTTCACCCGGAACCACTTTGCCGAACCAGTACAGTAACCATGCAAAGCTCGCGACAGATTCAATCAGTACCAACACCATAATTGGCGTTAATACCCAGAACTGTTCCGACAGCGCGAAGCCCGCTGCAAAGATAGGGAATTTACTGAAGAAGCCATTCAGTGGAGGAACACCTGCGATGGCGAGTGCCGCCACACAGAAGCCCACACCGAGTAATGGATAGCGTTTTGCTAAACCACGTAAGCGCGGCAGCATACGTGTACCACAGCTATAACTCAGCGCACCTGCCACTAAGAAGAACAGGCTTTTCGCAAAAGCGTGGTTGAAGATATACGCGATACCGCCATCGAAGGCTTCTTTGGAACCGAAAACGGATAAGGATAAAGCGAGGAAAATATACGCCAGCTGCGTGATGGTTGACCACGCCAGCAGACGTTTCATGTCTTTCTGCGGCAGGTACATCATAAAGCCATACACCAACGTAATGACCGCCATCACGACACCCACCCAACCAATGATTTCTGGCACATGGGTAGAAGACATCAAGCCACGGGCAAAGATATAAACACCCACTTTCACCATGGAGGCGGCGTGTAAGTAAGCACTAACTGGGGTGGGTGCTTCCATCGCATCGGGTAGCCAGGCTTGCAGTGGTAACTGGGCTGATTTACCCCATGCTGCAAACAGAATACCGCCAAACACGATCAGGCTTTGGGATTCACTCAAACGGTCAATGGCGCTCAGAGCAAAGGTACCCGTGCTGATAAACAGGGTTGCCGCCGCCATGTATAAGCCGAGTGAGCCAACATGGGTGATCAGCAAAGCTTTCATCGCTGAACGCTGGGATTTTTCAGTTTGGTAGTAACCAATTAGCGCCCAAGAACATCCACCGGTAATTTCGAAGAACACTAACTGCCCTAAGATAGTGGAAGAGAGCACAACCCCAGCCATCGCACCGATAAAGATCAGTAAGAAAGCGTAATAGCGACGAGTGGGTCCATGAGCGTGCTCACGGTTTCCTTCAGTGAGATACCCCGTTGAGTAGAGGCAAATCAAGAAGCCGAGGAACACGACCGCAAACGCAATCAGCGTGCTCACGCCATCCACAGTAAAACCGAACAGCGCGACATCACCCGTCTGAATTAACTCCAGTGTGGTGGCGACCTTACCGCCGTCTAAATAGAGCCAGCCCAGTGCCGCTGTTCCCAAAGAGGCTAGCAACGCCACTAAGGTACTTAGCCACGGCGCTAGACGGGTGGGTAGCACACTGACCAGCAACGCCCCGATGAACGGGATTATCAAGGTTGCTAGTGCAATATTCTCTAACATGCTTCGTCGCTCCTTATAGACCGGTGAGGTAGAAGACGAATCCGAGTGCCGCAACACCGAATCCTAACCAAGTCACATGGTGCGTTAATAAGAAACGACCACGAGCCAGACTGTTTTCGACCAGCGACGCCAGCACGAAAATCACCAGTAATTTCACTAGCAATAATCCCATCGCTAACAATACGCTGCCAACGGTAAAGGTACTGGCATTGCCGAATGGGAAGAAAATCGACAGGAACAGAACCGCAACGACCACTTGTTTCAGACCAATGCCCAGTTTCACCATCGCGAATCCTGAACCGGAGTATTCGGTTAATGGACCTTCTTGCAGCTCTTGCTCCGCTTCTGCCACGTCGAATGGGATTTTGCCCATCTCAATAAATGTCGCGAATCCGCAAGCGAGTAGCGCTAATAACGTAGCAGTTGGAGACACCCAGCCTTCACTCATCGTGGCGCTGATGGTGCCAATATTGGTGGAACCAGCAATCAGCGCAACAACCAGCAAACCGAGGAATAACGTCGGTTCCACCAGTACGCCAAGTGTCAGCTCACGGCTCGCACCGATACCCGCAAATGGGCTACCGGTATCGAGACCGGAAAGTGAGAAGAAAAAGCGGAATAACGCGAAGATATACAGCACGATAATGATGTCAGCTGCGCCACTAAACAGTGATGTGTTCGTGACCACTGGCAATGCCATCGCTAGCAGCAACATGCTGCTCAGCAGCACATACGGCATGATGCGAAAGATAATGCCTGAATCACGCGGCGCCACAGATTGGCGAGTCATCAATTTGATGATGTCGCGATAATCTTGCCAAATTCCGGGACCTTGGCGAGAGTGCATTTTTGCGCGAATTTGACGAGAGATCCCCGTGAACAGCGGCGTCAGCAGCAGTAAAACCACGGCTTGAACGACGGCGAAGATCCCTGTCATCAATGTGGGTGTTTCTTGAATCGACATGGTTTCTCTCCTTACGCCGCAATCACAACAAGCAGCACGATCAAGGCCGCGACCACATACAGGCAATAGAGCCTGAAGTCCCCGCCTTGTAGGCATTGCATGCGTTTTGCTATTCGGTTAATCACACGAACCAGCGGGTAGATAATTTTTTCATCCCAGAACGGTTCTACCTTCCCTGCCCCCTCTTTCGTCACTTCTAAGGTTTGCGCTAAACGCGCTGAAGGGTCGAGCTGAGTACGCAGGCGATACAGCGGCGCAAACATAGAACGCAGCGGCTGGGTAAAGCCCCCCGCTGATACCGACATCTCTTTTTCCCACGCATAACCACACGCCCATGCGTCCCCTTTACGGCGCGCGTCGAGCTGTTTGCCTTTAAATACCATGTAGATAATCAGTGGAATGATTGGCAGCGCTAGCAACAGGATCAAGGTCATGGCTGGTGAAATCATCGCTTGAGATGCGCTGTTTGGTACCAGCATCGCCCCTTGCGCCACAGTGATATCGGTGGCGTGTGTCAGGGACATTGCCACGTTGGCTAAGACCGGAGCGATATAGGTCGCGCCTACACCTAAAATCACACAGATAGCGGCTAAAATCAGCATCGCGGCGGTCATTGTCCATGGCACTTCGCGAGCATGAGTGGCTTGCTCACTGCGAGCACCACCGCAAAAACTGACGCCGTACACTTTCACAAAACACATTGCCGCCAACGCCCCGGTGATGGCTAACATCACAATGGCGATTGGACCGCTGATGCGCATAATAAAAGTGCCTTCGTGACTCATGGAGAATAGCGATTGGTAGGTGTACCACTCACTGACAAAGCCGTTGAGTGGTGGCAGTGCGGAAATCGCCATACAGCCGATTAAAAACGCGGTTGCGGTCAGTGGCATTAATTTGGCTAAGCCACCCATTTTTTCCATATCGCGGGTATGCACACGGTAGATCACGGCGCCCGCACCAAGGAACAGTAATCCTTTGAAGACGGCGTGGTTAAGCAAGTGGTAAATCGCACCGAGCAAACCAATGGTCGCAAGCACTGGCATATTGTTTGCCATGCCGACCATCGCCACACCAACCCCCATCAAGATAATCCCGATATTTTCGACGGTGTGCCATGCGAGTAAGCGTTTGATGTCGTGCTCAGCCAGTGCGTACATAACCCCAAGAACCGAGGAGACTGCACCGAATGCTAGTACCACAATACCCCACCAGCCTTGAGTGGCACCGAGTAAGTCGATACCTACTTTGATAATCCCGAAGATACCGATTTTTACCATTACACCAGACATTAATGCTGACGCATGAGATGGTGCTGCGGGGTGAGCTTGCGGTAACCAACTGTGAAGTGGGAGCATCCCAGCTTTGGCGCCAAAGCCAAAAAATCCCAATAAAAAAACGATGGATGCCATCGCTGGTGAAAGTGAAAGCTGGCGGAAGGAATCGAAATCTAAGCTGCCACTTTCACGCCACATTAAGAAGAAGGCGATCATAATTAAAATCGAACCGGCGTGGGCAATAAAGAAGTACAGCAGACCCGCGCGGATGGATTTGTCATCTTGGTCGGCAATCACTAAGAACCAGGAAGCCAGTGACATCATTTCAAACAGGATGATGAAGTAAAAGGCGTTGTCCATCACCACCAAGGCCACCATCGAAGCGATAAACAGGTTCAGGAAGAACCCCATGCTCCACGCGCCGCGACCGCAATATTCCTGAACATAGTTTAAGGAATATAAGGCGCTGACGGTCACCAGCAGCGAAATCACCATCACCATAAAGGCGGCGAGGCTATCGAGCCTCACGACAAAATTGGCGAACGGGAATGGACCTTGGGACAGGTAAGTAAGCACTTCCCCGCTCATTAGCACCGGAATTGAGCTGCATAAACCCAGCACGCCGCCGATCATGGCAGCAATTCCCGCGACATAAATGGCGAGCTTTTCTTGGCGTTTAAAGAGCAACGAAACAAAGCCACCTACCGCGTAGAAAATCACCGACCATAAAAGTAACTGAAGAGGTGTCATTATGGGTTCTCCCGATCAGCAACAAAAATGTCGAACTCTGGCGGCATGGCATCGACAGATGCGCTGCGGCGTTTGGCACTTTCGTTTTCGAGTTGGTATTCTTCCACCAGATGGAGGGCATCGGTTGGGCAGACTTTGACACAAGCTGGCCCTTCGTCACTGAAATCACACAGGTCACATTTCACGGCGACATTGCGGATCCCTGCGTTCCACGCCAGGAAAGGGTTCATGGTTGGGAGGCTATCTGGCACATCTAATAGCATCTCTTTTGGGACATATTGTTCAAAGAAATCAGGTGTATCTACTGGTTTGCTGCCTGACGGTGTGATTGCCCCAAATGGGCACACCAAACCACACAGTTTGCAGCCAATGCACAGGCTTTCATTTAGCACAATCATGTCATTTTCGTGGGTGATGGCATTGACCGGACACACACGCGCACACGGGGCATCGTCACATTGACGACAGAGCATCGGTGCGGTTAGCTCGCCAACTTTGACCACCTTTAGTCGCGGATGTGTTTGTAATCCTTGGGCTTTATGCGTTTCTGAGCACGCCGCCATGCAAGTGTTACATCCGATACACAGTTGTGGGTCTGCAATTACAAAGCGATTCATTCGCTTTCCCCTCCAATAAAATCAGTCGGATCTTAAGTTTGTTGCAGACACCTAAGCATTTTTTGTGCCAGAAATAATAGTGTTGTTTATCAGTTAGTTGGCTTTTTACTAGGTAGGAGTTCGACAGTAATGACGAAGGAGGAAAGATTCAACAGGTTCTTATTCAATAAAACAGAGAGGCAAGTATTTAAAGATAAATTTGGGGTTAGCCCGATACAGTGGCGAAAAGTATTTGGGAGCGATTAGATATTTTATAAACCATGAAAGAATTTATTTTTCATATAAAAAATATAATCAAGAAATTATTTTTCATACTTTTTATTAATATTTAAACCTATCAAAAAAACCCATTAAAAAAAGAAATAATATATTTCCATTATCGTTAAAAAATAAAACTGGTAATACCAGAACGGATAAAAAAAATCACTTAATTAAAAAATCACGTAGATAAAACAAATCTTAATTAAGAATTATCTTAATGTAAATCAATGACAAAGAATCATTCTCACTCTTAACATTAGGATTAAAAAACCATTTTAATTCCACTTTCAAAATTAAAAACCATTTATTTTATTAATTTAGATAAAAGGATCACGAGTGTTAATCCTTGAATAAAACACTTGAAAAATAATAACTAGCTTGATTATAGTTCTCGAAATTATAGTTCTAATACAAAATAAGTATTCTTTATACCTATTATAGTTATTCGAATTATAAATTAGACATACAGTTCCAAACGATAACATTGTCATTAACTTTCTCACTTAATCAGTCCAATTTAGATAACTTTATTAAAGGCTAAAAAATTCACCAATTAAATCAATGCTCATTAATTTAATTATAAGAGCTTAAAAATAATTTAAATATTCCCGTAACTGCATCAGTAGCCTAACAGCTCGCTGGGCATCATTACATTGCTAATAACTTGATTTAATTTATAAAAATTAAACGTCAAGGATGGTTTCACATGAAAAATAAAAAGCGTTATTACACAGCGAATTATCTGCTGCTACTTCTAATGGCCTCAACCAGTAATGCCACTACCATTACATATGGTGAAATCAAAGAGTTTGATGATAAAGATAATGTTTTTGATCTTAATGATTTATATATAAGAAACGGAAAAATCATTCTTAAATCTGGAACACTAGAAACCAATAGCACAGTGATCACTGATTTTTTTGGGGAATCCGGGAATGTGACGGTTTCAGGTAGCGATTCTATCTGGAATAACAAAAATACCTTGAATCTTGGTGTTATCAACCTTCATACCCGATACACAAAAACCCCCTCGAAGTCAGGTATTGATATTCTTAATGGCGCTCAAGTTTATACCGATAAATTTTCTATGGGTAATTATCGGGGAGCCAATATGGACGAGGAAGGGCAATATACCTTAAATGTCGATGGCAAAGGTTCTATCTTAAAGGTCAATCAAGATTTAACAGCCTCCTCATTTGACAGTAATCGATTCCCAATCGGCATTGTCACAATCAATATCGATAATGACGGTGTTATTGAAGCTGAAAATGTCGTTATGCATGATATGGACATAAACTATGACGAAGCATCCCTAAAAACGGTTTTAAATATCAAAAATAATGGATTATTAAACGTTAAAGAAGACGTTTACTTTGCCAAAAACTTTGGAAACGCCGATCCTGATACCCCCAGTGAACTGAATATTTTGTCTGGCGGTAAAATTAAAGCGAAAAACTTCCATGCCGGTGTACATAAAGTATGGAGTGATAATTCCCCTGTCTCCTTATTAATTTCAGGTCAAAACTCATCGATTGATGTCGCTGAAAATTTTACGACAGGAGGAAATTTACGAAGCTTATTAACTGTCGAAGATGGTGCTGAAATAAACGCCAAAAATATCATTTTGGGTACGGGAGATTCCGCAACGGTTGACCCTTACGCCATCAACTCGCCGCATCCAACCGTAATCGTGACTGGCGAGCAATCAAAAATCACCGCTCAAAACCACCTTATTCTAGGGAATAACGTCAACCATGAAATCACCATTGCAGACGGTGGCATGGTCTCAGCCAAAGAAATAACCCTTGGTAAAACAAAACTTCTCCCAAGTATTTTAGGAAAAAGTACCCTCAATCTGCTGGCTGGCGGGAATGTCACCACCCACAAAATCAACTTAAACAAAGACAGTAATTACTTTAATGCAGTGATTTATCATGGTGATGGTGGTCTAGCGGGTGAATTAAATACCGAGAGTATAGAAGGCTTTACTGGCAAAAATAACTACCAGTTTGATAGCGATAAACTCCCTATGCAGGCTGGATTAGTGTTCAATTATCAAAATGATAATGATTTTTCTCCTAATTTGATTAACACCATCAATGTGGTGAAAAACAATACCAATACCATCACGTTTGCAGGAGATAACAACCTACACAGTGGGATTGTGGTTATCAACAATGGCGCATTAAAAGCGGGTAATCAAAACGCCTTTGGAAGCCGTGTCGATATTAAAAACTTCAGCCAGTTTGACCTCAATGGATTTGGCCAAACAATTTCATCACTGGATAACCGTGGAGTCGTTAAGCTTTCAAGGGACAACCAAACACAAACGCATTTGAATATTTTTAATGGTTATAAGGCTGATAATGGCTCTCTCTATTTCAATACTGAACTGGGTGGAGATGATTCAAAAACAGATAAATTAATCATTAATGGCGATAGTACCGGCAATACCACGGTTTATGTGAATAATATCCATGGAAAAGGCGCGCAAACGGAAACAGGCATTGAGCTGATTACCGTAGCTGGTCGCTCCCTTGGGGAGTTTAAGCAAAGCGGGCGTATTGTTGCGGGCGCTTATGATTACACGCTACTGCGAGGTGGCTATGTTCCAGGTACGAATTATAAAAACTGGTATTTGACCAGTTTGTATGTGGAGCCGCCGGTAGACCCTGTTGACCCTGTCGACCCTGTTGACCCTGTCGACCCTGTTGACCCTGTCGACCCTGTTGACCCTGTTGACCCTGTCGACCCTGTCGACCCTGTTGACCCTGTTGACCCTGTTGACCCTGTTGACCCTGTTGACCCTGTTGACCCTGTTGACCC
>NZ_WLUL01000018.1:97019-97096 GCF_009706585.1 Providencia sp. wls1916
GACCCTGTTGACCCTGTTGACCCTGTTGACCCTGTTGACCCTGTTGACCCTGTTGACCCTGTTGACCCCGTTGACCC
>NZ_WLUL01000019.1:0-29940 GCF_009706585.1 Providencia sp. wls1916
CCGAGATGGCGACCCAATCAATTGTAGCTCCTCATGATTCAACCTTTAAAGGCTTTATGAGCAAAGTGGATAATGCGCGGGATTTTTTTGAAGTCCATCTTCCTAATCGCATTAAGCACCTCTGCAATTTTGATACCTTGAAGTTGGCCAGTGCTTCATTTGTGGATAAAACATTGCGCTCTCGTTTCTCGGACATGCTCTATTCCGTTCAAACACTCAGGGGGAAGGGGTATTTTTATTTCTTGGTTGAGCATCAATCTTCCCCCGATAAGCTGATGGGCTGGCGGCTGATGCATTACGCATTTTGCGCAATGAATCAGCATTTGCAGCAAGGGCACCAAACTTTGCCGCTGGTGGTTCCCATCCTGTTTTATCATGGTAATCAATCTCCTTATCCTTACTCCCAGTCATGGACGGATTGCTTTGAGTGGTCTGATTTAGCGCATGATTTGTACTGTAATCCACTGCCATTAGTGGATGTCACGGTGGCAAGCGACGATGAACTTGTGAATCACCGAAAAGTCGCCGCGATGGAGCTAGTTCTCAAACATGCTTCTTTGAAAGATGACCTGATGGTTCTATCAAAGCGCTTAGCGCAGGTAATCAAGGAGAACGAAAACCACCGTGATGACGTTATTTTAATCATCAACTATCTGTTTAGTGTGATGGATACGCCGACATACAAGAAGATAGTCAAAACATTAATAGAAAAAACCGAAGGATATCAGGAGACTGTTATGACCATTGCCGATCGTTTACGAAATGAGGGGTTAAAAAAAGGATTAAAAAGAGGGCTAGTCAAAGGAAGAGAAGAAGCTCGACAAGAAGAGCAGGAGAAGGCCAAACAACGCACTTACACCCAAGTGTTGACCAGTTTAAGTCTAGGGTTAGATATTGATATTATTAGTAAAATTACAGGCTTATCCCACTCTGAAATTCAAGCGATGAGTTAATTAGCATACGCTGTATTTATCGAAAAACTGTATTGATAAAAAACTGTGAAGGGCGGAATCAACATAAAATTGATTCTGCCCTTTTTTAATTAATTGAATTAAAAGTTAATTTTTAATGTGGCATTCACTCCGCTTGAACTGACATCACTGTTATATTGACCTTGGTAAGAGATTCCGAAAGTCGTGGATTTATTCAGTTGAGCATCAACCCCTAAGCCTACACCGAATAAGTTATCTAACTTGCCACCACGAATTTTGGCTTCGCCAGTGTCTGACAGGAACAACATCGCTTCTGGGCGAGTATCGCCAAATAAATGGCTCGCAGATACGTCACCTTTCAGTGTGAGATTCACATTACCCGCGCTGAATGGATAGCCACCACGTAAACCAACGGTACCAACTTGGATATCTTGGTTATCTGTTTTGGTGGTGAATTGCATATTGCCGACTTGCTCATGCAGATTATCGCTGGTGACATGCAGCCAGTTAAATCCAGCATAAGGCTCAACAGAATATCGGTCATTATTCAGCTGGGTATAAGCACCTTCCACGAAGAATTGCGTGATTTTTGCATCATAGCTGGTGGAGTTATAACCGGACTCTTGGCCTACCCACAGCGTGCGTTTTGCATCTCGGTCTTGGTTTGTATGCGTTACACCATAGTTAATCGCAGCTACATTCTTGATATTGGATACACCGTAGGCACCGACATGCAGATCATTGCTGTCAATTTTGCCGTACTCATGAGCTTTATATTTAGATGAACCCGCACCAAAGAACAGTCCCGTTTTGGTATGCTCAGCGACATCAATTTCTGCACCCACTAATGCTGCATAGAAATCGGTATCCATATTGCTGTAGCCATAGTCAAGGTTGCCCCATTGACCAACACCTGTCATCCAAATGCGTGCATTGCTATTTTCAAGGTTAGCATAGCGACCATGACCCACGCCGATAGCCTGATCTTTCACGGTACGAGTTAGACCCAATACGTTCACCACACTGGCATTATTCGCATTAAGGTACATATCACTACCGAGTGATTGATAAGTATTACGAAGGTCACGTTCGCTCATCGGTAGTGTTGCATCAAATAGCTGACCTTTAGCGTTACTTTCTAATGAATTAGCAATCGAACGACCATTTTCATTATTAGCAAATGAAGCAAATGAGGCATCCGCTTTTTTACTCAGAGTGCCCGTAATGGTGTTATCTTTTACAGAAACGTCTTTTTGGAATAACGCATAATCATCTGCGGCAGCATTATTGGCATTTGTCGCCAGCATTTTGGTTTTAGCGCGATTGTCAGCTAAATTATCTGCGTTAACCGTACCTTGGATTGATTTATCATTAAGATAAACATCTTTCAGTTGCCCAATGTTATCGGCAGCAACATCCAGTTTAGCGCCTTGATTTAAGGTCATATTACCGACATTCACATCATGACCTGCGGTGACTAAATAGGTACCTTTATCGTTGATGTTGATATTGGCTTTATGGCTTTCATTGGAGACTAACTGACCTTTTTGAGTAAATTTGTCGTTATAACGATTAAGCACGCTAATTGTGCCGCCGTTAACATTCACGTCTGCAGTACCAAAGGATTCAGTAAAACCGTACAGAGAACCTTGTTCGACGGTTGTACCGCCACGGTAGGTGTTATCCCCCGTCATCACCAATGTGCCTTCACCCGCTTTGACTAGAGCGCCATCATACAAGCCTGCATCGATTTTGGCTTGAATGGCCTCAGCGCGTTTTTGGTAATATTCCTGACGCCATTTTTTAGCATCTTCTTTATCGACAATATGAGAAGTTGGGTCTGGATTGCCATCATTGACCACAAAATCGGTACCAAGATTATAATCGCCACCGGCATCGATACCGTTGGCTTTATAATCGGCTAACCACGCCAAATCTTCGGTTTCACGCTGATCTAACGCCGCTTGGCTAATGTCATTTGTCCAGACATCAAGTGGGACAGCATCCAGTTGGTATTCGAATTTACCTAAGAATTGACCTGGGCCATACATACCTTTTTCGAGATCAGGAGTACCCCAACCATAGCGCTCATCAGGTACGCCATCCGCGGATGTCCAGCCTTTATAGAGGCTGCCATCTGGGTTATAACGGTTGGCAGTCGTGAACATCACATCACGAACTTGCAGGGCATTCATGGATTGATAACGAGACATTAAAACGCCCATGGCACCAGTGACGTGTGGTGCTGCCATTGATGTTCCGCTAAAGGTATCCCAACCCGGATTGCCGTCAGCATCTACGACGCTGGAGTAGATATAGCGGCTAGGGGCAACGACGGTCCACCATTTGGCATTTCCCGCTTCGTTAAACATACCTTCAATTTCATAGCCTGTTTTGTCTGCCGTCTGTTTTAACCCTGCAACCGCAATCCAATGTTTCTCTGCTTGTGGATTGAAATAAGGGTAAAGAGGGCGATAGTACGGGTTTTTAAAATCGCGGTTACCTGTGGTGAAGACTTGAACAACATTGGTGCCTTTCACGGCATCATAGGCGGCATCTACAAAGGATGGGTTATCCCCGTAGATTTTTTTGAAATAGAAATATTCGTACTCAGTTTGTTGGGTGGTATCAACGGGTAAATGTACCGTGGTGTTACCACCATCAGGACCGACCGTTTTCCCTGCATCAATAATTCTTGGGTTGGTACCCCAACTGTTATTGATCACTTGGGCACCAGCATCCACCATGGCTTTCCAGCCAGTATAGAAATATTGGTAATCTTGATAAGGACCATAGTTATTGCTGTCGGTGGCACCTGTGTTACCCACATACACATCGGAACCCCAGGCAACGCCGTGCATACCTTCGCCATCACGGTTAGCACCGACGGTACCTGTCACGTGGGTACCGTGAGTATCATTCACGCCTTTGATCCAATCTCCAGTCACATCGAAGGCTTGACCTTTTTCATAGTGACCGCCTAACTCTTGAGGATAACGCATCCCCGTGGAGCCGTATTCACCTTTGGCTTTGACCGCGTGGAAGCGAGAGCCACTTAGCTCTTGGTGAGATAACAATGCGCCTGAATCCATTACGCCGATTTTAGCGCCTTGCCCATGATATCCCAGCGCATAAGCACTGGAGGCATTCATGGCGGCTAAACCCCAGTCATTTTTATATTCTTGGCTTTCCCAACTATTTTTATCACCGAGTTGCCCTGTTTCAGAGTAAGCCAGCGTATAGCCGGAAAATAATAGCGCAGAAGTAATAATAGAAAGCTGAAAAATATTTTTATTTATTGCAGCTTTATTTTTATAACGAGAAGATGACGCAAATTTATGTGCTTTGTTCATTCTGATACCTTTGTTATCAATCAAAAAACATCATTAAGAATCAAAAACAGAATCGCAGAGATAATCTGTGTTTTATAAAAATAAATACTTGAGCGCTATCTCAAAATCTTTTTATTTATCGAAAAAGTAGATTTATTGACTAGCTAATCACATCAAATGCAGATGAATAGAACGTGAACAGAACAAATTAAATGATAGTTCTACGTGGTGAATTAAATTAATTTTTGCTTTTGAATACAGGAATTAAAATTTAGATAAATTTATTGAGAATAAATCAGTTGTGGTAACAAATTCACATTATTTATTAACAGTCATTCTTGCTAATTATTTTTTAAGTATTAATAACTAATTTAAAGTAATGAATTATTTTTCTATTATTTAGCAATATTCATATTTTTATAACCAAAAAAAGCCGCCATTGTTTTAAAATGGCGGCTTCAAATAACAGAATTAAGTTAAATTATTAAGCGAATAATTACTGATAAATCTGTTTAATTTCTTGGGCTGCGGCTAAACCACGTTTCGCTTCTTTTTCTGCGATTTCAACGGACAAACCAATATACGAACGTGGGTCTAGCATCGCTTTGATTTCATCATTGCTAAATGCTGCCGTAATGGTTTCGTTCTTGGTGAGGTTAGTGTAGAAATCCTCACCATCCGCTGCGGTTTTGATGGCTTCTTCATACAGCAATGAGTGTGCTTTATCTTTACCCAGCTTCTCAGCCATTTTCATCATCACGTATTCGGTATTATCTAACCCTTTATTTCTCAGAACGTTATGCAGCATTCTCTCTTCGTGAGGTACCAGAGTTCTCGAAAGCTCTTCGGTTCTTAATAAAATTTCAGTAGTCAGTTCCAGCGCTTCTTCGATAAGCCCATCGAATAACATATAAGAGCTGCTATCACCTTCATACGGTCTGACGGCAGAATACATCCCAACACTCGGTAACGAATACAGTTTTTGGGAGTTAGCAATAATCCCTTTCGCCAGTTTTGGGTTGATTTTGTGTGGCATGGTGCTGCTGCCCACTGTGCCTTTGGTGAAGCCTTCAGACACTTCCGCTATTTCTTCCAGCGTCGTGCTGTAAACTTCTTCCCCAATTTTATGACAGATATTCGCCATCAGCGCTAAGTTCGCCATGTACTCGAGTTTATGGGTGCTGAGGTTGCGAGATGGGACTTCCATCGCATGCATGCCCGTCAGCTCAGCAACGCGTTTTTGCACTTCTAAACCAATCCCCGGCATGGAGTTAAACGCACCCACAGCGCCACCCATCATGATGGTAAATACGCGCTTTTCACACTCTTTCATACGCTGGTAGCAGTCAATGAAATCGCTGATCCATACGGACACTTTGTAACCGTAAGTAATTGGAATAGCGTGGCGCCCATGGGTTCTGCCTGGCATCACCATATGCTTAGTTTTTTCAGCAAGACCCGACAGGTTTTCGATGATCTCACCTAACAGCAACATAAATTTATTATGTACCGTTTTCATCATGTACAGCTGCGAGCTTTGCTGAATATTTTGGGTGGTAATTCCGTAATGGATGTATTTACCACTCTCTTCAGAACACGCATTCACCAAGACTTTTAAGAAGGGAACGAAACCGTGCCCAATTTTTTGGTAAATGCGGCTCATCTCTTCAAAATCAATGTTCTCAATAACCGCTTTTTCTTTAATTTCATCGGCCGCTGATTGGGGAATGAACCCCGCTTCAGCCTGCGCTTGAGCTAACATGGATTCAAACATCAGCCAAGTATTGTATTTGGCTTCATCCGATAACAGGGCTTTTATACCGCGGTCATCGATGGTTTTACTCTTAGAATCATATAAGGCTCTCATCATATATCCTTTTATTTCTTCATGAACTCATCAACAGCGTTGCGAACAAATTCAACTTTCGGTCCATAAACTACGTGGACGTGGTTTGCCGATGGAAAGAAGAATGCGGTACATCCTGATTCCAACATTAAATCTTTATCAATTTTATTCACTTCTGCGACATCAATACGCATACGGGTAATACAGTTATCTACGTTACGAATGTTCTCTTTACCGCCTAAGGCTTCAACAAGGATCTCAGCGATTTCGCCATAACGTTTTTCTTTAATTAAGGTATTTTTTAGGTTGCTCGACTCTTCACGACCTGGGGTTTTGATATCAAATTTGATAATCGCCCAGTAGAAGATGAAGTAAGTCACTACCGCTAAACCGCCACCAATCAGGACTAAGAATATCCAGTTAGTGTGCTCGTACAGCAGACCGAAGATAGTGAAGTCAAACACGGTTCCACGGATATACCCGATAGCAACCCCAGCGAATGACAACAACACTGCACCAATACCGACGATGATGGCATAGATTAAGTACAGCAGCGGTGCGATAAACACGAAGGTAAATTCGAGCGGTTCGGTCACGTTACCGAGCATCGCGGTCAATACCATGGTCACCAACATCGATTTAACTTCAGCTCGGTTCTCTTTTTTCGATGTTTTATAGATAGCTAATGCAATCGCAGGGAACAGGAACAGCGTCACCAGCATTTGTTGCTGCGCCATAAAGCGCGTCAGGCTTGGCATCATTGCCCAGTATTCACTACTTGGACCTTGCTTAAATAACACTTCCGTTAAGGCTGGAACGACACCAACAAAGGTTTGTCCATCAATAACATAGGTACCACCGGCTTCGGTAAATCTAAACAGAACGTTCCAAACATGGTGTAACCCGAATGGAATAAACAGACGTTCACCCCCTGCGGTAAAGAATGGACCGACAGGACTTAGGAAGACGGCAGAAAGCTTCATCAAGCCTTGTACTAAGACTTCCCAGATAAACGGTAATGTTCCACCGACCATGATCATTAAACCGACCATGATGATCGCAACCGATTTTTTACCTGAGAAGAAGGCGAAAGCAGTCGGTAGCTCGAGGTTGTAGAATTTATCGGTGGCCCATGCACCAATTAACCCTGTAATAATCCCCCCAGCGGCACTGATATTTAAGGTTTGAATACCTAAAACTTTAATCTGTCCCACTTGACCCATAATCGCGGGATCCGCCAGTTTACCAGTGAGCACCAACCAAATATTCATGGTGATGATCAACGAAAGGTAACCCACAACGGAGGCGAAGACCGCGATCCCCTTATCACGCTGGCTCATGCCGTAGGCAACCCCCATGGCGAACAGTAATGGGATGTTGTCGAAGATAACGCCCGCAATAGAACGGATGCTGACAAGTAATGCGTTAACGGTTTCATTGCCGAGGAAAGGGAATCGAGCAATCATGTAGGTTTGAACTAATGCACCACTGATCCCCAGTATCATACCAATTGGAGCCAGAACCCCGATTGGCAGGAGCAGTGTCCTACCAAAGCGCTGGATTGACTCACCGAATTTTCTTTTAGCCATATTTTTTCCTAATGACGAAGAATTATTGAAATTAACTGGAATACTAGCACTGGGTTTTTTAAATGAAATGATGTTACGGTTTTAAATATTATCTCAGGTCATAGATTAAGACCTAGGTCATTATTATTAAATAAAGCTTTTAAAATCATACTAATAATAATTTTGTCATCAATGTGTTGATGATTTTTTAAATAAATAATTATTTGAAGAATAACAAAAATAATTGAATGAAAAGTATTTAATTAACTTTAAGCTAAATAAATAAGGTGAGGGAGGCGTTTATTTACAGCAGATTTTCCAATTCATTAATTAACAAGTCCACCAGAATGAAAAATCCGGTTCTGGATTTTGAATCATCCCGTTTAGTGTCATAGCTATCCGCGAAGCAGAAAAGGGTGTTATTGGCGTAGGCAGTGAGTTCGTTTGTGTGAAAGGCGGTCATACTGATGATGTTGGCCTCTTTCAACTGCACGATTTTAGCGGTTTCGATGATTTTTTTGGTTCCGCCAGACAGCGAAATAAAAATCACGGTGTCATTTTGGTTAACCAGACGAGTAAACGAGTCGGAGAGATTGTAATCGTTGATAAAAAAGCAGTGTAATCCAAGAGAGAATAGCAAGTGTTCAAGATAATAACCGACGGCTTTACTGGTGCCACGTGCCACTAAAAAGATATTACGCGAGCCGCGTAATGTTTTCGCACAGTTGCGAATTTGCTCTTCATTAATCAACGTGAAGGTTTTATGGATATTATTTTCAAGCTGTTTTTTATACGACGCAGGGTTGTTTTTTTCCGCTTTATTTTGCGAAAGGATATGGTTATTAATTTGAAATTTGAGTTCTTTAAACCCACTAAAGCCTAATTTCTGGGACAAATTAATAATGACAGTCTTAGAGACAAACGTTTTGGCGACTAATTCATTAATATTCAAGTAGGGAATATCGGCAATATTATCGGTAAGATATTTTAATACTTTTTTTTCACTGACGGTTAAGTTGTCATAATTCTTTAGAAAATCCAGCATATCTCACCTGATCAATAGAGTATCAAAAGCCCATTTTAGTCTGGGTTCGCGTGTTATTTATGATGATATCGACACTGTGTGAAGTGAGCAAAAGCTCAACAGCGTTGATTATACGTTAAAGCCGTATTTTATGCAGGTTTTCCGGGAGTTTTTTTGATGTGAATAACTTATAAGGTCGATAATAATACTTATCTATTTAAGCTAAGAATATAAAAGTGAAACGAACCTCAACCAGAGTCTAAAGGATTAAAAACGCCTTGTGATAAAGCACATCACAAGGCGATTTTGTTTATCCCAATTCCGGCTCAATCATTATTTGAGCTGCCAAAGCGTTCCTTCAGAAATAACCGCGCTACCATGAGAAGCAAATAACATTAGCTTGCGTTCATTAGGTTGGGGATAAATGCGGCTAGACATTGCGGCGTCACCATCGTTGACAAAGACTTCAACGGAGGAGCGGTCAATAAAAATACGCAATGAAAGTTTATCGTTTGTGGGTAATGGAATGCTGCGATAACCGTCCAGCTCATATTCTGGGTAGTGCCGCCAGAGCACTAAGCGTTGAGATTGGCTATCAATATACAGCTCTAATCCATCGCCTACCTTATTACCTAGCGCTATGCCATATCGTTCAGCATTACTTTGGTTTCTATCCCAAACAAGCTCTAACTCGATGGCGCTGGAATGTTCTAGTAGCACTTCTGTTTGACTAACCGAGTGAGGCTCAATGAGTTGGCTCTGTTGGCGCAGTGATTTAGCTTCAATCACTGGACGTTGGCATAAATGCCCATCTCGTACAAATAACTCGCGTGGTAGGGTTAAGCAGCCTGCCCAGCCTTCTTGTTTGGATGGCATAGCAGATTCCCACATATCCATCCAAGCCATAATGACACGTCGTCCATCAGCTGTCGTGAATGATTGTGGCGCGTAGAAATCGTGCCCATTATCCAGTTCAGTAAATTTTTGACTTTGTATAAAAGCGCTTCCTTCTTGCCAGTGACCTTGGATCACACCGGATTGGAAGCGATTACGATACTGATAACCTGTATTTTGTTGAATACCTTGCGGTGAAAACATCAAATAGTGGTGGTCGCCACACGGGAAGAAATCTGGGCATTCCCACATATAGCCACCATCAACATCAGCGTGAGCGAGGATTCGATCAAGTTGCCATTCGCGTAGTGAATTTCCCTTATAAAGCAACGTTTGCCCACAATTTGCCGCGTCTCGTGCACCTATCACCATCCACCAAGTGCCGTTTTCTTGCCAAATTTTAGGATCACGGAAATGCATAATGCCATCGGGAGGCGTTAGCACAATACCTTGTTTTTCAAAGTGAATACCGTCAGTACTGGTTGCTAAACATTGAACTTCACGGATAGCGCTATCGTCACCAGCTTCTTTTAGCCACACATGCCCCGTATAAATGAGTGAAAGGGTTCCATTATCATTTACGGCACAACCTGAAAAACAGCCATCACGATCATAGTCATCACCGGGTGCTAGGGCGATAGGCTCATGTTGCCAATGGATCATGTCGTGGCTGGTGGCGTGACCCCAATGCATTGGTCCCCAGTCAGCACTCATTGGATGATGTTGATAAAATGCGTGATATAACCCATCAAAGCAGATCAAGCCATTGGGATCATTCATCCAGCCAGCGGGTGGCGCAAGATGGAAGTCAGGGTAATAGGTATTTCCACGTTGAGCTTTAAGTTGCTCAAGAGCAAATTGTGCTTGCTGAAGTTTTTGTTTCATAGTTCCACCGTTTTTTTCGATGTTGTCATACGATTGACGGTTGATGCGTCCTCTGATTGCAGAAGGACACTTGAAATTATCGTCATCAAAATGACGATAGCGGCGAGGATCATATAGGTATCTGCAAAGCCTAATGTGTCATAACTGTAGCCTGCGAGCGGGGATAAGAATGAGGCGCAGAGCGACGCTACAAACTGGAAACCCACTAAGTAGATGGTTGCAGATAAACGTTTATCAAATACGGATGTAATGTATTTAAATAATGAAATTAATAGGATAGGGAGTTCAACCGCATGTAGCAGCTTCATAAATGAAATCGTGATTGCATCGTCAGCAAGCCCCGAACCTAAAATGCGCAGTGCCATGATGACACCACTCAAAAGCAGACCACGTTTGGCACCAATCCGATTGACGAGGAAAGGTGCTAAGAACATACCACCTGCCTCTAAAAAGACCTGAAGCGAGTTTAAGTAGCCAAACATCTCGTTGCCTTCGTTTTGGCTTGCAAACAACGAAGCAAAATAGACCGGAAATTGTTGGTCGTAGACGTTATAAACACTTACCCCGCAGACAAATATCACCAAAGACCAAAATGAGCGCATGCGTAATAATCCCAGCGCATCAGTGATAGTCAGCGACTGAGTTTTTCCGAACTCAAGTTCATTCATGGTATGAGGGCGAACGTTGCGTAAACGCCATAACAAAATGATGAACAGAAGTGCGCTGGCAGAACCCATGGCAAAATTTAAGTTGGGATCGATATTAAATAATAACCCTGCAAAAAAGGTGGCGCCCGCCCAGCCCAGTGAGCCCCACATACGGGCACGACCATATTCAAAACTTGCAATACGACTGACGCGTTCAGTATAGGATTCAAGAGCGCCAATACCGGCAAAGAAAGTCGCGCCAACATAAATGCCCAACGCGGCCGCTCCCGCAAAAATATTCCATTTTAATAAGGGGGTACAGACAAAAATAAACCAAGGTCCGCTGATTAATAGCAATCCCCCCAGAAACCATAATAGATTTTTGCGTAAGCCAAGCCTGTCTTGGATAAACCCGTAAAGAGGTTGAGCACAAAATGCGGTTAAGCTGATAACAGAAAAAATAATGCCCGTATCGGTGCCCTTTAAGCCAATTTTTTGGCTGAGCCACAGAGATACCAAGGAAAACACGGATGACCATGTCCAAAAGAAAGTAAATAACAAACCACTTAATGTGAGATAGGCATGCATGTTAGCGCGTGTTTTTTTGCCCATAGATATTCTCCTACTGTCAGAATGTCTATATTGTTAATGTTAACATTCACTTTATAAAAGACGGTATAGTGCATAAATATGATGTTAATCACCAATGTTAACATTAACATTGGCGGTATGTGAGGGATGTCACAGGTTTCTGATTCTCGCAATCATGTGGCGATTTATTGGTTGATATACTCCGACGAAAAGACGTTGGAACCAAAGACGTTGAAAACAAAGACGTTGAAAACAGAGTAAAGAGGGCAAAATGGTACTCTTAAAAGATGTCGCAAAGCTGGCGGGCGTTTCAATGATGACGGTCTCAAGAGCTATCAATAATCCTGAAAAGCTGAAAAAAGAGACACTAGAACGCATTCAAAAAGCCATTAATGAAACGGGTTATACGCCTGATCTTTCAGCTCGGATGATCCGCGGTACACGGTCAGGGCAAAAACCTCGAACGATTGGGGTATTGGCGCTAGATACGGCAACGTCCCCTTTTTCTGTCGATATTACGCTGTCTATTGAAGAGACTGCGCGTTCACACGGTTGGAATAGCTATGTGGTGAATATGCTAGAAGGTGATGATCCTGAAGCTATCGCGAGCTTACTTTTTTCTCATCGCCCGGATGGCATTATTTACACGGCAATGGGGCTTAGGCAGGTTGAAATTACCAAGCACATGATGAAGGTACCATTAGTACTCGCTAACTGTGAAAGCCTAAATGTACCAACGGCCAGCTATGTACCCGATGATGAAGATGGTCAATATAACGCGGTGAAAGCGCTATTAAATGCGGGATACCGCCAACCGCTATGTTTATATCTCCCAGCTAACCACCCGGCGACTCTCCGTCGAGCTCTTGGTGTTAAGCGCGCTTGTGAAGAACATGGAATCAATGCCGATGCGTTATCTCATCATTTTTTAAATACAGAAAATTATGCAGATATTCCTGAGATTGTACGCAAGCAGATCCACCATGGAAAAGCGGGTTTTGATTCAGTTATTTGTGGAAACGATCGGATCGCATTCATCGTTTATCAGATCTTGTTAGAAAGTGGATTGAAGATCCCAAAAGATGTCGCTGTTGTGGGCTACGACAATATGGTTGGGATCGGTGAATTATTTATTCCACCGCTTTCGACGGTACAACTTCCGCATTATGAGATTGGTAAGCGTAGCGCGCTACATATCATTAACGGGGAGACGCATCGAGAAACTGTCTATATTTCATCGCCTTGGTTACCAAGGGATTCAATTTAATCATACTGACTATTTTCAATATTGCTTGTGGAGTAATTTATGACCGATAAAGTGTGGGTTCTCGGTGATGCTGTTGTTGATTTGATCCCCGAAAGAGAAGGCTGCTTACTTCAGATGCCGGGTGGTGCGCCTGCGAATGTGGCAGCTGGGGTTGCTCGCCTTGATGGACGAAGTGGGTTTATTGGTCGTGTCGGGAATGATCCTTTTGGTCGCTTTATGTGCCGCACGCTAGATCAAGAGAGAGTGGACACTGACTATATGAAGTTGGATCCGCAACATCGTACATCAACGGTGGTGGTTGAACTGGATGAAGAGGGAGAACGAACTTTTACGTTTATGGTTCGTCCCGCAGCGGATCTTTTTTTAGAAATAGAGGATTTACCGGTATTTCAGGAAAATGAATGGCTACATGCGTGCTCTATCGCGCTGAGTGCCGAACCGAGCCGTAGTACCACATTTTATGCCATGGAAAAAATTCGTCGTGCAGGTGGGCGCGTTAGTTTTGATCCTAATATCCGAACGGATCTTTGGCAGGATGAAAATCTATTGCGTGAATGTTTACATAAAGCGCTCACTTTCGCCTCGGTGGTGAAGTTATCCGAAGAAGAATTATTTTTCTTAAGCGGTAAAACCGATATTCAGCAAGGTATTGCACAACTTTCCACACAGTATTCTTTTGATTTGCTACTTGTGACTCTAGGGAAAAATGGGGTGATGGTGTGTTGGCAGGGAGATATTCTGCATTATTCAGCTAGACCCGTGGTGGTGGTTGATACGACAGGTGCGGGAGATGCCTTTGTCGCAGGTCTATTAGCAGGGTTGGCAGTTTATGGTCTGCCGCGCGATGAAAATACGCTGGGCATGATTATTGGACAAGCACAAATTTGTGGCGCATTAGCCACCACGGCGAAGGGTGCAATGACCGCATTGCCATATCGTCAAGATTTACTCAAAAGCCTGTAGTCACGATTTCGCGCAATTTTCTAGGGGGGTTGTGGTGAATGAAGAAAGTGGTTTTTGAGAAGTAAAGACTGAGGTGATTCGCTAGAAAGCAAAAACCCGCCACTAGGGCGGGTTCTTTAAATAGTGGTGCCCGGACTCGGAATCGAACCAAGGACACGGGGATTTTCAATCCCCTGCTCTACCGACTGAGCTATCCGGGCAACGGGGCGCATTAAACCGTATTAGGCTGTTCTCGTCAATGCATTTTTTATAAAAAAAACCATTTTCTGACTGAGTGTTTTCTTTTTCGACAAAAAACGCCTGTTTAACGCGCGAGTGTACGAATTTTAACTTAATGCGCCTTTTTTACGGCACAGAGCTATAGCCAAAATATCTTCAGAAAGCTGTTGAGCAATTTCCACATCACGGATATCGCGATTAACCAACAAGCGATTTAAACAGCCTTCTAAAACCAACTCCATCTGATTGGCGACGAGTTCTGCATCTTCAATATCTAGCTCATCGAGCAGCTGCTTAGTAAAGCTGAATGAGTTGGATTTTTGCAGGCGGCTTAATTGGTGGATAGGGTGTTCTGGGTCTGGGTAATAGTTGCAGGCAGAAATAAACAGACAGCCAGGGAAACGCCCTTCGCGGACTTTCTCTGCCAGTTGCTGATAACGAGCCATGAGTTTAAGTTGTGGGCTGAGTCGCTCATCTAATAAGGTTTGGCGCTGCCACACTTCAATTTGCTGCCCGTGATAGCGTAGAGAATCATAAACGAGGGCTTCATCATCAGGCCAAAATTGGCGTAAGGTCGTAAAATCGGATTCAATTTCAGTGAGTAAACTTTCTGTCGAGGCAGATAACCCCTGTTGCTCTAACTGGTTTAACGCATGGCTCAAAATAGTGTCGCGCTGGATACTCATCGTTATCTCCATCACAAGATTTGCTAATTTTTCCATCATAGCAATGTTCAAAGTTGATTTATAGGCGTTGATTTTGTCACAAGTATGAGGGTGATAGAGGGGAATTACGGGGAAGTCAAAGAGAGAAGAGGTAGAGAGGCATTACCCTCTCTATACCTAACGAGTTGTTTAGTAGAAATTAATTTCTAGTTAAACAACTTTTTCTCCATATCAATATCGATATGATAAAAATTAAAAATATTTTGCAGGAACTCATCAATATCGTGCTTTTTTAATTCTAAAGCATGCAAAATTCCCAAAAGATTTTGAATAGTAATCGCATTGACACCTCGCTCATAGCGAGAAATCTGTTGTTGGCTGATGCTTAAACGAGAAGCGAGCTCAGCGCCCGTGAGCCCAACGACTTTACGTCGTCGTTTAAGAAATGAACCAATGTAATTGGATACTTCATGGTTATCAAATTGTTGATTAGCTAGCATGATCCCTCCATGCGAGTTTTATTGAGATAATAGTATTCAAAGATAATTAAATATTATTATCTTTAATTGGCGAGAGTAATCTAAAATTGACTAGTTCAATTTAGGAGTATTTAACCGCTAAGTTAAATTAATTACCAATATTTATGACGGATTGATAGGCTATTTTCGATAGTTAATAGCTATTTCGATCACTCAGTTAGTGAGTAAAGGTATAAATAATTATGGATTTTATGTTTGATTATTTTAATTTAATCAGTCTAATAATCTAGTTTTCTGGGTTTTGATTGGTTTTTTATGGCGATAATTACTGACTTATTTTTTATAAAAATAACGCAAAAAATAATAATGAAGTATGAATTGGGTAATGGGCTGTTACACTTATATATATATTATTCATAAATATGTTTCGAGAGAAAGATTTATATTTACTTCGTCATAAAGATACAGATTTGTTTATTGATTATCGGTATTATTTTAAATAGTTTATAGAAATAAAAATAAATATGACATTGTGCAAATAAGGAATGCGGATTAATGAAAATTATCATTGCACCTGATTCTTTTAAAGAGAGTATGAGCGCCGAGCTTGCGGCTCAATCAGTCATAAAAGGCTTTCGACGTGTGTTTCCTGACGCGGTATATATTTCACTGCCAGTGGCTGATGGTGGAGAGGGAACCGTGGATGCGCTTATTGCGGCACTGCACGGTGAAAAAATATCGGTTACCGTGGCAGATCCATTGGGTCTCCCTGTCATGGCTTACTATGGGCTATTAGCTGAAAGTAAGACGGCGGTGATTGAAATGGCACAAGCCAGTGGGTTGATGCTAGTGCCTATTGCCAAGCGAAACCCGATGCTGACGAACAGCTATGGTACGGGAGAGTTGATCGCCAATGCGCTTGCTCAAGGGGTTGAGCGGATTATTCTAGGGATTGGCGGGAGCGCTACAGTGGATGGCGGCGTTGGTATGTTGCAGGCGCTGGGTGTGCGATTTTATGATGAAAATCATCAATTACTGGGAACCACGGGTAATATCCTTTCACAGATATCGCATATCGATATTCAGCAACTTGACCCGCGGTTATCTCAGTGCAAAATCGACATTGCTTGCGATGTGAGTAACCCATTGGTAGGAGAACACGGCTCAGCGGCGGTTTTTGGTCCACAAAAAGGGGCAACGCCAGAAATGGTGGCTGAGTTGGATAATGGATTAAACCAGTTTGCGGCGCTTCTTCAACAGTTAACGGGGACTGACTATCGTTATCTTGCCGGTGGCGGCGCGGCGGGGGGGATCGCCGTTGCAGCAGCTGCACTACTCGGCGGTGAGCTTAAATCTGGTATTGAGATTGTGATGGACGCTTTAGCGTTTGAGCAACACTTACAAGATGCTAACTTGGTGATCATCGGGGAAGGTAGTATGGATGGGCAGACCGCAGGAGGAAAAGCGCCCATCGGCATTGCGAGACTCGCGGCAAAACATCAGGTTCCGGTTATTGCATTAAGCGGTGTGTTAGGGGATGGGGTAGAAGGATTGCACCAAGAGGGTGTAACGGCGGTATTTAGCATTCTGCCAAGATTGTCTTCCCTTAGTGAGGCGCTCAATCAGGGGGCTGAAAACTTAGAAAATACAGCATGCAATGTGGCTCGAGTATTAAATATGGGTCGCCACCTTTGAAATAAAAGCGAACCTATTTATTTGATGAAAAATAATCTGACTTATCCAATATTTATGTTATATGCACTTTTTCCGATACCATGATGGCGGGTTATTTGGTAAATGAAGGGTAATAAAGCAATAAACTACAAGAATAGGTAAAAAATGCTTAACCCCAACACGTTTGTGCCACTGAAAATTATTGCTTCTGGCATCGCACTACCCGCACATAAAGTATTGTCGATGGATTTGGATAAGCAGCTGAATAAACCGAACGGTTACGTTGAAAAACGTTCGGGGATTAGCTGGCGCTACCATGCATCAAATACCGATAGCCAAGCGGAATTAGCTGCTTCAGCAATTCACGATGCATTAACTCGCCACCATATTGACCCTGCTTCAGTGGATGCCTTGATTTGTGCATCAGCTATTCCTGTCCAAGCCCTACCTTGTAGCGCAGCTCATATTCTTGCAAGTTCAGCACTTCATTCGGGTATTGCCTGCTTTGATGTGAATGCGAGCTGTGTGAGTTACTTATCGGCGTTGCAAATTGCGGGTGGGCTACTCACTACCCATCAGTATCGCCGAATTGCAATTGTCTCTGCGGATATTGCCTCTCGGGGGATCGATTGGGAACATGAAGAATCCTCGCTTATTTTTGGGGATGGTGCGGCTTGTACTCTTGTTGAACGCGGTGATGGGAATAGCGGTATTTTGGCATTTCGTCTAGAAACCTATCCTGAAGGATTAGATCTCTGTGAAATTCGCGCGGGGGGCACTCGTCGTAATCCACGTTCAGGGATGGAGCCGAGCGATTTCTTATTCCACATGAAAGGCAAACCTCTATTCAAGATGGCATCCGCCATGGTTGAGGATTTTATGGAGAGAATACTGTCTCAAGCGGGAGTGAGCTTAGCGCAGATTGATACGGTGGTTCCCCATCAAGCGAGCCACTTATCCTTGGAACATATGCGTAAACGCCTGGGTGTTACCGCCGAGCAGTTAGTCGATATCTATGCCACACACGGCAACCAAGTCGCGGCATCAATTCCTTCCGCGCTGCATGAAGCCATTATTACCGACCGTTTTTATGGCAAATCCCACGTAATGCTGGTAGGAACCGCAGCCGGTTTAGCGTTATCCGCACTGGTTCTTATACCATGAAAATCTTAGTCACAGGTGCGACCAGCGGGCTTGGGCGCAATGCCACAGAAATCTTGCTACGTGATGGGCATCAGGTGGTGGCTTGCGGGCGTGATTTGGCTATTGGTCAGGAGTTAACGGATGCGGGGGCGGTATTTATTCCCGTAGAACTGGCAACATTAACACCGGAAACCGCGCGTGAATTGATGGCAGGGTGTCAGGTAATTTGGCACTGCGCCGCACTGTCGGCGCCATGGGGTGCGCGTGAAACATTCGAAGCCATTAATTGGCAAGCCACCAAAACCTTGGCGCAGACTGCGGCAGAGCAAGGTATCGAGCGGTTTGTGCATATCTCCACCCCTGCAATCTATTTTAATTTTACTCACCAGCACAATATTTTCGAATCAACGAATAACACGCAATTTGCTAATGATTATGCGCGGACGAAGTTCCTTGCCGAGCAAGAAATTGCCAAGATAGTACCGAATTATCCCTCAACCACCTTTGTGATTTTGCGTCCTCGAGGATTATTTGGGCCTCATGATCGGGTTTTATTGCCGCGTTTGATGGCGCAAGTCCGCGCCCGCCATGGCAAATTGGTGCTGCCGGCAGGGGGCAAAAATGCCTTCGATTTGACCTACGTTGAAAATGTGGTGGATGCCATGATGTTGGCAACCCAAAAACCGTTAAAAAATGGCTCGATATTTAATATTACTAACCAAGATCCTCAACCGTTAGCCACCACATTAAAAATGCTATTTAAGCAAACAGGCACTGAGTGCCAGATTAAATCAGCCCCTTATTCGCTATTATACGGTGTGGCGTTTTGTTTAGAAAAATTAGCGATTATGCAGCGAAAAGAGCCGTTATTAACCCGTTATAGCCTCGGCGCTGCTTATTTCACGATGATTTTAAACAATCAACGCGCTCAGCAGGAACTCGGTTACATCCCACGCTATTCCATGGCGGAGGGCATCGCACGCACCGCAAAATGGCTTAATGAAAACCAAGAGGGCAAACTATGATGAACATTCGGGTATTTGAAGTGGGATATTGCACCCATCCCGGTTGTGTTGCCCTCAAAGGTGCCAGTATGAAAGCGTGTAAATTCCCCGCGCGGGCATGGCTGATTGAGGGGCATGGCCAGCGCTGGCTGTTTGATACGGGGTATGCCGACCATTTTTATGATCATACCCGTGAAGGCATCATTCGGTTGTATCGAGCGGTTACGCCGGTTTATTTTGATACCAAAGATGCTCTCGTTTCTCAGCTCAAGGCGGATGGTATCACGCCTGCTGATATTACAGGCGTCATTATTTCCCATTTCCATGGCGACCATATTGCGGGGCTGCGGGATTTCCCTTCAGTACCGCTGATCTGTTCGGGGGAAGGGTGGAAAAAAACGCGTAACCTAACCGGATTTTCCGCATTACGTAAAGCTTTTGTGCGTGGGTTAATCCCTGAAGATTTCGAAGAAAGAGCACGGTTTTATGAAGGCTTTGAGCGTATTGAGCTGCCTGAAGCCTTAGCCGAATTAGGATTTGGCTACGCAATAAACCCAGAAAAAACCTTAATTGCGGTGCCATTACCGGGTCATGCCGCGGGGCATACTGGGTTATGCGTGGCAACGGATGATGGCTGGATTTTGCTGGCGGGAGATGCGGCATGGTCACCAACGAATTACCGAGAATTGCGCGGACCAATGGCGGTGGCGAATTTAATTATGGATGACCGCCAAGCCTATTACGACACGCTCAATAAATTGCATCAGATTGATAAACGCCAGATACCGATCCAACTGTGTCATGAGGGTGAGCTGTGAAACTGCTGAAAATTCTGTGGTATTACTGGCAGGCTCGCCGACTGCGTTTTACGGATAGCGCAGCGCTAGAGGCATATCAACAGCGAAAATTATCGGCATTTACGCAGCGTTTTTTACGGCGTAGTCCCTATTTTGCGGCATATTGTCAGCAAGCACTTACTCAGTGGCCTGTGATGAATAAAGCTTTGATGATGCAGCATTTTGACCGCATGAACACCCAAGGGCTGAAAGTGGATGAGCTGCTTGCCTGCGCGAAACAGAGCGAATCCTCCCGTGATTTTTCTCCAACAGTGGGGAAATTCAGTGTGGGGTTATCGTCTGGGACATCAGGAAGACGTGGGGTGTTTGTGGTCAGCCCAAATGAGCAAGCTCGCTGGTCGGGAACCATGCTCGCTAAGATGCTACCAGATGGATTATTTGCCGGAGAGCGCGTTGCATTGTTTTTACGTGCAAACAATAACTTATATGAAAGTGTGAATAACCGCTGGCTCTCATTTCAGTTTTACGACTTGTTAGGAGATTTCGATGAGCATCTTGCTGCGCTTAATCAATGGCAGCCAACTATTATTGTTGCTCCTGCACAGGTGCTGGTAGAAATTGCAAAGCGCCAGCAGCGAAATGAGTGCTCACTAACCCCAAAAAGGGTGATATCAGTGGCGGAAGTGCTAAATGCGGATGATAAAGCCCTGCTAAAAACCGTTTTTGCAGATGTTGGCGAAGTGTACCAAGCGACGGAAGGTTTTCTTGGCTGCACCTGCCCTCATGGCACATTGCATCTGAATGAAGCTTTTTTGCATATTGAAAAACAGTGGATTGATGAACGCCGTTTTTTACCGATTATCACCGATTTTACGCGGCAAACTCAGCCCATAGTGCGTTATCAGCTGGATGATATTTTGGTCGTTAGAGAGACTCCATGTCCCTGTGGTGATGTGCAAATAGCCATTGAATGCATCGAAGGGCGTAGTGATGACCAAATAGTTTTAACCAATCAACAAGGTGAGCCAATAACCTTATTTGCGGACGCCTGTAACCGAGTGATGTGCAATACGTTACCGATAGAAACAGATTACCGACTTCATCAACAGGGGCAGTTATTCACCTTATCCGCGGATTGTGAAGACACGGCGCTGTTGGCATGTAAGCAAGCACTAACTGACTACTTCGAACTGCAAGGCGCAGTGACTGAGCATCTTCAGTGGCAACTCAACACCACCTTGCCCGAGACGACAATGGCAATCAAACGTCGGCGGATCATGCGGGAGGCACCATGATAACGTCGATGTCAGTGTGGCAGCGCGTGGGGTATTTACTATTAGGTTGGGGATGTGTTGGGTTTATCTACTCTTTGACGGGGCATATTTATTCTTCTGCGCACGTTATTTCCCCCTCGATCATTGATGATGCCATCGGTTATTCGCCAAATGCGATATGGCTTTATCTCTCATTTTTCCTTTTTATTCCTTGCGGTTATCTGCTGAGTCACGCAGAAAAAGTGAAGCCGTTAATGTGGCAGATGATCCTCTGTGCGGTGCTATCTGGCACGGTGTATTTGATTTATCCAACCACGGCAGAATTCCCTCAAAATATAGGGAGTGGATTGACTCAGCAGGCACTTGCCAGGTTATTGCAGGTGGATACGTCGCAAAATATGCTGCCTTCGCTCCACGTGTCGTTAACATTAATTGCGTGGTGGGCTCTGTGTCGAAAAGGTCAATTTTTGAGAAACCTCTTGTGGCTATTGTGGGCGTTGATGATTATTTTTTCTGTCTTAATGCTGAAGCGGCACCTATTTATTGATGTGGTTGGCGGCGCGGTTTGTGCGTGGATAGCGATAACGGTTGTTCGCTTATGGGCTGCTTATCCGTCACGGAGAGTGCGATGAATGAACTGACATTTCCCATTATCTTTATGGTGGCGATTGTGATGGTGGAAGCGCTGATTATTGCTCGCCAAAAGCGCGTTTCATTCAGTTGGCAAGATGTGGTTTTTAACCTTAATTCCGGGCATATCATGCTGTGGCTGTTCCGTGGATTAGAACTATTTTGCTACGGTTTTGTGGTCACGCATTTTTCTTTTGGTCTTACCGATAGCTGGCCAACGTGGTTGGTGTGGTTGTTTACGTTAATTGCTTGGGATTTAGGATTTTATTGGCTACATCGTTTGCACCATCGTTACCGTCTTTTGTGGGCCGTGCATGTGGTGCACCATCAAGGGGAGCATTTTAATCTCTCATTAGGGGTACGTAATTCGTGGTATTCCTCACTCACTTCGATTCCTTTCTTTCTGTTATTGGCGTTGATGGGCGTGCCGCTCACTGTTTTTATGACGATATCTGTGCTTCATTATACGATTCAATTTTTTAACCATAGCGGGTTAATTCCCCGTTTTAAATGGCTGGAATCATGGATGGTGACGCCGCATCATCATCGGGTTCACCATATAAAAACGGGTGGGTACGCCAATCGTAATTTTGGCGGTAGCTTTATTATTTGGGGCAAGCTGTTTGGGACGTTTTCTGAATCTCCTGAAACACCGTATCAATACGGTATCGGTGGTGAGGTAGCGACGGAAAACCCGCTGATTGACAGCAATCGTCCATTCTTGCGTATTTTGGGTGTGAAAAAAACGAATAAACCAACGCATTCCCCTCGTTATCACATCGGAAAAATGGGGCTTGTAGGCGGGACATTGCTGCTGTTCGCGTTGGTGATTGGCTATGTGTATCGCTATGGGTACGGTTTTAATGGCACGACCCTTGAGCAAGTCGGGTTATTTATTCTGTTAGCGGCAGGAACTGTCGCATTATCTGGCTTATCAAGCGGTTATGGCTGGGGGAAATGGAGTTGGTTTACGGTGGCCAGCCTGATGCTGTTATTGATCATTATTGCAGGTTGGTTGACACCATTTTGGCTGGTGGTGGGGGCGCTATTATGGTTGCACAGCGCTGCTGTGCTAATGGGCATAGGAATAACGCCTGTGGATAGACGTGATGTACAAGCCTAAACCATTACCGCCCCTCGCTTTTCGCCAGCGGGATGACTTGGCTTTTCACCGTGCATTGCAGCAAGCGGCAAAGGGGTATCTGCAAGAAAAAGGCGATCACCGCTTTGCCGATGGCTGGGTCTATCTCAAAAGTTTTATGCTGATTTTGGTGTGCTTAGGCAGCTACGGGCTAATGCTCAGCTCCCAAGGTGGAATACTGTTTTTTGTGGGTTATCCGCTGTTTATTTTCTTTGCCTTATTGTTGGCGATTAATATGGTGCACGATGCCTCCCATAACGCCGTTTTTCAGCGAGGAGCACTTAACCGGATTGTGAACTTTTGGGTGACAATTCCTTTAGGGTTAGATCCTGATTGTTGGCGTGTGCGGCACATTGTTTTTCACCATTCCCATACTAATGTTCGTGATTATGATCTGGATATTGAAGAGAATTTTTTACTGCGCCAAACTCCATACCAACGCTGGTATCCGTTTATGCGTTGGCAGCATTTGTATTGGCCGTTGATAGCGGCAATGACGTTTCTCGCGCTGATTTGGGGCTACGATTGGTTTGACCGTTTTCATTTCACCCGCGTCGCGCCAAAAATGCGCTATCAAGGTGCGAAAGGTATTGGGGTATTTTTTCTGAGTAAGAGCCTGCATCTTGCCTTGGCCATATTATTACCCTATTGGGTGTTATCCCCGTATGGCATCGGTATTGGCACATTGTTGGGTGTTTATCTGCTTAGCCAAATGTTCGCGTCATTTATTTTTGTGGTGCTGATTTTGGGCACTCACTGGGCGAAAGCCACTTTTTATACCGCGCCAGATTCAGGGCGTATGGAGCAAGGGTTTTATACCCATACATTCTCAACAACCTATGATTGGCAAACCACGCCGAAGTGCCTTACATATTGGCTCGGTGGGCTGAATTTACATCTTACCCACCATTTATTTCCCAATTGGCACCACCGGCATTACCCCGCGCTCGCCCGTATTATTCAGCAAACCGCCGCACAGTTTGGTATGGATTATCACTGTGTCGATGCCAAAACCTTGTGGCGTTATCAGCAGCGGTTTTTAAAGCGAATGGGAACAGGAGAAGGGGTTAGGTAAGCGATAGTCGCCGACCTAACTGTTGGTTAGTTTAGCTCAGATTGAACATGTTGCAGGCTGCGCACCCACGGTTTATCCCGTTGAAATGCAGAGGGTAAGCTTGGTGTGGCGTGTTTTGCGGCTCGGAGCGTTGGGTATTCGCCATACACTAATATATACCATTGGCGGTTATTTCTTACCGTTTCATAGACCAAATAATTACGTAATTTATGTCGACGAGCACGTTCATAAAGCCCTTCAGGGCTGCTTGCGCTGCCTAATTGTAATGTGTAATGGCGAGGGGAAGCTGAGCGAATATCGCCACCTAAGTTAGTGCTCACTGAGGTGTGTTTCGCCACCGGAATCGTCACCTCTATCGGTTTGCTAGGCGTGTTGATTGGCATTAATTCTACTTGTTCAGTTTCACCTTTTTGTTCTGACGGCGGCAATACAAGGGTAATGATCACTTCAGTCGGTTCGTCAGAAACGGTTTCATTTACCGCTGGTGCTGTTTGTTGCTGAATATGGGCTTTATGTGCAGCGGCGAGCATTAAGCGTTCACGGTGCTCGGCAATAGGTTGCCATATTTTAGTCAGTTCCTTTTGCAATAGGCGCAATGTGGCATAAATCCGGTGTGGTTGATGGTTGTTTAAAACCTCCAGTAGCACCTGATTTCCCTTGGCAGAGAGCTCGATAGCATTAACTTGCGGTTCAGCGTGAACGGGCTCGGTCATCGGTAGGCTGATTAAGTTGTACGAATATTGCTGGCAACGTTGTTCATCAACCGCTTCTGTGGTGACAGTGGTATCTTCCTGAATGTCATGCAATGCCTGTTGCGCTCTTTCACGCACTTCATTATTCGCGGCAATGGCTTTTTCCAGCCACCAAATTGCGCAGGCTGAGTTTTGAGGACCTCCTTCACCCGTGAAAAACAGAATCCCTAAATGGTATTGACCGAGGGGATAGCCCTGCAATGCGGATTGCTGAATATAGTAGCGCCCTTTGGCGAGATCTACAGGGACGCCATCTCCATTGATGGATTGCACACCAAGGTCGTGAATTTGCTCAAGGGATGTTGGCGATGTGACTGAAAGTGCAGGGCGGCACAATAGAAGCGAAATACCCATGAGCAATAAGGTGAAAACGCAGTGGCGGTGAGTGGCTATCATGGCATTCTCATCGTTGAATGATAAAGGCTTAGTGGTTTGTGGTGAAAACCACTAAGCGGTTAGGCAGGTTATTCCCAGTCAAGAGTGACGGTGGCGGTGGCAGAAGCGGCGCCAGATTTAAAACCTTCTCCAAGCGCACAGAGGCTAAAACGGTAAGGGACTTGATGTGGACCAACGGTGAGCTCACCTAAATCAACGATATGTGAGAGGGGCTTACCGTTTGTTAGAGTAAAATTTACACCGTTATTATCGCAAGGGGGATAAAGAGACTTAATGGAGGCTCGTATGGTCGCAGGTGCCACCTCTCCAGTGGTATCCATTGTCATTTTTAAGTCGTTTGTGTATCCTTGATGCGTTCCATTTAGTGTCAATTTAGCGGGAGCATGAGCACCATTATCTCCAGTGCAGTTGATCGTAAAATTCCCATCAACTACGCCTAAAACATCTTTACGATTTCCCCCAGGAGTACCAGAAGTATTACCTTCCCAATCCCAAATATTCACTTTACCGAAATCAATTTTTGCTGGGGTATCGATGGTGCATTGGATTGGCGGAGCATAGGTAAATTCAATACGATTAGAGAGGTGGACACGCATATCTCCCACTTCCAGATTAACATCTCCTGAATATGAATAAGTACCAGGTTTCACTGAATCACTGATATATAACGCAACCTGTAAATTTCTAGCCTGATATAAGTTATTTCCAGTAATGCGAATGGGGATACCTGTGGACTTTAGTCCTGCTTCATATTTATAAATTCCGCTATTTTTGAAAACGTTAACTGTGTTTTGGTTTTGTATACTGGATGCTTTCGGTTCTGCATTATATTGGTAATCAACTCTAACGTTATAACGGCTGGAGGCAGTGTAGGACATTCCTGAAAAAGTGAGTACTATACCAGGCTCAAGAACCACTCCGTGGTGGCCATCAACAACTCCCCAGTCGCTTCTGGAAACAGTAGATACTACTGTTCCATGAATAACACTCTCCGCACCTCCTTCATAGTAAGGTCTTTCTTCTTTAGTGATAGCTTCACCTGTCCATACTCTTTTCCCGGATTCCCTAAATACTGCTCCGCTAGGAAAACTCCAGTTATCAGCACTGTAACTAACAGCTGTGAATGCATTGTATATAATTAAACCTGCCGCGGCTGACCACACTTTTCCCCAGCGTTTTTGGTTGTTCAATTTCATTATTTTTCTCCTGCTGGTGACTGTAACCAACGTGTTTTATTGGGTGTTTGATGTAAAGGTTCGATGTTTTCCATTGGAGTGGATATCTGCTGAGTCGTTGCTGGTGTACTCAATTCCACAGGCTGTGCGTGCTGTTGCCCACTCACACAGCGATAAGAGACTTGACGGATTGGCATATCGGCTGAAACGTCCACATGGCGTAAATCGAATTTCACCTGACATTGCTGTGCGGCTGTCTCCCCCCACTTCACTAACAATTCCCCGGTTTCTGGTAATCCCGTCAGGTACACCTGCCCGGCATCCCCCACAATGCTGCTAATGTTGTCAGCGCTGTTATCGGAGGTTAAGGTTGCAATCGCCCCAAAGGGCACATATTTGGCCCCCTGTTTTAAGGTCATGAGCACTTGGTAGCCGATACGGGTACGGAAACTGGCTTTCACCACTGCGCCTTTGGTGGGGTAAACGTTGGTATTGGATTGCGGCAAATCGACGTTTTCAGGCAGTGTGCTTGGGTCTAAGCCAATGCTGTTTTTGTTATAGTCGGAGAGATAAGGTGCCACCGCATAGCCTCGCCAATCCGTGACAGCAGAACCACCATTAACACTGACCCCTTCGGCGCCCGGTGCACTAATCAGTGCAACAGAGTCCCCCATCGAACGGCTTAAGGTTAGCCCTTCGGCGTGGAGCAAGGCGCCGCCGCTGGCATTCATATTGATTGACTGGGAATTATTGCTATAACTATAACCGGTACTGATACTGCCTTTATCGCCTTGGTAGCCCGCATTCAGGTTGGTGTTGGCTATTTGCCCTTTATTTCCCCAGCTTTGTGACGCGCCATACGACAGCTTGCCATCCAGCATGTTGCCGCTCAGGCCGCTATTATTTTGCGTGCGCCCATTTTGGTCATGGCTCATGGAGTAGGTGGCATAAATGGACTGTAAATCACGGTCTTGGGTAAACACACTGAACGGCACGCTTAAGTTAAAAGAGAGCTGGCGGTTTTCCGGCCAGTGATTGCGACTGTCTTTGACGCGGTCGATATTGTAGTTCACACCGTAACTGACCCCTTTAAAGCTGTTGCTGTAGCCCATGGATAAACCCGTTAACGTTCGGCTGCTGCCCCAGTAATCATCACGATTAGCGCGAAAATGCAGTGAGCCATACTGTTGCATCTGTTGGCTGAGCTGGGTTTGGAAGCTGCTGCGACGACGCTGTAAAGTCCACGGGCTAAGACCCTCTTCAAGGCGATAACCTTGGCTGTTAAATTCGCTAAAATTATAGAAATGCTCGGTGGAGTAACGTAATGCAGTTAAATCCACCGACGTGCCGGTTGCCATTAAGCTTTTTGAGTAACGGATACGGTAAGATTGCCCCGTTTTTCGCTCGCTAGAGCTGGTAACTGGGTTGGAATAAGTAAATTTAGCCGATGAGTGCGTGACGTCCGTGGAGACAGCACCGAAGTCACCTAAAGAGACTCCTGTTCCTAAACTCAGAGATTGATAATCTTTTGCCAGCAAGGCGCCGCCATACACCGTGACATCGTTATGCAGCCCATAAACAGCAGTACCGAGAATAAAGTCAGAACGACGTGAGCTGGTGGTCAAGTTGCCATTGTAACGACCGGAGGCCACTTCGTATTTCCAGCCACCGGGGCGCAACATCACGGGTAAAGATGAGTAGGGAACTACAAACTGGCGCTCAGCGCCATCGGCTTCGGTGACCGTGACGTCATAATCCCCGGATAAGCCCGCTTGCTGGATATCATTGATATAAAAGGGCCCTGGAGCCACATAGGCTTCATACACGATATTGCCATTTTGGCGAATAGTGACGCGAGCGTTGCTGTTGGCAACACCACTGATCGCCGGCGCATAGCCGCGTAATTGGCTTGGCAGCATTTGCTCGTTAGAGGTTAGCTGCACGCCCTTAAAGGGCACACCATCAAACACATCGCTGCCCGTGCTGCTTTCACCGACTAACAATGTCGAGCGTAATGCACGAATATCCCGTGATAGGGTGGTATTGGAAAAGTAGGTTTGGGTGTTGGTCGTGGCCGATTGGTTCTCGCTCCCGCTGTATTCGAAACGGGAATGGGTGAGGTTACTGCGCAGACGCCACGGCCCTGCATTGGCACCCAATCGTGCGGACGCAAAGACGTTGGTATTTTGATTTTTTTTGCCGTGGTCATAGCGGCTCGTGGTGCGACCGGCGCTGACGTTATAGTTCGCCATGAGTGCCGGAATGCCATCGTCCCATAATGACGGATCCGCATTACGGTTGACTTGAGATTGCATCGCCACTTGCGGCACGCTGATGTTTAATCGTAAGCGTGACAAATCTAATCGGGTTGTCGCTTGTGGGATCAGGGCGCCTAAATCTGAAATAAACTCGCCGTTAGGTAAGTCTTTCAGGACAGGAATTTGCGACACATTGACCCCAAAGGTGTCGAGCTGCTCAGGGGTTAATTCCGGTGCGATTTCACCGTGGGTATTTTTGATAAAATTAAGCGTGAATTGCCCCACGTCCTGTTGGTTCACAAATACGGAAACGGTGTATTCCCCTTCGGCAACGCCACCGGCTTGTGAGAAGGCGGATAAATCCACGTCTGTGTTTTCACCTGCAACCCCTAAAAAACTGGGATCAAAGTAATCTTCGGCCTGTGTTGGCGCGACCGCCAATAGCAATACACACGCCAGCGGGTGATAACGGAAAAAAGGATTTTTTGGCTGGTGTTCAGCAATTTTATCGGCTTTTTTCATGGTCTTCCTTTATCTTGCGAATGCAAGAATCCTCCCGTTGCCAATGCGCATCGGGTGAATGTGTTTATCTGTCGGGTGTGGTTACATTGCTGAGAGTTGGCGTGTTCTCATTTTGTCGGTTCCGCCATCGTCTTCCATGAGCTGCCAATGAATGTCGCTTCCCATATGGCTGGCATCAAGGGGCCACTGCGCCTCCCCAAAGGGGGGGATCATGCGTGAGGAACTTAAATTCAGGGCGTTCTTCCCCACCGACAGTGACGCTAACGTGACATAAAAAGGCGTCGGGTTTTTCAGGGTTAGCGTGTTTTTTGTACGCTGAAATTGCAGCTGTTCGGCGATGTTGTCGAGATGATGTTCCGGTAATCCCGCGGGGCGATAAAACAGCTTCAGATTATTTTGTACGGCAAGGATCATTTGCGCGCCTTCCGCCGCCTCTTTTGATTGCGCGGGGATCGCCGTCAGTGACAACTGCGCAATCGACTCTTTATCTTGCGCGAGTAAATGATGTTTTTGAAGAATACGCAATGTGAGCGTTTCACCCGGTTCGAAGCGCTGTAACGGTGGTAAAGCAATAAATGCCGTCAAATTTTCATCGGCGGCTTCGGTATTCTCGTTCGCCGTTTTGCTTGATGAATTCCCTTCCCACGGCAAGAGGCGCGCCTGCAATAAATACGGTATCGCCGTATTATTGGTGATAGTGTACGTCACCCCGTTTTTGGCATCATGGGGGTAGATAATACGGGTTGAATGCAGTGTCAGCCCATTAATTTGGTCTTGGATGTTATTT